>NC_015259.1:635000-943797 GCF_000192745.1 Polymorphum gilvum SL003B-26A1
TCCGAATACCGAGAAGTACTATCCGGCAGACACACGGCGGGTGCTAACGTCCGTCGTGGAGAGGGCAACAACCCTGACCGCCAGTTAAGGCCCCCAAATCATGGCTAAGTGGGAAAGGATGTAGAACTCCCAAAACAACCAGGATGTTGGCTTAGAAGCAGCCATCATTTAAAGAAAGCGTAACAGCTCACTGGTCTAAACAAGGGGTTCCGCGCCGAAAATGTACCGGGGCTCAAGCCATGTGCCGAAACTGCGGGTGCACGCAAGTGCGCGGTAGCGGAGCGTTCCGTAGGCCGATGAAGGCAGACCCGCGAGGGCTGCTGGAGGTATCGGAAGTGCGAATGCTGACATGAGTAACGACAAAGCGGGTGAGAGACCCGCTCGCCGAAAGTCCAAGGGTTCCTGCTCAACGTTAATCGGAGCAGGGTTAGCCGGCCCCTAAGGCGAGGCCGAAAGGCGTAGTCGATGGGAACCACGTTAATATTCGTGGGCCTGCGGGTGGTGACGAATGCCGTGTATCGTATCCCCTTACTGGATTGGGGGTGCGGTGAAGGTGTTCCAGGAAACAGCCCCCGCGTATAGACCGTACCCGAAACCGACACAGGTGGACTGGTAGAGCATACCAAGGCGCTTGAGAGAACTGTGCTGAAGGAACTCGGCAAATTGCTCCCGTAAGTTCGCGAGAAGGGAGCCTTCTGGTTGGGCAACCAGCCAGGAGGGGCACAGACCAGGGGGTGGCGACTGTTTATCAAAAACACAGGGCTCTGCGAAGCCGCAAGGCGACGTATAGGGTCTGACGCCTGCCCGGTGCCGGAAGGTTAAGGGGAGGTGTGCAAGCTCCGAATTGAAGCCCCGGTAAACGGCGGCCGTAACTATAACGGTCCTAAGGTAGCGAAATTCCTTGTCGGGTAAGTTCCGACCTGCACGAATGGCGTAACGACTTCCCCGCTGTCTCCAGCACAGGCTCAGTGAAATTGAATTCCCCGTGAAGATGCGGGGTTCCTGCGGTCAGACGGAAAGACCCCGTGCACCTTTACTACAGCTTCACACTGGTATTCGTGTCGACATGTGTAGGATAGGTGGTAGACGTCGAAGCGAGGGCGCCAGCTCTCGTGGAGTCATCCTTGAAATACCACCCTTGTCGTCATGGATATCTAACCGCGATGTAACAGCATCCGGGACCGTGTGTGGCGGGTAGTTTGACTGGGGCGGTCGCCTCCCAAATGGTAACGGAGGCGCGCGAAGGTGGGCTCAGAGCGGTCGGAAATCGCTCGTCGAGTGCAATGGCATAAGCCTGCCTGACTGCGAGACTGACAAGTCGAGCAGAGTCGAAAGACGGCCATAGTGATCCGGTGGTCCCTCGTGGAAGGGCCATCGCTCAACGGATAAAAGGTACGCCGGGGATAACAGGCTGATGACCCCCAAGAGTCCATATCGACGGGGTTGTTTGGCACCTCGATGTCGACTCATCGCATCCTGGGGCTGGAGCAGGTCCCAAGGGTATGGCTGTTCGCCATTTAAAGCGGTACGTGAGTTGGGTTCAGAACGTCGCGAGACAGTTCGGTCCCTATCTGCCGTGGGTGTAGGAGAATTGAGAGGATCTGTCCCTAGTACGAGAGGACCGGGATGGACGAACCTCTGGTGGACCTGTTGTGGCGCCAGCCGCAGTGCAGGGTAGCTATGTTCGGAATAGATAACCGCTGAAAGCATCTAAGCGGGAAACTAACCTCAAAACGAGTTCTCCCTGAAGAGCCGTGGAAGACCACCACGTCGATAGGAGGCATGTGGAAGCGCGGCAACGCGTGAAGCTGAGCCTTACTAATAGCTCGTTCGGCTTGATCACTCTCATTAGTCAATGTCCATTCACTGAAAACGGTCTCACGGGCGTCCGCGCCAACGCGCGGCCTTGCGAACCACGCGCGGCATCAGCCGCGGCGGCCCTCGGCCTTGCGGACCTCCGGTCCGTAATCAGGCGCCGCTCACGGGCGAAGCCCTCCGCAAGGGCGGCCTAACGGCCGGCGCGCGTTGCGCTTGCGACCCTCCGGTTCGTAACGCGCCTCGCACCGCATCATTCCCAATACGGGATGTCATCGATCAGAAACAAACCTGAAAAAAAAGACCAGTTCCTCTCATCTGCGCTTCGCCGGCCTGGTGGCCCCAGCGGGGAGCCCCCACCCGATCCCATCCCGAACTCGGCCGTGAAACTCCCCAGCGCCAATGGTACTGCATCTTAAGATGTGGGAGAGTAGGTCGCTGCCAGGCCTGCAAAGCGCAGACATCCCTCAACGCAAGAACATTCAACTTTGCCTCATTCCACAACGGCGCTCCTCAAGCCCCGTAACCAAGGCAAAAAAAACCTCTCCGCGGGGTGGAGCAGCCCGGTAGCTCGTCAGGCTCATAACCTGAAGGTCGTAGGTTCAAATCCTACCCCCGCAACCAAAATTACCTAACAAAATCAACGCTTCATACGAAGGCCCCGGTCCTCACGGACGGGGCTTTCGGCGTTTTTGGCACAGTTTTGGCACACTCAGAACCAAGCTGTGCCAAGAGCCGACAACAATTCCCAGCAACGCCGCTCGTCGTCGTCCGCGTCGATTCCTGACCACGACATCATCCCCTTGTGTTAGTGTGTCTAGAACAAAAACAGAACTAGGACTGCCAACGAGGATGAAAGCGCGTCACCTACTAGACCTCGACGCTATGGAGCCACTCGATGGCTTCGCCCCCATGGCTCCTGAACGCCTGCCGGAGTTCGCCAATGACAACCAGCCCATCTCCCGTACGCTTGACAAGCTGTTCGGGACGGCCTTGGCCATTGAGCTCGAAGCAGCAAAGGAAGCCGGTGCACTCGGGTTCATGGCGCGCGCCATGGTGCAGGCGACGATGCCGCATCGCCGTGTCGCTGGCAACGAGTTCACTCGCACCAATGGTGCATTCTCACTGACGATGCTGGCGCCCTCGAAGATCGGACTTCCTTACGGCAGCATTCCGCGTCTGGTGACCGGTTACCTGACGACCGAGGCTGTCCGCACCAAGAGCCGTCACATCGTTCTCGGCAGCAGCCTTAGCCGCTTTATGGCGGAGCTTGACCTCGTTCCTACCGGCGGCCGTTGGGGCACTATCCCGCGCTTGCGGGATCAAATGACCCGGCTGTTCGCGTGCTCGATCTCCTGCACCTACTCATCAGGAAGCACCTTCGGGCTTGAGAACGTCAATATCGCCGACAAGGCCACGCTCTGGTGGACCCCACGCCAACCCGACCAGGGCACGCTCTGGGAGAGCACCGTCGTTCTTTCCGAGCGCTTCTTCTCCGAGATCACGGAGAACCCCGTGCCGATCGACCTGCGCGCCTTACGAGCGCTTAAGCGTTCACCCATGGCGCTCGATGTCTATCTCTGGCTGACATACCGAATGTCCTATGTGCGAGCACGCACGGCGGTGCCGTGGGGCGCCTTGCAACTCCAATTTGGCGCCGATTATCCGACATCCGATCAGGGCCGTAGGGACTTCAAGAAGGCGTTCCTCCGAGCGCTCGGCAAAGTCGCCGTCGTCTATCCGGCTGCTCGTCTTGACACCACAACCGACAGTCTCGTTCTTCTGCCCAGCCGCACACACGTCTGCAAATAATCGATCGATCGCCAGAAGTCCTGTTGATAGCTCTGTGAGTTTCAGGACTTATCCACGCATAAACGCTCCCGCGGGGAATGTGGCGGTATCTCTTGAATGCGAAAATTAGGCACGCATAAACGCTCCCGCGATTACGCATAAACGCTCCCGCTATATACCTATATGGTCCTGTATTATTAAAATCCTGTAGTTGAGGCCAGAGTGCTGTGGACAGTTCGGCGCCGCTGCTTTCCGTGGCATTCTACTGGACGCTCCGGCGTTGCTGTGACCGCGGCAAAGGGGCTCTCGAATGGGTTCGAGTTGAGAAACCCGCTCTGCATTCCCATCAACTATGGGCAGGTGCCGTTCCGGCGAATCAGAAGTCGTCGTCACGGAGGCGTGCAGCCTCCTCGCGGCGAGCGCGTCTTTCCGCCTGAGTGCGCGCCATCTCACTCTTAAAGGATTCGGCGTACCGTTTGCGCATTACCCAGACAAACAGCCCGAATGCGATGACAACGAGCGCAATGATCGTCGTCACGTTATCCATTATCCATCTCATCGGCGGCGCTCCTCTCTTTAGGCCGTAGGGTTTTGAAGGGGGCGTGTGGCGCGCTGGCGGCCCTTTCAGTTCATTTGTCGAAGCTGGGAGGGGCCGGTGGGCGGCGCGGCGTCTCGGATGAACCAGAAGGCCGCTCAGGCGGTCTGGAGCCATTGTCCTCGGGCGCGGCTTTGGGAATTGGCGGCGAGCCATTCTTGCGCCCCCGCATCCGCGCCTGAAGCGCGGCGAGCTCCGCCTGATACTCGGGGTCGTCCTTCAGGTCGGCGTCGTCCTCGTCCGGCTCGAACTCTGGCGTCAGGACGGGGCGCGGCGCGCGGTAGACGGTGTCGCCAAGCTCGCGCTTCTTCTGCGCCACCCATTCCTTCAGCTTCTCGTTGGCGTAGTAGGGCGGATACAGGTTGGCCCGGATCGACAGGCCGTCCTGAAAGATCACGCAGTCGTCGCGAAACTCAGGCCCCATCAGCTGCTGGGGCGAGGCCACCCAATCCTCGCCGCCCCAGATGTCCTTGCGCCGACCCAGCCGCTCGGCCACGTGTTCGGCGGTTCTGGTGTCATTCGGGCGGAAGAAGATCTGGCCGCGGCAGTTGGCGACGAGGCTGCGCCACTTCGGGTACACCTCTTCCAGCTGCGCCAGGTCCTGCGCAAATAGCCACAGGCGGACACGGTAGCTGCGCGTGATCGCCACCGCGTCCTCGATGATCCGCATGTAGCCCAGTTGCGGCATCTCGTCGAAAACGAACATCATCGGCCAATCGAGATATTCGGCAGGCAGGCTGTCATCCTCGGCATTGACCGCGTCGATCATCTTGCGCACCCGGATGGCTTCGCTCAGGTGCTGGCCCAGCATCACCCGCAGCACGCTGCGCATGGCGGCCATCTTCTCGGGCGGCACGACCAGATAGACCGTGGCTGCGCTGCCGCGCGTCACCCCGCCATCATCGCGCTGGTGCCAGCCCGGCGCGCGGCCGGTCTTGGCGGCGAAGGTGACGCTGATATTGTCGCGGACGAGGATGTCCTCGACCGTCCAGCCCGGCGTCGTCGAGGAGGTGACATTGGCCACGTCGTCCGACCGCCAGATGGCAAGCTGCGTGCGCAGCGTCGTCGAGATCGAGGCGCGCAGCGCCTCCGACTGCGTCTCCAGGATATTGCCCAGCTCCTTCAGGCGCTCGTCGTCCGACCCTTGCAGGTCTTCGACCATCGCCGCGAAATCCGCCTTGCTCGGCGTAAGCAGGCGGCAGACCGCGCGCATGTTGCGCTGGCCTTCCGGCCGCGTGCGGATGACGTAAAAGATCAGCCCCGTCAGCAGGTCGCGCGCGGCCTCGTCCCAGAACGGCTCCTTGCCCTGGGGAATGACGAGCAGTTCGGCCAGAAGCCGTGCCTCGTCCCAGCCCGTCACCCGGTCGAGGGGATTGTAGCAGTCGGAATCGGGCACGCCCGGCGCCCATTTGAACACCTGCCCGTAGAGGCTGCGCCGCCAGGCCGTGTGCTCGTAGTTCTCGCCCTTGGGGTCGAGCACCACCGTCGGCCCTTCGAAATCCAACAGCACCGGCAGGATCAGCCGCTGGCCTTTGCCCGCGCCCGTGGGGGCCACCGTCAGCAGATGCCCTTCGCCCCGGAAGTAGAGCGGGAACTCAAGGTCCGGGCGATCCGGCACCGGCTGCTTGGCGATTTGCAGCGCGTCCATCGGGAAGGTCGCGTTGCTTGAGATGACGATGCCCGCTTCGGCCATCTGATCGAAGGTGGCCCAGCGCTGCGCCTGGCCGACGTTGCGCAGCTTCTCGCGGGATTCGTCAGTAAGGAAGCGCATGCAGACGCGTAAGTGCTTTCGCGCTTCCTCGATTTCACCATCTCTCAACTTGTAATGCAGGCTCTCAAAGAACACCCTGTCAATGGCGGGGTCGGTTCCGATGATCATGTACGCCTCGGCCCATTCCGGCCCCATCGCATCCAGCCAGCGATCAATCCGGCGGTTGCGCTCAATCTCGCGCGGCGACGGTTCCTTCTCGCCTCCACCCCCGAACAGCTTCTTCCACACCATCGCTCCTCCCGCGCCGAATGCTCCCCTGACAGCCACCCTGCCTGCCACCACGCTACCACCAAATTGCCAATGAATCCGCCGGAAATGCTTGGCCGGACGTGGCTTTGACCTTGGTTCTACGCGGCTTGGCTCTGGGCGGATGAAGCGGGGCGGGGTTGCCTGTCCGGCACGGTGCCCGTGGGGGCAGCCAGTCGAAAAGCCCCGCGCCCGATAGCGGCATGACGCAGTGCCCTTGGGCACGTCGAAGGCGTCCGGTTGGGCTCCTCTCGACCTTGTCCGATGCCGCGCTCCACGGGCCGTCCTCAGGTGTGGCTGACCTGGCAGGGACGCCGTTTGGCGCAACGGCGGTCGGGCAGTTTCTTCCCCTGCGGCCGAGGCCGCATTCCTCGCGGGCGCTGCGCTCCAACAAACAGCCCGCCCGCCGTCTTCCGGTTCCCTCCAGCCCGCTGCGAAGTCCCGGTCGGGGCTTCGCCCCTCCGCGCCTCTTGGGGTGCGCCGCCCGGCTTGCCCCTGCCTCTCCGGTCGCCATCGGACGGCCGCGATGGGCGCGGCCTCCCAGACAAGGAGAGGACCCCATGACTACCGAACGCATCGACGTCTACACCCAGGTCACCAACAACATCATCGCCGCCATCGAGGCGGGAGCGGGCGACTGGCAGATGCCCTGGCACCGCAGCGGCGAGGGCCTGAACCGCCCCGTCAACATCGACACCAGCAAGGCCTATCGCGGCATCAACGTCGTCAGCCTCTGGGCCTCCGCCCAAGCCCGCGGCTTCATCACCGGCACCTGGGGCACCTATCGCCAATGGCAGGCCAACGGCTGTCAGGTCCGCAAGGGCGAGAAGTCGAGCCTTGTGGTCTTCTACAAGGAGTTCGAAGTGGAAGAGCGGAACGACACCGGCGAGACCGAGCACGGCAAGCGCCTCATGGCTCGCGCGAGCTGGGTCTTCAACGCCGACCAGGTGGACGGCTACGAGGCGCCCGCGCTCCCCGAGCCCAAGGACCCCGTCGCAACCGTGGCAGCCGCCGAGCGCTTCATCACCGCCACCGGCGCGATCATCCGTCACGGCGGCACGCGCGCCTTCTATCGTCCCTCCGACGACATCATCCAGATGCCCGAGCGCGAGCGCTTCCTCGGCACCGAGACCAGCACGGCGACCGAGAGCTACTACGCCACCCTCCTGCACGAGCTGACCCACTGGACGGGCGACACCCGCCGCTGCGACCGCCAGTTCGGCAAGCGGTTCGGCGATGACGCCTATGCCGTCGAAGAGCTCGTGGCCGAGCTGGGCGCGGCCTTCCTCTGTGCCGACCTGGGGGTGACGCTTACCCCGCGCCCCGACCACGCCGCCTACATCGACAGCTGGCTCAAGGTCCTCAAGGCCGACAAGAAGGCCATCTTCGCCGCCGCCAGCGCCGCCGCCAAGGCAACCGACTTCCTCGCCGGGCTGCAAGCCACCAACATTACCGAGGCCGCCGCTTAGGCGGCCTCAACGTCGAGCCTTCCGACTTCGACCGTGAGCGCTTGACCAATCGACGGATCGCGGCGCGCACCGCCGCCTCCGTCTCCGGAATGATGCCCCGTCCCGAACGTCACTAGTAATACGCAGCCAAGTATACACCAGCGGCTTTGCAGAGCGCGCCGATAGATAAGCCGAGCTCCGCGCGAGCGTATAATTGGTGCCCCTGATGTCAGCCTACGGGGTAATAAAGTCATCTCAAAAATGACCCATGGGCACTTCATTACTCAAATTTATGGTTGGATTCTATTTTGCAAGAATTTCAATCTACAGATGATTGTATATTATTCGTACATGTTGCCAATTTGCCATATAGGGATGCGCTGAAAACTGATATTACTTTGATTATTTATCGACAAGATAGAATCAGCTTGCTTAAATCTGCGTATTTCTAACATGCAATTTAAAGGAAATTGTAATGAAAAAATCCCTTCTTCTTGCTGGTACTGCAATCGTGGCGTTGAACGCTGCTACCGCAGCTGCCGTAGATGTTGACATGTATGGTCAAGTGAACAAATCGGTTCTGGTATATGACGACGGTCGCGATACCGAAGTGAACTTCGTCGACAACGACAAGTCCTCGACTCGTTTCGGCCTGCGCGGCTCGCAAGCCCTGTCGAACGGCCTGACCGCTTCGGTGTTGCTGGAAGCTGAGGTCCAATCCAACCAAGGCGCTTCTAACGACATCGCCCAACGTGTTGCTCCCAACCAAGCTAGCACCCCCGCTGCAATCGCCGCCGCCGGTATCACCGAACGCCACACCCGCGTGGGTCTGGCTGGTAATTGGGGCGCCGTATTCGTAGGCCGCACCGGCACCGCTACCGATGGCATCACCGAGATCGACATCGCTGGCGCTGACGACGTACTGGGCTCGGGCGTTGACCGCTTCGGCGGCGGCTTGAGTTTCCGTCAGAACAACATTGCCGGGACGCCAGTGCGTACCGTCGGCGAAGTGTTCGACAACCTGGATGGCATCGGGTCGCGCTCGCACGCTGGCGACCGCGTGCAAAGCATCCGTTACGACTCGCCTATCTTCAACGGTTTTCAAGCACGCATTGCTACTGCTCAAGGCGGTGACATCGACGCAGCTGTTCTGTACAGCGGCAAGATCGATGCGTTCGAAGTACGCGGTGGGGTAGGTTATGTAGCTTTCAATAACGGCAACGCTTCGACTGGAGGCGGTGCTGTGACAAACGTAACAAACGATATCTTGGATCACCAGTGGGCTGGTTCGGTGTCGGTGAAGCATGACAGCGGTATCGGCGGTACATTTGCTTATGGCCAACAAAGCCTGGATCGCAAATCTGCCGGTAACGATGATCCGAGCTTTTACTATGTGAAGCTAGGCTATACGTGGGATGCCTTCGAGGTGGCTGCCGACTACTCGCACCACAGCGATATGTTTATCGCAACGACTGTCGATCATGATGCCACAGCGTGGGGTCTGGCAGGTCAGTATAACATGGGTAACGGTGTGAGCCTGGCTGCTCTCTACCGTCACCTGGATCTGGATCTGACCGGTACCAGCACCGACGCTATCCACCTGTACGCTCTGAACCTCCGCGTGAAGTTCTAGTTGAAAAATTAGAACAAAAAGTGTACAAAGAACTGCTGCCCGACCCTCCAAGGTGGGTAGCCAGTCGGAAAGCCCTCGCTTGTCGGGGGCTTTCTTTTCTTTCGAACATATCTTTGGGGGAAAGAGTTCCCATGCCTGCCACCGCCTTCGACGATTTCCGGCACCCATTATAAGGGCCCTTGCCCCGTAAACGCCCCCAGACACGGACTGCCCGTTGGGCCGAAGCTGATTCTCTGCTTGCGGTTTTCCGCGTCCGCCGGTTGGGCGGTCTTCGGTCAGGCCTCCTTAGGGAAGCGTTGAAGCTGACGAGCAAACCACCAACCGACGGGCACCGCGCGTCATCGCCACATAAAGGTTTTTCGCGTCGAGAACGGAAGCATCTAGAACGACCGAAACGTCCGCTTCCAGGCCCTTCAAGAGAAGCGTGCTGCCGACAGCGCGTCGTGGTAGAGGACGCCCGACCAGCCGGTTCTGCTCGCGGGCGGCGAGTGCCGCTTCATGGAATGAATTTCCGCCTGCGCCTTCGCAGCTTTGAAGCGCCTTCAGACACGTACGAAGCACCGCCTGACGGTACGTCCGCACCCCTGCATCCCGGCTGATCGCGACAAGCAGGTCCGCGGCTGCGGCCGGTGTTCGCAAACGGTTGAACCGTAGCGCGACCGTCTCCGTTTCCGACGCCTCCCGGCGCGCTGTCCCACGTTCGAGACTGTCGACGCGGCGTAGCAGGTCATCAGGCCCGACATTGGTCATCAATGTCGAAGCAAAACGTGCGATGCGTCCCAGCGCATCAACAGCAGCCAGATCAAGGTCCCGCGCGAACGAGACCAAGTCCCGCAAGTCAACCGCTTCAACCGTGACCGCTCCCGGTATCTGACTAGCAAACAGCCTTTGGCTCTCTGGCTTCGCGCCGTCGCCGATGATCAGCACGGAACCGCCGGCCGTGACGGGCGCCGTGCCAGCAGCACGAAGCTGCCGCACCCGGTCTTCCGTTCCGTCCAGATTGACCCAGCTCACCTCGCGCGGTGCGGCGGTCAGATCCACCGTCTGCCCGGCGTGCAGCCGACGCCGTGTGTCGAGCAGCCAAGCACCGAGGTCCTCGGTCCCTGCGAGCCGCCACCGCCAAGGCGTCGCCAATTCTCCGACGATTGGGAAATGCGTGCAAACGTGCGCGTTCCAATCGGCGAGCTCGTTTCCCGGCCAGCCGAAAATCGCCTGCATCGGATCGCCCAGCACGCAAACGGGCAGCGCCGGAGCGGCGTAATAGACGATGGCGTGCTGGCCGATCGAGCAATCCTGGTACTCATCGACGATGATCCGCGCGTAGGTGGCTTTGAGCAGATCGAGCACATGCCCGCCCTTCAGCAGTCGCCAAGCCGCTTCGCGGATTATTGG
The DNA here is from genome assembly GCF_000192745.1 of Polymorphum gilvum SL003B-26A1. Lineage (NCBI taxonomy): Bacteria > Pseudomonadati > Pseudomonadota > Alphaproteobacteria > Rhodobacterales > Paracoccaceae > Polymorphum > Polymorphum gilvum. Next base: position 645,692 of record NC_015259.1, read on the forward strand.
GTAATCCGGCCGCGCGTCGTTCAGTTTCAAGGTAGCCGGATCGAGCCCCGTCCGCGCTGGAAACAATCCGACCATGCGGATGGCCCAACCGTCGATGGTCGACAGCCGATAGGCTTTCGCTGCCACGCCCGCCTTGTCGAGGCGCGCGCGCAACGCCACCACCCCCGCATTCGTATGCGTCAGGATCAAGATTGGCTTCGTGCCCGTGTGCCGCTTCAGCGTTTCGGCGATCAGGTGCGTCTTTCCGCACCCGGCCGGTGCCGCAACGGTGCCACGCGCAATGGCAAGGAGGTCGATCTCCGGCTCAGGCATGGTGCGCCCACGTAAACGCCGCATCCACCACCGCGCGCAACCCGTCGTCGGCTTGCGCCAGATGCGGCCCGACGATGTCGCAGGCCACCCCTTCCATGGCCGTAACGTTCTTGAACCAGGGTGTCTCCTTGGTTCTGGATGCCTTTCCTAGAGCCGTCCTCACTTCGCCCGAAACTGTTTCGGAGATAGCTTCCGCCCGCGCCCGCGCCAGGTCACAGGTGTTCGCCGAGGTCGACTTGAGGTGCGCATCGACCAGCGCCTCGCCATGCAAGGCAACAGCCCTCTCGACCATCAAACCCACAGCAGCCGCAGGCAGGCTCGCAAACAGCTCGTCTTCGAGGGCGCGACGATCGCGCCACATCATCACCTCGCCGCCCGCGGCCTTGAACGCGGCTTCTTCCGCGGCGTCCGGCTGGACGTCATCGTCACGCAGAATAGACACGCGATATCCAAGCGCCATGAAGGCTTTCGCCAACTTCAAAAGCTTCGACACACCCTTGCCGTCCACCAGCGACACGCCGCAGGCCGAGATCGAGGTTGCGTTCTGCGTCGTGAAATAATGGTCCAACCCCCGCAGGAGGCCGACTTCACTCGCCCCTTCGCAAACCATCACAGACGTTGCCAAGAACGCCTCCGGGAAGAGGCGAATGGTTCCTTGAACGTCGTCATCGGTGCCCACGCACGTCGCGGAATGGCCCGTTGCCGTTTCCCGCACGACGAACAGCTGCGCTCCCGAGAGTTCTCGCAGCGCGACCGGGGAATGTGTCGTCGCGAACACCTGAAGCGGTGGTAGCGTCTCCTTAGCACCCAGAGACCCCAGAAACCTGATGATGCGGTGCGGTTCGAGACCGTGCTCCAACTCGTCCACAAGCAGCATCGACGACGTCTCGGCCGCCTTGCGCTGCAATCCGGCGATCAACAGCCGCATCGACCCGATACCGAGTCCTCGAAGCGGCACGCCGTCAGCGTCGTGGAGCGAAATCGTTCCCCCGCTAAACGTCACGGAATGGGCGTCGAGCAACGCGCGCGCGTTCGCGCCGATATCGATCCCCAGCTCTCTCGCGGCCTCGCCGACGAGTTTCAGCGTCTCGCCGAGTTGCTTCTCCGCATCCGTTCCGAAGGCCGAGCGTGCATCCCGCGCCGCCTTCGCCAAGGCTGCCGACGCGTCCGCCTTCTCGTCGGTCAGGCGATTCAAAACTGATCCGCGCCGCCAGCCGAGATTGGACTCCGCCAGCGCCCCAATCCGCGTCGGCGCCAAGGCGACGCGATCTTTCCAAGTCAGGTTCCGCGTTGCGTTCTGCGCCTTGGCCCGCTCGGAAACGAGCGTCCAAACGGGCTCGAGGTCGCTCCCCACAGTCAGCTGGAGGAACAGGACCGTTTCCAGGCCCTTTTCCGGCTCGTCTTCCATCTCGCCGGTCGCCGCATTGAGACCGCGCAGAAACAGCCCATAGCTCTCGATATTCTTCAGCGCTTCATCCAGCGCACCGATTGTCAGCGTGATCGTGATCGGCTCATCGACGTTGAGGTTATAGAAATCGGCGTCGGTGAACTGAAGGGTGCGGCGAGCGCCCAGACACAGATCAAGTGCGTCGAGAATGGTCGACTTGCCGCTATCTCCTGGACCAATCAGGCAGTTGATGCCGGCTGACGGGTACCAGACAAAGGAACGGATGCAACGGAAGTTGTTGATTTCGACTTTGCGGATTCGCGCCATGTGGCATGCCCTTACGGTTCTATTTTCTTCACGGGGTACATGAAGCAACAGGAATCGCCCAGTTCTCTTCGCAGCGAGCATGATACATCAGGGTGCACCTTACGAGCAGGGAGCACTCCCGACGTCACACTACGCCGCCACTCCGGGACCCGCGCTGACGCTGCCTGATGCGGTGGCAGCGGACGACCCCTTGGGCCGGAGTCGATTCTCTAATGGCGCCTTGGTGCGATACCCTCTCTTGCCAACTTGTGCCCCCCGCATCGGGCCTGCCCAAGGTCGCCGTCCGGCCTGCCCGCTCCATTCGGCGGCTGAAGCGGCCTTCCTGTGTTGGACGTATTTCCCCTCACGGGCTGGCTCCCTTGGAGTTCCTTCGATGGCAGCGTGACGCTTACCCCGTGTCCCGACCACGCCGCCTATATCGACAACTGGGTCAAGGCGCTCAACGCCGACAAGAAGGCCATCTTCACGCCGCCTCTCAGGCAGCCAAGGCCACCGATTTCCTCGGTGGCCTGCATTCCGCCGAAGCGGAGGAGGCGGCCTGACGGCCGCCTTTCTCTCGTTCTTAGTCAGCCTCTGTGCATTGCCCGATCCGTCAAGACCGTAACGAGACAGCGTTCGTGCAGTCGCGCTCGCCCATGACGCATTCCAGTACACGTAATTCTAGCCTGGCCGGAACCTGAGCGCAGGGGACACCTACGAATTGAACAAAGCTTGTCTTGCTTCCGCCGGCAGGAACGTCGCTAACCGGACCGGGCCAAGGCACATTGCTCCGGTTGTCGTTGAAGGACAGCCAGTAGTTGAAAGTCCTCAACATGGCGGAACCTCGGTTGGTGATCTCCACATTCACCATGCAGGTCCGGGCCGATCCTTCACCCAAATTCTCCTTGCCGATAATTCTGACCTCGACCCTGTCGCCGCCAATGCAGGCGGTGAGTGCAAGCAACGCGACTACTGGAAACGTGCGCCAACTCCTTGACATCCTGTCCTCCCGAAGCGGGTTGTCGAAAAAAAGCCAACCGACCCGCGTCGAAGAAGAATCGTGGTTTCTCTGCAACAGGGCGTCAGGTCGAGTGAGTGACAGAATGGGCAATAGTGTCGCTCGCCCAAGCGGTCCTGCGTTACGATTCAAGAAGTTGAAACAGTAACGGAGGGACGGCCTTCTTTCAGACGCGAGGCGATATGGACTGGAGCCTGTTCGACACGGCCGGCCACCGGAAGTACCTGACCGAGGCCGAACGGCGGGCATTCATCAAGGCTGCGAAGAACCAGGCGCCGGAGGTCTACACGCTCTGCCTGGTGCTCAAGGACACGGGCTGCCGCCTTTCCGAGGCGCTCGCTCTGACCGCCGATCACATCGATCTGCGCGCGGGCGTCATCGTCTTCCGAAGCCTTAAAAAGCGCCGACTAGGCGTGCATCGGGCGGTGCCCGTGTCGCCGACGGTGCTGGCTGAACTCGATCGTGTGCACGGGGTGCGCGCCGCTCAGGGTGCCCCGTCGGGCGGCACTTCGGTGCGGCTTTGGCCGTGGCACCGCATGACCGGGCACCGGCGTGTTAAGGAGGTAATGGAGGCGGCGGGTGTCAGCGGCCCGCACGCGACAGCCAAGGGATTGCGCCACGGCTTTGGCGTGGCCGCGCTGGAGCGCGGGATTCCGATCACGCTGCTTCAGAAATGGCTGGGTCACGCCAAGCTGGCGACCACGGCAATCTACGGCGATGCCGTCGGCGCCGAAGAGCGCCGCATGGCCCGGAAGCTATGGGATTAGTTGGATTTTTGGCGCTTGATTTCTGTGACTGAATTGCCCATTCCGTCACACAACGAAAGAGGCGATGACGCCCGCACCATGGAGGAACTCGTGGCCGATCTCGGTGCCGGCTTCCTTCTGGCCAGTACGCCATCGGCATCCGGGCCTTCTTCTGCGACCCGCACAGCCCCTGGCAGCGCGGCTCGATCGAGAACAGCAACGGCCGCCTGCGCCGCGAGCTGCCGCGCAAGACCCGCCTCGGAGACTACACCGATGACGGCATCGACGACGTGATCTGGAGCCTCAACACAACGCCTCGAAAGTGCCTCGGCTTCCGAACACCAATCGAGGCTTTCGCCCTCAACCTCGGTGTCGCACTTGAAAAGTGAATCCAGCATCATCTTCCTTCGATACTGCAACAAGCAAGCTGCACGGCGCGTGAGCAAGCAAGGAAGCGCCAGTGGAGCCGCGCCACCATCGCGCCAGCGCGGTCTGTTCGCGGTGGCCAACGACGATCAGCTCCGCGCCGACCTCACGGGCCGTGCGCCCGATTTCTTCCGCCGGATTGCCGACGGCCAGGCGGGTTTCGACCGGCAGACCGGATGCCTGCAAGGTCTCGGCGGCCTCGGTAAGGAGGTGGCGCACTTCCTGATATTCTCGCTCCGGCAAGTCTGAGGGTGCCGCAGCTTCCGCGAGCGCAACACCCAGCTCGGGGGCAACGACGGCGAGGAGGTAGACACGGGCCCGGCAAAGCGAGGCCAGCTCGGCCCCCTGGTCCAACGCCTCGCGGCCTTGCCGGCTGCCGTCATAGGCCAGCAGGATCGTCCGGTACATCGTGGTTCTCCTTCTTAGTGATCGCGATGGAATGCCTTTCCCGGCCAAGCGGACAGAACAGCCATCCGGGCTGATATCTCTCGACATTCGATAGGTGGCTATCTATTATTTATCAAATATAGCAGAGCAACCATTCAGGCAAGGAAATGAAGAAGCCTCTCAGCGATCAGGAACAATTCGGCCTCCGCCTCGGCCTGGTCGCCCGGCTGTGGCGCGCCGAGATCGATCGGCGGCTGGCCACCTTTGGCCTCACCGAAGCCCGCTGGTTGACGCTGTTGCATCTTTCTCGGCTGGCCGAAGCGGCAACTCAGCGTGAATTGGCTGAGGCGGTCGGTGTGCGGGGGCCGACCCTGGTGCGCACGCTGGACCGGCTTGAAGCCGAGGGGCTGATCGAGCGTCGGACAGAAGCTGCCGACCGCCGCACCAAATCGGTTCACCTGCGCGCGGAGGCCGCCCCCGTCCTGGAACGGATCGAGGCGACCGCGGCGGCGGTGCGCGCGGAAATCTTGTCCGACATATCCCATGCCGAAGTGACGACCTGTCTGAAGGTCTTCGAGCAGATCGCCGGCAAGCTGGGTGGCGCGGAAACGGCGATGCAGCTTACGCACCGACGGACAGGTGAGCCATGGACCAGCGTGTGAGCCGCCTGGGACGCCAGAGCCACCATCCGGAAACCGATCTGCGCACAGCCCCCGATAAGGAGACGGAGGCCGCGTCAGAGGCGGTGTCACCGCCTGCCCGCACCCGGCCGTGGCGGCTCTATGGCGCGACCCTGGCCGCGCTCATTGTTCTCGGAGCCGGTGGCTGGTGGCTGTATCAGCAGTTCATCCACGTCTTTGTCACGGATGCCCGCGTTGCCGCCGACATTGTTGCTCTGAGCAGCCGGGTACCCGGCTGGGTCACGGCCGTCGAGGTCATCGAGGGCGATTCCGTTCAAAAGGGCCGCGTGCTGGTTCGGATCGACGACCGGGAAAGCCGTCTGCTCGTTCAGGAGCTTGATGCGCAGATCGTCGGGATCAGCCGCCGCCGGGAGGAAATCGAGGCGCGCATCAAGCTGACCGACCGCCAGACGGCGAGCCGGATCGCCGCCAAGGAGGCGGCGGTGAGGGCAGCCGAAGCCGCGCTGGCCGCAGCGATGGCGCAACGCGATCTTGCCAGACAGGACAATGATCGGGCTGAGAAGCTGGTGCCGAGCGGCGCCATCACCCGCGCGCGCCTGGACCAGACGCGGGCGGCGCTGGAGACGGCAAAACAGCAGGTGCTGAGCGCGCAGGCCGACCTGGAGAATGCCCGCGCCGCCCTTGCCGAGGCCGAAGCCGCGCGCGAGGAACTCACGGTGCTCAGAACCCAGCTCGCGGAGCTTGGTCCGGAGGAACAACGGCTGCGGGCGCAACGGGAGCGCGCGGCGCTCGATCTCGAAGACCGCACCATCGCCATGCCGTTCGACGGGGTGGTGGACCGGACCTTCGTGGACGCAGGCGAATACATCACGCCCGGCCAGCGTCTTCTGATGGTGCATGACCCGGAGCAAGTGCGCGTCGAGGCGAACGTCAAGGAGACCGACATCCGCTTCTTCCAGCCCGGAAAGATCGTCACGATCACCGTCGATGCCCTGCCGGGGCGGCGCTTCGAGGGCACGGTCACGCGCGTCGGGCAGGCCGCCACCAGCGAGTTCGCCCTGCTGCCCAACCCAAACCCGAGCGGCAATTTCACCAAGATCACCCAGCGCCTGCCGGTGCGCATCGCCGTCCGGCAGGACGGCGGCGAGCTCAAGCCGGGCATGATGGTGGAGCTGGAGGCCAGGGCCGGTGACTAGCGCGCCCCGCCCGGACAGCATCGAGGGCCTGTTCGCCCGTTTCGGCCCGTCCTATCGCTGGCTGGTCACGGTGACGGTCATGATGGGCACCATCGCGACCATCCTGAGCGCCACCATCGTCAACGTGGCCCTGCCCGACATCATGGGCGCTTTCGGCATGGGCCAGGACAAGGCGCAACTTCTCTCTACCGGCTTCCTCGCCGCGATGACCGGGACCATGCTGCTGAATGCCTGGATGGTCGAGACATTCGGCCAGCGCGCGACCTTTATGCTGGCGCTGACAGTCTTCATCATCGCCTCCGTCATGGGCGGGCTCGCACCCGCCGAGGGCGTGCTGATCCTGGCTCGCGTCCTACAAGGCGGCGCGGCCGGCATCCTCCAGCCGCTCGCCATGCAGACGATCTTCCAGGTTTTCCCACCGGAAAAGCGGGGTTCGGCCATGGGCATCTACGGCATCGGCGTGGTGCTGGCTCCTGCCCTGGGCCCGACGCTGGGCGGGATCATGGTGGACAGCTTCAACTGGCGCTATGTGTTCTTCATGGCCGTGCCGTTCTGCCTCATCGGCCTGTTCCTGGCCACGCTCTTCATGCCGGGCCGGGCAACTGCCGGACCGCCGCGCAAATTCGACTGGATCGGCTTCGGCCTGCTGACAGTGTTCCTGGTCACCTTGCTGAACGGATTGTCGAACGGGCAACGCTACGGCTGGATGTCCGATCCCATCCTGCGCGATTTCGCTATCGCCTTTGTCACGGGCATCGGATTCATTGTCTGGGAACTGCGTACACCGGCACCCATGCTCAATCTCAAGCTCTTCACGAACCGGGTCTATGCGGGCGCATCCGTCGTGGCCTTCATTTTCGGGGCGGGGATCTTCGGTTCGACCTTCTTGATTCCGCTGTTCGTGCAAACAATCCAGGGCTATACGCCGACGCGCTCGGGCCTGCTGCTGATGCCAGCCGGTCTGATTCTGGCCCTGGTCTTCCCGATCGCCGGACGGCTGACCGACAAGACGCCAGCCTATGCCACGGTCATGTTCGGGCTGGCGGTCTTCGCGCTGTCGTCGTTCCTGATGACCGGCGTGGACACCGATACGTCGTTCTGGCTGTTCGCCTGGTGGATCATGCTGGGGCGGATCGGCCTTGGTTTCATCATGCCGAGCCTGAACGCCGGCGCCCTCAAGGCGCTGCCCATGACGCTACTCGGTCAGGGCTCCGGAGCGATCAACTTCGTGCGCCAACTCGGCGGGGCGTTCGGCGTCAATCTTCTTTCCATCGCCCTGGAACGGCGCTCGCAGCTCTACGTGGACAGCTTCACGGCGGCGCAGCACGCGGGCAACAGCGCGACGGCCGACATGCTGCGCGAAGTAACCGGCTTGCTCGCGCAGGCCGGCGTGCCGGAAGCGATTCGCCAGGCCGGGGCGATGAACTATCTCGGCCGCGTGATTTACAGCCAGGGCAACATGCTGGGATACCGCGACAGCTTCTTTATCGTCGGCGTGATCTTCCTGGCCGCCCTTGTCCCGGCGCTGATGATGCGCCGACGGCCACAGCGCCCGCCAGCGCAAAGTGATGCGGCGAGGCGTGGCGCAGCCCATACAAAGGATGTGCCTCAGCCTGCCCGGTGAGAAACGGCCTTCGTCAGCGGTCGTCCGGCTGCAAGTTCAGCCGGGGGCCGATTGCGAGGGAGGGAGAGGTGGTGGCGTCCCGGCCTTCCCTCTCCGGCCATCCCCGCGCCAGCCAGCGGCGCGAGACATTTTCGAGCGCGTCGAACACGTCTCCAAGCTCTGCGCCTTGCGGCGTCAGGCCGTAAGAGACCTCCGGGGGGATCGAGGGAACATGGTGGCGATAGACGATGCCGTGTTCTTCGAGCATCCGCAGGCGTTGCGTCAGGACCTTCGACGAGATGCCGGGGATCGCCCGCCGCAACGCGCCGAAACGCAACGGCCCGTCCTGGCGCAGATGCCAGAGTATGTAAGTCGTCCATGACCCCATGAGCAGGCGCAAGAGCGCATCCACGGGACAGACTGGCGGCGGCGGGTTGCGGGGCACTTTGTGGTTACCTGAAGGTTCCTGCTTCCCTTTAGATACCATACCGACAATAATGATCGCCGTCGAGCGCCATGATGCCCCTGCGAGCGGCGGCTTGTCTTTGTTCACACGTGCAAAAAGGAAAGGAGAAGGGTCATGATACTCGTCGTTGGCGGAACCGGAACAATCGGCAGCGAGGTGGTCCGGCTGCTGAAGGCGGAGAACGCGCCCTTCCAGGCGCTGGTACGCGATCCGGCCAAGGCGGACGGCCTCAAAGCACAGGGCGTCGAGACGGTTGCCGGGGATCTGCGCCAGCCGGAAACCTTGCCCGAAGCACTACAGGGGGCCGAAAAGGTCTTCGTCGTCACCCCCCTCGTGCCGGACCAGGTGCAAATGCGCGCCAACCTCATCGCAGCGGCCAAGACGGCCGGGGTCAAGCATGTCGTCATGTCCACCGGCATTGGCGCGGCCCCGGATGCGCCCGTGCAGATCGGGCGCTGGCACGGTGAAAACCAGAAGCAGCTTCAGGAGTCCGGCATGGCCTGGACCTTCGTTCAGCCGGGGTTCTTCATGCAGAACCTCCTGATGTATGCCGAAGCAATCCGCGAGAAGGGCGAGTTCTATATGCCCTTGGGCGAGGGCAAGGTGAGCTGGATTGATGCGCGCGATATCGCCGCCGTTGCCGCCAAGGCTCTGACCGAGCCGGGACACGAGGACCAGGCCTACCCGGTAACCGGGCCGGAAGCGCTCAGCGGTGCTGAGTTGGGGACAATACTGACTGAGATTGCGGGTCACACGGTCAACTACGTTCCCATCTCGCTGGATCAGGCCAAGCAAGCGATGACGAGCATGGGCATGCCGGAGATGCTGGCGGAGGCGATGAACGAGCTTTACGCACTTGCCCCCGCCGGTCATCTGGCCGGCGTGCTCGATACGGTGGAGAAGGTGACCGGCCGCCCGGCGCGCAGCTTCTGGCAGTTTGCGCAGGACCATGCGCGAGCGTTCAAGAAGGATTGAAACAGCCGCATCAGGACAGTCCGGAGCCCGTCAAAGTCAGGGAACCGCAAAGCGCGGAAGCGGCTTGTTGATGCCGGTATGAAGGAATGGTCGCTGGCCATCCTCGTGCCGACGAAGAAGATGACCCGCTTGGTATCAGACGCCTTTCGGTTGCCGCCGGGCGGGATGACCGAGACTCCGCATTCGGCGGTTATCGAATTGGAAGCCGCGATCCTCGGCGCCGAGGTTATCGCTTTGCTCATGCAGCCGGATACCGATGGCGCTCACTTTGAGCGGTTCATCGCCCTGATACGCAACTACTTCCATGGCAAGGGCGGCGACACACCGACCAAAGGCGCTCTGAACGAGGCTGCCAATATCCAGAAAGCCTACGGCGAACACCTTGCTTGCCTCGCCACCGGCAAAGCGCTCCGAAAGAACAGCATCCTGGTTGCCATGCTCGCCGTCTATGGTCAGGCACGAGAACTCGCGCTCACCGGTGATCCGGACAAGGACTGGCGAGCCATGCGGCAACTTCTGGAGGACGGTGCCTGTCCACGGTTGAAAGAGATCGCTCAGGAGGTGCGGAACATCCGCGTGCTGGAGCGGGGCACCCAACTCCGTCAGGCGCTTTCTCAAGACTGGCGGGACAACGGCGCCTATCGCAACGCGCTGGCAATCATTCGGCAGGCATTCGTCCAGGAGCATTTTTCCACCAACGCCAAACCTGAGACCGGTGTCGTCGTGATGAATATGCACAAGGCCAAGGGTAAGCAGTTCGACGAAGTGATCATCTTCGAGGGTTGGCCGATTAGACTAAGCGAAAAGGCCAAGCGGTCTTCCTCTACCCCCTCTGCGGGCGTGCCCGCAACGCCCCGGTAGCCGCCGCACCGGGACCCGCGCTGACGCTACCCCGTGCGGCGGATAAGGACGGCCCTACGGGCCGATGTTGATTTCTTTCTTCGCGCTGCGCGCGGAACCTCTCTGGCCAGCTTGTGCCGACCCCGCCGGGCTTGCCCAAGGTCGCCGTCCGGCCCGCCCGCTCCGTTCGGGCAGCAAGCTGCCCTCCCGTGTTGGCCGGATTGCACCCCTTCGGGGCGGCTCTCTTGGAGCCCGCCGGATGTCGGCGCGCCGCCGCCAGGCCGACTGCACTGACTGACTATCACTGTTTCTCCTGTCGTCGCTCGCCGCTGGGCAGAGGTTCAGGCGCGGGGCGTGTGTGTCCTGTGCCGCCTGTAACGACTGCACGGAGGATTGAGCGAATGAACGACACGACGACGAACCTTGGCAGCGCTGCCGCGCTGCTGACCGACGAGCAACGCGCCCGCATGTTGCGGAACGGGCGGGAGAATGCCGAGCGCATCGACGACGACGGCAACACCCACGACTTCTGGCCTGTGGTGAAGCTGTTCTGCCCATGGGGCGCGGCGACGTGGCTGCTGTCCGAACTTGACCCCGACGAGCCGGATATTGCCTTCGGCTTGTGTGATTTGGGCATGGGCAGCCCCGAATTGGGCAGTGTGCGCCTGTCGGAGATAGCCGCCATCCGTGGCCCCGGTGGCCTGACCATCGAGCGCGACCAGCATTTCAAGCCGACCAAGAGCCTGACGGCCTACGCCGCCGAGGCGCGGCTTGCTGGCCGTATCGTCGCGTAGTCGGGAGGGCAGACCATGAAATGCCTTGCCGACTTCAAACGCGCCCTGCTGGCGCATCCCTGCTGGACGTTCCAGTACATCGACAACGAGCGCGATTGCGGCGTCCAGCGCCGCACCGTCGCCCACGTCCAGACCAACGGGGTGTGGTTCACCATGCCCGATAGGGGCGGCGGCAAGACGTGGCTGGACTTCCCGTCCGCCCGTCTTTGCCGTTTCCCCGACCCGCAAACGCTGGTCATCGACCACGGCGACGAGTGGGGCACCCGCCTCATCTACCGCATGGCGGCGGCAGATGCCGCGCTCGCCGACATCGCCATCACCAATGCCTGACCAACCCGCCCGCTTCGGTGACGGGGTGGGCAAGAAATGACGAAATCACGAAAGGACGAACACCATGACCATCCAGACCATCCCCCTGAACAAGCTGACCGTCGCTGACGGCAACAACCCCCGCCGCAGCATGGACGCCGCCGCCCTCAACGGGCTGGCAGCTTCCATCAAGGCCGACGGCCTGTTGCAGAACCTTGTCGTTCGCAAGGACGGGCGGAAATTCCGCATCGTGTCGGGCGAGAGGCGCTATCGTGCCCTGTCGCTGTTGGCCGAGCGCGGCGACATCGGCAAAGACCATCCCGTGCCCGTCGAGGTGCGCGGCGGGCTGTCGGAGGCCGACGCGCTGCGGCTTGCCACTGTGGAAAACATCCAGCGGGAGCAGCTTGCCCCCATGGACGAGGCCGAGGCGTTCGCCTCCCTGTTGGGCGAGGGTGCCAGCCTTGAGGACGTGGCCGCCAAGGCGGGCGTGTCGGTGCTGACCGTCAAGCGCCGCGTGGCGCTGGCCAGCCTGTGCGACGAGGCCAAGGCGTTGGTGCGGGAGGGTGAGTTTTCCCTGTCGGTTGCCGAGGCGCTGACCTTGGCCACCCATGACCAGCAACGCGCCCTCATCGAGCGGCTGGAGCAGGGCTATCACTACGATGCCGACGATGTGCGCGGCATGCTGACGGGCGAAAAGCCCGCCGTGTCGCTGGCCATCTTTCCGATGGAGCAGTACGACGGCACCGTCACCGCCGACCTGTTCGCCGACGACGACAACACCTTCTTTGACGATGCCGAACAGTTCTTCCGCTTGCAGTCGCAAGCGGTCGAGGCGTTGGCCGCGCATCACCGCGAGGCGGGCGCGGCCTTCGTCGACGTGCTGACCGAGGGCTATGCGCCATGGTGGCAGTACCGCGAGGCCAACACCGAGCAGGACGAGGCGGGCGGCGTGGTCATCCACTTCAAGCCGAGCGGTCGGGTGGATGTGCGCGAGGGGCTTGTCCGCCGCGACGTGCGGCCGAGCGTGGCCGAGGAAACGGCAGCCCCCGCCGCGCCTAAGCCGCAGCCCGAATATACGGGGCCTGTGGTGCGCATGGTGGCTGCCCACAAGAGCATGGCCGTCATGGAAGCCTTGCTGGCCGATGCCCGCAAGGCCAAGGAAGTCGCCGTCATCCAGATGATGCGCGGTATCCGCTATCACGGGCGCATCGCGGTCGATGCCCACCCCGCGCTGGCGTTCTTTTCTACCAGCGACAGGCCGCCCGTCAGCTACAGCGCCGTGGAACGGACGGCGCAGGAGTTCGTCGCGGCGTTGGGCTTGGAGGGCGGCGAACGCCACCCTTACGCCCGCCCCAGCCGTGGCGCGTGGGATGTGCTGTTGGGCGACGACAAGAGCGCCGCGCAGCTTTACGCGGCGGTGAAGACTCTGTCCGACAGCGAACTTGAGCAGTTGCACCTGCTGCTGACCGCGCTGGCCTTCGGGCAGGAGAGCATGGAGGCGCTCGACACCACCGACAGCCTGTTCAATCAGGTGGCCGTGGATTTGGGCGTGGACATGCGCGACCGCTGGGTGCCCGACGAGGACTTCCTCTATCGCCGCCGCAAGGAGCATCTGGAAGCCATCGCCCGCGAGAGCGGGGCGGTCAGCCGCCTCGGCAAACTCAAGGACTACGCCAAGGGCAAGCTGGCCGCCGCGCTGGCCAATCACTTCCAGCGCTGTGCAGAGGACGACGCGACCTTGCCCGCCGACCTGCGGGAGCGCGGGCGCAACTGGCTGCCCGGCGCGATGCTGTTCCCCGCCGTGACGGCGGATACGCCCGCCGAGCAGGAGGCCGAGGACATCGAGGCGGATGAACAGGACGACCTCACCGAGGCGGCGGCGTAACCGCCCACGGTTGCCCTGTCGGGTCACGCCCCGACAGGGCTTTCGCCGCTTTCCATAAGGGCGTTTGCCGGCGTGGTCGAGGTCGGCGACGGCGGCCTTGGGCGCATCCGGCAGGCCCAGATCGACGACTTCTCCGCCGAGAGCCTGCACGCTTTCCGCGCCCTGCTCGGGCTCGTAAGGCTTTCTTTCCATTCTGATCAACAATATAAATGGCGGTTTCTTTCGTTGAAACGTCCAGTCAGGCGAAATAATTCATTCTGTGAAATCCTTTTTGTTCTGAAGAAGGGTACATAACCTTCTTCATCATTTAAGACAAAAATTCATACACATCATCCGCAACAAGACCGCGTTTGCCGGCGAGATCGACAATGGTGGACAAGGCTCACTCCTCCAAGGCCTGCAATGTTTCGCGCGCGATCACCTGCTCCTCATCGGTGGGGATGACAAATACCGAAACCCGGCTGGCCGAGCTGCTGATCACGGCGGCGTTCTTCTCGTTGGCAGACGGATCGATCTCGATACCGAGCCACATCAAACGCCGACAAACCTCGGCTCGGATCCACGGCTGATTCTCACCGATGCCGGCGGTGAAGACGATGCCGTCGAGCCCGCCGAGTGTCGCGGCAATGCGCGACAGCTCGCCGGCGATGCGGAAGGTGAAGAGGTCGAGCGCCTGCCTGGCTTCCGGCAAGGCGCTCGCCAGAAGCTCGCGGCTGTCGGCGCTGATGCCCGAGACGCCGAGCAGCCCACATTGCCGATAGAGGAGGTTTTCGACCTCCTTCGCGTCGCGTCCCTCGGTGTCGAACAGATAGAGGATGACGCCCGGATCAAGGGCGCCGCAGCGCGTCGCCATCGGGATCCCGTCGAGCGCGGAGAATCCCATGCTGCTGTCGCGGCTGGTCCCGTTTTCCATCCCGCACAGGCTGGCGCCACTGCCGAGATGAGCGACAATCACATTGCCCTTGGCGACCTTCGGCGCACGTCGGGCCAGCTCTTCGGCAATGAACTTATAGGACAAGCCGTGGAAGCCGTAGCGTCTAATCCCTTTGTCATGCAGCTCACGGGGAATGGCGAACCGCCGGACGACGTCAGCATGACCCTGATGGAAGGCCGTGTCGAATGATGCGATTTGAGCGAGCTCCGGACGCCACGCGCGAACGGCGCGGATGAGCCGGAGCGACTGCGGTTGGTGGAGCGGAGCCAGCCGTGTGAGCGTGTCGATTTCTGCGATCACAGCCTCATCAAGCCGAACCGGGCCGTGGAAGCGATCGCCACCATGGACCACGCGATGGCCGATAGCGGTGGTTGCGGTCATGTCAAAATGCCGAGCCAGCCAGCCGAAGGTCTCGGCGATGACGTCGGTCAGGTCGTCGGATGCCGTAGCATTGAGGGCGATCTCGAAGACCTGTGGACCTTCGAAGATGCGAAAGTGGAGAGGCGTTCTGCTGAAGTCAATGACAGCTTTGGCAAGCCGCTTGACACCGGTCGTTTCCGTCTCGAACAGGCCGATCTTGACCGTCGAAGAGCCGGCGTTGAAGGTAACGAGCAGGTCACCCGTCATGGTGTCGGTAGGCCCGCCGCCGGGCGCGGCGTGGCGACGAGTTTGGCGAGCGCGGCGGAAGCCACACGGGCCGTTAGCGGGTCGGAGCGACTTGTGAGCACAATCGGCACGCGCGCACCAAGGACAAGGCCGGCCGCCACAGCGCCGGCGAAGTGGATGAGCTGCTTGGCCAGCATGTTGCCGGCTTCCAGGTCGGGCACGAGCAGGATGTCGGCATAGCCGGCGACGGAAGAGTGAATTCCCTTGGTCCGCGCAGCATCGGGACTGATGGCGTTGTCGAAGGCGAGCGGACCATCGACCAAGGCGCCGGAAATCTGGCCACGCGCCGCCATCACGGTGAGTGCGGCTGCGTCCAGCGTGGCTGGCATCTTTGGATTTACCGTCTCCACCGCGGCGAGCGCGGCGACCTTCGGCGTCTCCATGCCCAGGCCGTGCAGGAGGTCCACGGCGTTCTGACAGATGTCGCACTTCTGCTCGAGGGTCGGCTGGATGTTGATGGCTGCGTCGGTCACGATCAGCGGCTTGTCGTAGGCGGGCACGTCCATGGCGTAGACGTGGCTGATCCGCCGCTCGGTTCTGAGGCCAGAGCCGGGCGCGACGACGGCGCCGAGCAACTCGTCGGTATGAAGGCTGCCCTTTACGAGCACGCTCACCTTGCCGGCGACGGCGAGCTCGACGGCATGGGCGGCGGCGGCATGGCTATGCGGAACGTCCTCAATCGCGATGCCGTCGAGTGAAACCTGCGCTCTCTCCGCGGCGGCACGGATCTTTGCTACCGGTCCGACCAGGAGCGGCTCCAGCAAACCCTGATCTCGCACCTCAACCGCCGCCAGAACCGCTTCGGGCGAGCAGGGATGCACGACGGCGGCCCGGATGGCGGGAAGGCTCCTCGCGTCCCTTATGAAATGTTCGTAACGATCGCGCCGCCGGAGCGAGACGTCAGGCAGTCGAGTGGTGGGCCATTCGATCGTGCGGGTGGGGGCGATGACAGTCGCAGTTCCTGTTAGAACCTGCTCGCCCTTCTGGTTCGTGCACGTGGTGTCCAGAACAACGAGATGCTTGTCTGGCGTCTTCTCCCTGACTTGCACGGTCGCGGTGACGATGTCGCCAGGGGCGACGGGTTTCAGGAAATGAAGGTCCTGACTCAAATAAATCGTGCCAGGACCCGGAAGCTTGGTGCCAAGCACGGCCGAGATCAGCGCTGCCGTCCACATACCATGGGCAACAACGTGGCCGAACAGGTCGGTGGCCGCGAACGTCGCGTCGAGATGCGCCGGATTGACGTCGCCCGACACCGCAGCAAAGAGATCGATGTCGTCGCGGCCGACAATGCGGACCAACGAGGCGGTGTCGCCGACCCTCAATTCGTTGAAGGTCCGGTTCTTGAGGAATGTCTCGTTCATTCTGGCTTCACCGCTGAAGGACATAGGTGCCGGGCGCGTCTGCGATGGCCGGAAGGCCATTGCCGGCAGCACCGATGCCGGGTGGAGCAACGCGCACCGGGGTCGAGTGGCTGGCGAGCCATTGGGTCCACTCGTTCCACCAAGAGCCATCCTTCTGCTCTGCGGCGTGCGCCCATTCGTCGGGACCGAGACAAGGATCGGCGGTACGCTTGAGCGCGATTCGGAAGTGCCGACCCGGGTGACCAGGCTCGCTAACGATGCCCGCGTTGTGTCCGCCGGTGGTGAGGACGAAGGTCACATCGGTGTCAGTGAGCTGGTGGATCTTGTAGACGGATCTCCACGGCGCGACGTGGTCGCGCTCAGTCCCGACCACGAACATCGGCACGCGGATGTTTTGGATGGCGGTAGGCCTGCCCTCGACCATGAAGCGGCCGGCGGCAAGTTCGTTGTCGAGGTAGAGCCGCTGGAGATACTCGGCGTGCATCCGGTAGGGCATGCGGGTGGAATCCGCATTCCACGCCATCAGGTCGATCATCGGCGTCCGTTCGCCCAGCAGGTAGTCATGCACGAGGCGCGACCAGACGAGGTCGTTGCTCCGCAGGAGCTGGAAGGCTCCCGCCATCTGGTCCGCGGAGAGATACCCCCGATTCCACATCATACTGCCGAGGAAATGCATCTGACTGTGGTCGATGAACAAGGCAAGCTCGCCGGGCTCGGTGAAGTCCGTCTGCGCTGCAAGTAGCGTCAACGTGGCCAGCCGGTCATCTTTTCTGCGGGCCATCGCGGTCGCCGCGATGGTCAGCAACGTGCCGCCAAGGCAATAACCCGTTGCGTGAATTTTCGCTTCCGGAACGATCGCGCTCACCGCGTCCAATGCCGCCATCACACCCATCCGCCGGTAGTCGTCCATGGTAAGGTCGCGGTCGGCCGCCGTCGGATTGCGCCAGGAAATGCAGAAGACAGTGTGACCCTCCTCGACCAGGTGGCGGATGAGCGAGTTCTGGGGGGACAGATCGAGAATGTAGTATTTCATGATCCATGCCGGAACGATCAGCACCGGCTCGGCAAACACGGCTTCCGTCGTTGGCGCGTATTGGATCAGCTCGATCAGATGGTTGCGGTAAACCACCTTTCCCGGCGTGACCGCGACGTTGCGGCCGGGCAGGAAATCATCGCTGCCCACCGGCGGCTGCCCGGTGGCGAGACGCCGGACGTCCTCGAGCCAGTTCTGGTACCCTTCAAGGAAGTTCGCGCCGCCTTTCTCGATGGTCCTTTGAATCACCTCGGGATTGAGAAAGGCGTTGTTTGACGGTGAGAGCATGTCGAGCAGTTGCCGCGCCGCGAAGGAAATCACCTCTTCATGATGCGGCGTGACACCCGGCACTTCGTGGGTGACGTTGTGCCACCATTGTTGATTGAGCAAGAATGCCTGCGCGAAGGCCGCGTAAGGCTGCTTCGTCCAGCCTTCCGCGCTGAAGCGCGAATCTCCAGGCAGGGGCTCGATGCAGCGCGGCGTGTCGGGATGGGTGCTCGCGGCGGCAAGATAGGCCGTTAAGCGTGCCGCTTTGCGGCCCGCCTTGTTGACGAGCTCCATCCGCTTGCCCGGCGCAAATGCAAGATGGATCGACCAGTCGAACAGGGCGAGGGCCAATGAGGCTGGCGACATCCCCCCGGTCATCTGGGCGGTGAGCGCCTCCCGCATGCGGTCCATGGCGCGGTAAGCCTCGGTGCCGACGCTGTCGTGGCCGTCCATTGCAGCCTTGACCGCGGAAGACTCCGCTGTTGTCATTGCTCGTCTCCCCGAGCCGGCAGATCGCCGCCGGCCAGCACTTTGAGCGCCTGCGTGGTGAGGTCCTCAACTGCCCCGCTCTTGCCATCGACGAGCGGCTTGATCTGCAGGACATCCCTGAGGACGCCGACCCCGAGGATAAAGGCCGCTATCAACGCGGCGCGCTGCGTTGAGGGTGGACTGGTCGTTTTGGAAACCGACTCGATGAAATCGGTGAGAATGGTCTCCCGCAGAACGCTGGAGGCGTCGCTGCTACTCAGCGAATGCACGATGATGTCGATCGGGCGAACCTCGTCCTTGTCGCCCATCGCCTGATCAGCGAAGAGCACCGCGCAGAGCCTGTCGACCAGGTCGTCGGGCGAGTTCGCATGGAAACGTTCCGCGCGTGCCGTTGCGCGGACGGCTTCGGCCAAAAGCATCTCCTTCGAACCAAAGGACCGGTGCACATGTGCAACATCGACGCCCACATCGGCAGCGATGGCTCTCAGGGACGCGTCCTCATAGGACAGCCGCGCGAACCGGCGGATTGCTGCGTCAAGAATCTGCTCGCGCTTCAGCGCCGCAGCCTGCGCTGTCGACCGAGCCATGGGAACTCCAAATTCTGGTTGCTTATGGGGAAAGAATAGCGGTAGTATTTAAACCAGTCAACAATTGTTGATCTAATTCATTTTAATCATGCGCGCTGGCGGGAGACGTTTGTCTAACCCAGCCTTACGAAAGGAACGTGTGCTATGACTGCAGAAACGGCGACACAGAAGGCACAGAAAGCCCAAACAATCGCATCTGAACCGGTATTCCCTCCCTCCGGCAATACTGCTGACTGGCTCAAATCGGTTACCGAGGCGTCGACCAAGCTCTATGTTGGCTGCTGGGGGAAGGCCATCGACCTCGCGGCGGACCGGTTGCAAGATCAGGCGGCTTATCTGAAGTCGCTCTCCCAGTGCACCGATCCTGCCGAGGCCTTAAAGCTCAATGCGGCGTTCGCCCAGCAATCGGCCTCCTGCCTCCTCGAGGATGGACCGAAGCTGTTCGACAGTTTTCGTTCGAGTGTCGCAACAATCGGGCTCGCAAAATAGCGTCTCGTCTGCTGCGTTTCGTGTTGTTCAGCAGGCCTCGACACATAACGTCCGCGTTCTAGCGGACGCCGCCGTTTCAATTCGTAGACGCACCATTCTCGGATCTCAGACGTAAGGCGCCCTCCCGCGTGCCGAGCGAGTTGCGAGCGCAATCTGGAGAGAACTGGCGCGCCGAGTTGACGCCATACGCGACCAATAGAATCGTCAAAGGGAGGTGAACCGCAGGCCTTTTGGAAAGGCAGCTGAAACCTAAGGAATTCTATCAT
Organism: Polymorphum gilvum SL003B-26A1; assembly: GCF_000192745.1. NCBI lineage: Bacteria > Pseudomonadati > Pseudomonadota > Alphaproteobacteria > Rhodobacterales > Paracoccaceae > Polymorphum > Polymorphum gilvum. The sequence goes on from NC_015259.1 coordinate 665,078, forward strand.
GAGTCGTATCGCGCTTGTCACGGGAGGCGTCACCGGTATCGGTGCGGCCACCTGCGTCGCCCTTAAGGCCGCCGGTTACCGGGTTGTCGCCCACTACTTCGGCAAGGATGCCGAGGCAACCGCATTCGCAAAATGCGGGGGATGTCCCGAGTTGTATAAAAAGCACTCCGCATCGCTGAGATAGCGCATCCGCTCATTTCTGATCTTGGTGATCCGGTTCACGCCGTCCAGCGGGCTCGACCCCGTCCACCCCCACTGGATCGCGTATTTGAACAGCACCGCCAGCATGTCGCGGTAGTGCTTCGTCGTCTTGCGGCTCTTCGGCTTGGGCGGCGCCTTCTGGGCTTTCATCTCTCGCCTTCCTCGGGCGGCTTGCGCCGGCCGTCGCCGGCGGCAGCAAGCTCCGCGAGCTTGTCGCTGACCGTGTCGGCGGTGATGTAGGCGAGGGAGTATTGCCCGAGGGTCTTTTCCCAGTAGGCGAGGAAGGAGCCTTCCGCCCGCTTGGTGCTCTCTCCCGGTGGACGAACACTTCCTTCCGGAAGCGGTCGATCACGTCCTGGAGAGTCTTGCTGGCAGCCGTGCGGACGACGTTCTTGAGCTCGCCCTTGCGGATGCCGCTCTCGGTGTCTAACGCCCACTGCTTGGCATCCGTCAGCCGCTTGACCGACCGAGGAAGCCCGCCCCGAAGGGCGGGCTTCCTTTTCGTTCTTTCGTCAATTCGTTATCGGTGGGTCATCATGCCCGTCATCGTCACCGTCGCGGTCATCGCCTTGGCCGCTTTCGTCAGCGCCGGAACCGGTAGCGCCGATGCCTTCGTGGCGGTGCTTTTCGTCGGCCCGTTCGCGGCTATTGGGCTGTTCTATGTCCTGATGCTCGTCGGCCGGCTTATGAAGGCAATCCGAAGCGGACCGCATTCTCGCTGACCGTGCTCCCACGTGCGCCGTGCCGTGCTGGCGTGGCGCACTCCTTGGATTTGAGACTTCGCTGCTGCTGAAACAGAATCGTCTATTCTGTCAACATTCGGAACAGCAAGATGAATTACTGTAAATGTTGTTTTCAGTTAAACAGATTTCGAAGGAAATCTGGCGCGATCGCTTCAATGCAACAGAATAGACGATTTTGTTTCACAATATTCGCATATCCAGAGATGGATATATCCTCAGGGGCTGGCGGGGGACCGCCAGCCTCACCAGCGGAAAATTCGGCTGATCGAACGTGTTCGGGGGTGCCGCCAACCACCGTTGAGCGCCTCCAGCCACTATTGAGATCGAGCCCAACATAGGACAACCACATGACGTGAAGCTGAGGATTTACGAGGCGCAACTTTACAATAAATGGGTTCGGCTGTTGCTGGACACGGGCGAGCCCAATGTAACGGGCTTCAGCGATGCATGGGCCGACGCACGCTATGTGGAGGTCAAGGCAGAGTCCATCGAGCAAGCGGCACGGCTTCTCGCGCGCGACTATCCGTCGGAGGCCGGCTTCGTCATCAGCGGCATCGAGGAACTGCCAAACTCGAACGAACCGCGCATCAAGGTCGTCAAGTGAGGAAGCTCGGTTCGACGGTCTGCGTACTCGCTCTTGCCGCCTGTGCAGCTTCGCCGCGCGGCGCGACTGACGCCTATGTCCGGACAACCGGCGACCCGCTCGACTGCCCGGCTATCCGCATTGGCCTCATGGCGTGTCCCGCCACCTTGCATGACCATGTTGCTGAATGCGGATGCGCCGGAGCCATGCCGCGCCCAGTCGTCCACTATCTGTGCCGAGGCGGCCACTGGCAGCCCGTCAACGGGACATGCCCACCCTTGTCCGCCTCACACCGTTGAGCCGCCAACCGACGACAGGCGGCATCGAGCGTCACGGCTCTTCATAGGTAACCTTGCCGCTCGCCGATTAGATTGGCGTCGGGCGAGTATTCTCCCCCGGTCGTCTGCCGTGACCAATACCTCTCGCGCACCGTGCCGTTCAGGTGTGGCGTGCGCCGTTTTCTCGCCTGCACCTTGGGCTTCGTGACGGGGGCAGGCGGACTTCTCAACATCACCGATGAACGCGACCGGCCTGCTTCGGCCAAGCGGGATCTGATACTGCCGCGCCGCACGTCGGGTGAGGGGCGCTGAGGTCGCCAAGGCTGAGCTTCCTAACTGTTTGGATCGGTCAGCCACCCATCTGCGTCCTTTCCTGTCATGGCCACATCTGAGCCCGTCGCCCGTCCCCGCAACGGCGCACGGTCGGTTTCTTCCCCTGCGGCTGCGCCGCATTCCTCGCGGGCGCTACGCGCATCAAGAAACAGCCCGCTTGCCGTCTCCCACTGCGTTCCGCCCGCTTCGTGTCCCGGTCGGGGCTTCGCCCCTCCGCGCCTCTTGGGGTGCGGGGCCGTGCTTCGACGGTCTCTGTCATGGGCCATGGAAAGGTCGCGATGGGCGCGACCGCCAGAACCAAACGCAAGGAGACTTTCATCATGGCAACCATCGGCACCTTCACCAAGACCGACAGCGGCTTCACCGGCACCATCCAGACCCTCGGCCTCAAGGCCACCAAGGTCGCGATCACCGGCGTCGAGAAGACCAACGACTCCGCCCCCGACTTCCGCGTCAAGGCGGGCACCGTCGAGATCGGCGCGGCCTGGCACCGCACCAGCAAGGGCGGCAACGAGTACATCTCGATCAAGCTGGACGACCCAAGCTTCGTCGCCCCGATCTACGCCAACCTGGTCGAGCAGCAGGACAAGGGCTTCGCCCTCATCTGGAGCCGCTGACCGCAGGCGACGCCGCCCGCCATACGGCGGGCGGCACTGCCTCCGCATAGTTTAACGATTTAACGAATGGACGATTTCGACATGATCACTTTGACCGACATCCATATGCAACGCCTGCACGCCGAGGCCGCGCGCCTCTTCGAGGAAGCCGACCGCCGCCTCGCGACAGCCGAAGACACCGACGATTCCGAAGACTGGGATGCGTGGAAGGAGGCCGACGGCATAGCGGCCGGCTTCAAGCTCGCACTCCAAGCGGTCGCCAGCGAGGCGGCCAACCCTGAGCCGACGCCGCCCGCGCCTGCGCTCAGCTACGACGAATGGCGCGATGCCTATCGGCCTGTCCGCAACACGATCCGCAATGATGCGCCCTTCGACGGCCTGATGTTCGAGACCTTCGGCCCCGAACTCGACGCCGTCGCTGCGGCCGACCCGGCCTGCATCTGGACGCTCGTCAGCAGCGATGACGACGACGGCCTCTACCTTCTGTCCGGCTGCCATTTCGTCAACCGGATGGGCTACCTCGTCACCGAACGCCCGTGGGCTGGCGACGGCCAGCTTGAAATCCGCCTCGATTGAGGCGTCCATCAACTGCCCCCGTCGGTTCGCCGTCGGGGGCTTTTTGTGCTCCCGGTCGCCGTGCTGCGGCGGGGACGCACACATCCAGTCCCGACCCCTTCCGGTCCGTTGCCCGCCCTTCGGATGTTCGCGTTCGTAGCGGGCGGCGCCTTGCCGTCCATGACCTGCCCGCGCCGGCGGGCAGGCCCGCCCGTGTTGGTCAGGACGGCGGCGGCTCATGCCGCCCGCCCTTTCGGTCGCGTCCGTCAGGACGCGCAACCAACGACCGAAAGGAGATCATCATGGGACTGGATATGTACGCCTTCACCACCGCCGAGGCTGTCGAGGCCGAGGTGGACTTCACCGCCAAGACCGCCAGCGAACTCGCCTACTGGCGGAAACACCCCAACCTGCACGGATGGATGGAGCGGCTCTACCGCGAGAAGGGCGGGCAGGACGATACCTTCAACTGCGTCAACGTCGCGCTGACGGCCGACGACCTCGACCGGCTTGAAGCCGACATCGAGGCGAACGCGCTGCCCTTCACCGAAGGATTCTTCTTCGGCGCGACCGACGGCAGCGAGCGCGATGACGATCTGGCCTTCATCGCCAAGGCGCGCGCGGCCATCGCCGAAGGGAAGACGGTGTTCTACACATCGTGGTGGTGAGCCTCTGGCACCATCGACGAAGCCGCCCGGCAACGGGCGGCTTTTGTCGTGCTGGGGTAGGTTGGCTGACGGACGCCATGAGTCACCGCCGAGCAGGCCGGACGCAGGCGCCCCGGCTCAGCCTCGGTGCGCTGGCCGACGGGAACACTTGGCTCTCCCGCTGATCGTCGCCGTGCCCGGCAGGCGCCCGGAGCCCCGATGCCGCCGTCCGGCATGTCAGTCTGCGAGACAGCCGGCGTGTTCAGCCGGGGCCTTCCCATCCTTCCTCTGGCCGTGACCGGCGGGGCCTTCCTGACCTGGGCGAACGTGGCGCCGGCGGCGCCCGCCGCAACGGCTCGTGCCCGACTTTCTTCCCCTGGCCTTCGGCCATTCCTCGCGGTCGCTTCGCTCAAGAAAGACGGGCCTCGCCGTCCTCCACTTCGTTCCGGCCCTGCGGGTGCGGCTGGTCGCCTTTGCCGCCGCCTTTCGTCGCCCATGGAAGGCCGCGGTCGCGGCCAGGACAACGGAAGGAGGAAAGACCATGAACCGACTGAACACCACCGACAGCTTTCTGGACTTGACCTGGGACGAGTACGTCATCGAAGTCGAGGACAACTACCTGCTGGAGACCGGCGACGACATCGACGAAGACCAGTACGCCGACATCGTCCGGGCCTACGACCGGGGCCTGAGCCCGATCGGCTGCGCCATCGCCCTGATGGACCTGCGGCGTCACCAGGGTCGGCCGCTGGCCGCCTGACCCAGCCGCGACCGCGCACCCAGCCCCGTCGGGTATCCCGGCGGGGCTTCGTCATGTCCGGCGGGTCACTGCTGCCGCTGGGGTGCGGCGGCGACGGGCGGTTCGCTGCCGAGGTCAGGCCGCCTTCCGGCATGACCGAACGGACCGTTCAGCCTGATCCGGACGCGAAAAAAGCCCGACTTCCGCCGGGCTTGTCGATTGAAGAAGGCTTAGCCTTCGTATCTCGGGATACGGAAGTCGTGACCTGCCACTGAGTTTTTCCTCCACCTGGAGTTAGAGTCCGGCCTCGATTGAAGGACGGACAGATGAAGCGGAAGCGGTTTACGGAAGAGCAGATCATCACGGTGCTCCGGGAGCACGAGGCCGGAGCGAAGGCGAGCGATCTGGCTCGCAAGCACGGTGTCAGCGAGGCAACGCTGTATAACTGGAAGGCGAAGTATGGCGGGATGGACGTGTCCGACGCCAAACGTCTGAAGGCTCTGGAAGACGAGAACGCGAAGCTGAAGAAGCTGCTCGCCGACCAGATGCTGGAAGCCTCGGCACTTCGCGAGCTTCTGGCAAAAAAATGGTAGGGCCCGCCGCCAAGCGCGAAGCCGTCGCGCATCTGCAGGCCGTGATGGGCCTGTCGGAGCGTCGGGCCTGTTCCTTCGTCGGAGCCGATCGCAAGATGATCCGCTACCAGTCGAGCCGTCCGCCGGAGGCCGAACTGCGCGGCAGGCTACGTGACCTTGCCAATGAGCGCCGACGCTTTGGCTATCGGCGGCTGTTCATCCTGCTGCGGCGGGAAGGCGAGCCATCCGGCATCAACCGCATCTATCGGCTCTACCGGGAAGAAGGGCTGACGGTTCGCAAGCGCCGGGCGCGGCGGCGAGCAGTGGGCACACGAGCGCCGATCCTGGTCGAGGCAAGACCGAACGCACGCTGGTCGCTGGACTTCGTGCACGACCAGTTCGCCTGCGGGCGGCGCTTTCGCGTGCTCAACATCGTCGATGACGTGACGCGCGAGTGCCTGGCCGCGATCCCGGACACATCGATCTCCGGTCGTCGGGTGGCACGTGAACTGACCGACCTGATCAGCCGTCGCGGCAAGCCGGACATGATCGTTTCGGACCACGGCACCGAGTTCACCTCGAACGCCATCCTCGCCTGGTCGAAGGATCACCGTGTCGAGTGGCACTACATCGCGCCCGGAAAGCCGATGCAGAACGGCTATGTCGAATCCTTCAACGGCCGGATGCGCGACGAACTGCTGAACGAGAGCCTGTTCTTCGGCATCGACCATGCGCGCAGCGCCATCGCCGAATGGAGGGAAGATTTCAACACCGCGAGGCCGCATTCCTCGCTCGGCTACCAGACCCCGGCGGCTTTCGCCGAGATCCTCACCGCAACCGGCTCCGACGCTCCGCTCGATGTGGGCTTCGCGTCTCCACCGGTTGCTCAACCCGCGCCCTACGGCGTAACAGAAACGGCCGAGGCTCTAATCGCCGCTGGATGAAAGTTCAGTGGCAGGTCAGTCGAGCACTGTCATGGCCAGTCGCGATGGGTCAGTCACCCGTTCTTCCGCCATTGCTTTGAGGACGATGCGCGTGAGCGCAATCTCAAGTTCTGCTGCGTCCTCTTCGTTCTCAGGCATCATGCCTCGGTATTCCTGGATTTCGTCCCAGAGGAACGACACCCAGTCGGGATGGATTGAGATAGGCGCCTGTTCCATCTCTTGCCGGATGGACTTTTTGCGGTTGCTGGACAGCCGGTTCAGCGTGTCCTTGACATCGACCTTGGCACGGCCTTCGGCATCGAGGCGATAGTAGTGTTGTCGCTGCCAGTAGTCGGACGGAAAGACGATCTCTTTTTCGGAAACGGTAACGGACATAGAGTCCTCCAGATGTTGAATTATCTGGAGGTGTTGGAATCGTCGGCCGAGAATGCAAGTGCCTCGGCTTCAGTTATTTTACCATGGCTGTTGATCCATATGGTGGAAGTCCGATCGGCATCGAGGGCTTCTTCAGACCGTCCGTACAACTCATTGACGCGATCCATCATCGCCAGAAGGTCGAACCGCTCGGCGAAGAGCTGAACCTCGATGGAGGTCGGATCGTTATCGTTTTCGACTTGGCGCATGAAGACCCCCAGGTCGGCACCGTAGCTTTCGTCGGCGAAGCGTTCGACCGACGGATACACCCGGTCGGGTTTCAATTTTGCGTCCAGGGCCAGATCCCCGTTCCTCAGGCTGGTCCAGATCGCCAAGTCCATCCGTTCGTCGAAATGGGCGACGGCGTTTCGAAAGCTCCGGTCGAATGTCTCGAACCGTTCCGGGCGCAGGCCGAGAGCAACACGCACCCAGCGCCGCCGTTCGGTGTCGTGATCCATCTTTGAGGGCCAGGCGATGTGGTAAGCCTGCGTCCCGTGATGGAGGGCCGTGTTCAGAAGGCCGAAAGCGCGGTATCCATCCTTCGCAATTACCGCGTCCAGCAGGTGAGGCATCGCATCGCGGGCGAGCGCCGTTTGCCGCTGCATCTCAAGGAGGAAGTAGCGGATCAGGTCCGGCACCAGAGCCGGCTTGAGCTTTGGCCAGTCCATGCTGGGCTCCGTCAGGCAGCGTATCTCAGAAGTCTGCCCAGGAGGCGCAGCAAGGCAAGCCGATCCCGCTGCCAATTCGATTTGTTTGTCGGGCTGTCCATTCCGTCTCATTCCTGGGGTACCGGCTGAGACGGCGGCGAAAAGCCTTCGACGTTCCGCCATACCGCCGGAAGCTCAGCCCGGCCGAGGGGCGTCGGTCGCCCACGTCCGCTCTCCTCTTGGGAAAACAGCAGCCACACCAGCACGGGCCTTCGACTGCGGCCAATCTGGCATCGGCGTCGCCCGCCGCAACGGCTCGTGCCCGATTTTCTTCCCCGGCGCCTGCGGCGCCTTCCTCGCGGTCGCTGCGCTCCAAGAAAGACGGGCCTCGCCGTCCTCCGCTGCGCTGCGGCCCTCCGGGTGCGGCGGGCTCCTGCGCCGCTGCCTCATCTTGGCCACGAAGGCCGCGCGGTGCGGCCCAAGAAACCCAAGAGGAGACCGACCATGAGCAACCCATCCACCCTTGATCTCATCCGCAGCCTGACCTTCGACCAGTACGTCGAGTTCGTAACCATCGCCTTCGTCGAGTACTTCGACCGGACGCCCAACGGCGACGTGAAGTCGGGCGTGCGCTTCTGGTACGACATCAACGTCCACCCGGTAAGCGCCGCCCTGATGCTGCCCGACTGGGGCTACTGACCGCCGCCGCGCTCCCTCGCGCCAGCCCCGCAGGCTGCCCCTGCGGGGCCTTTCGCGTGCCTGTCCGCCGACATCCTTCGGGCGGCCGAGGCGGCGCTGGCGCGTCTCTCGCCCGCCCGCTGGCGCTGAGCTGGTTCCGGCAGCGGATGTTGTTGGTGGCCGTTGGCAGGTGTTGAGGCTTGTGATTCAGAGCGATTGCGGTTAGTATCGCGTTGTCCATCGTTGAGATTAAGTATCTGACCCGTCAGTCCGAATCCACTCCACCCTGTGGACCGACCCCATAAGTGGGGGAGGGTTTTCGTGTCACAGGGGGGAGGCAAGATGGATGTTGTGTTACAAAAACGTCCGTGTCGAGGCTGCCGCCCCGACACCGGCCCCGGCTCCGCCGGTCCGGCAAGCGTCCGTCTTTTCCACCCAACAGGCCCTGCATTCGACCTCCTGACGGGGTCTCAAGCTCATGGCATCTTGCTCTGCGAGGCCACCGGGACGGGGGCCATTTGACCCATGGCCAGACCGTCCCTCGATCCCCAGCGCAGGCGCTCCGAGACTCTGAACCTCCGCCTTTCGCCGACGGAGATGTACGACCTCCGGCGGGCTGCCGCCGAGGCTGGCGTGACGCTCGCGGAGTACGCCCGCGCCACCTTGGCGGGGCGGCGGCCGAAGCCCCGGCCGCTCAAGGACCGGGTGATGACGGCGCTGCTGTACGAGCTGTCGTCGATCGCCACGAACCTGTCCCAGCTTCAGGACGCGACGGGCGACGAGACGTTCGGGAAGTGGGCCAGCTATGTCGGTGGGGATCTGGTGGAGCGGGTGACCGACCGCCACGAACTGGCGCCGCTGATCGAGGACAACCTGGAGGCCATCAACGGGGTCGGCCACATGGTCAATGCCATGGCGCGGCGGGCGAACATGGGCAAGGAGCTCGACGCCCGCGACATCGAGGAGACCCTGTCCGTTCTTGGTCGCGTCCTGGAGCCAGTCCACAAGGCCGTGAAGCGCTCCGGAGGCACGCAGGACCGGGAGCCGAACCTGGGCGACGGACGGGATGCGCTTTAAGGTTCCCAAGCAGCAGCCGGAGAGCTTCCGGGCATCGGCCCTCTACCTCGCCGGGCTGGTGAAGGGGCTGTCCCCCGACCGGGTGGAGTTCGTCGAACGCCGCAACCTCCACACCGACGAGCCGCGCGCCGCCGCGGCTGTGATGGACGCCACCGCCCGGCAATCCGCCCGCTGCAAACAACCCGCCTACCACTTCATCATCACCTTCGACCCGAAGGACGCCGCCGCCGGCAAGGTCACCCAGGAGGTCAAGCGCAAGGTCGCCGACAAGGTCATCGAGCAGATGGGCCTGACCGAACATCAGGTGCTGGTCTATTCCCACAAGGATACCGACCATCCCCACATGCACTTTCTGGTCAACCGCATCCATCCGAGCCGGCATGTCGCCTATGACCGTCATCAGGACGGACGACGCCTGACCGGGATCACGATGGAGCTGGCCAAGGAGTTTGGCCTGAACGTGCTGCGCAACCGGGAATACGACCGGCAGCTCGGCCGTGACCGGGAGGATCAGGGCCTTCTACCGACCGACGCCGACTATTGGCAGGCCCGCCGCGACGGACGGCAGTTCCGGTCGCGCTTTGACGAAGAGGAGGTCACATATCTGCGGGAAACGCTCTATGACGACTTCCGCGGCGCCCGGAGCTGGGACGACTTGGGCGAGCGGTTGGCCGCCCGGGGCATCACCCTGGAGCGCAAGGGGCAAGGGATGGTGCTGACCGACGGCGAGCGGGAAGCCAAGCTCTCCGACATGGGCAAGGGCGTGCGCTTCCATGTGCTGGAGGAACGCTTCGGAGAGGACTTCGACGACTACATGACGCGGCGGGCCGCCGAGATCGCCCGCGCCGATCGGCAACCGGGCGAGCAGATCGACACCCGCGACCTGGACGATGCCGAGCGGCGCACCGTCGCAGGCTTCATCGCCGAGGAGCCGCGCGCCGACATGGCCGATTTTGCCGTCCGCCAGTTCGACGACGCGGATATGGACTTGCGTTACTGGAGCCAGATCGAGGCTTCCTACAGGTCGGCGGCCGGCAAGGTCCGCTACGCGGAGCGCCAGCAAGCTTTCAACGAGAAACAGGAGGGGCGCGACCAGACCTGGTTGGCCAAGCGCAGCCGAACCCTCGACGACATCCTCGCCAAGATCTACCGCGACGGGGGAAAGGCCCGGACACTCTGGGATGCGCTGGAAGAGAAGCATGGCATCCTCGATGCCGAGCGGATGATTGAGGAGAACCCGTTCATCCTCGGGGCCGTGCGCGGCATCCGCATGGGCGAGACCCGCTCCGCCGCACGTAAGGAGGCAAAGCGGTACTTCCGCTACCTGGCGGAACGACGTCGCAAATGGCGCGACGCTGTCAATCGTCTGGAGCACACCCGCGCCGAGATCGAGCGGGCACGACGACGGGTCGCGCAGGCAGTGCGGGACTATGAACTCTTGCGGGAGATTGCCGGCACGCCAGAGGCTTTGCGCGACACCGTGCTCGAAAAGATCAGGGCGCGAGCGCGTGCCCTCTCGCACGTGACCGAACGGGCCATCCAGCAAGCCAATCTGTCAGACGAGCGCCGCAAGCAGATGCACAGGGCGTGGCGGCAGGCCAAGGAACGCCGGCTGGAGCAGGAACGCAAACACGAACGAGGCCGGCCCTTCGGGCTCGACCTCAACCTGTTCGATGAATGAGGCGGCCTACTGTGATCTTGGCAGCCCGTCGCCCGCCCAGAAGGGGACGGCGTTCTCCCGGTCATACCAGCCGATGGCATAGCTGACCGTCGCTTCGTCGCCGTCCGTCACGACGGTTGCCATGCAGCGGCGATAGTCAGTGCCATCGGTGACATGAGTTTCGACTGCACTGTGCAGCCCAAGAATGACCTTGCCGCTCTGTGCTTCCAAAGCACCTCGCACCCGGTCAATCGTCCGGGCCTCATCGCAGCGCGGAAGTGCGGGGCTGGCGGCATGCGCCTTGGAAGCCACCACAACGACGAGCGGTATGTATAGGAGGCCGAGGACAAGGATGCCGAAAGAGGCATAAGCCTCAAAGTTCTTGGAAATCTCCTTCATGATTTCGTCCTTTCTCTATTTCGTTAATTCGTGCACGAGGTCGGTGCGCGCTTCGTCGTGGACATCGCCCATACGCCACGGCATCCAGCGGCCCTTGAAAGCGCGCTCCTCGAAATACCGGAGCTTCTGCGCCAGGATCGGGCGGCAGCCCTGCACGAACAGAAGCTGGCAGCTCTCCGGCAGCAGCATGATCTCGTCAGGAGCCAACAGCGGTCGGCCGATCTCGCTGTGGTGCGCGCTATAGTTCGATGCCAGCCCGAGCCACGGAAACCGGCCGCTCTTGCCGCTGCTGGAAACGGCCACCGTGCGCTGGCCCAGCATTGCCGAGAGCAGCTGAGCGGTGTCCGGGTCCTGGACGTTGAAGGCTTGACGCACGGCACAGTTGGCGATCATGGAGCGCCATTTGCGATAGGTCTTCTGCAGCTGGTCGAGGTCCTGCACGAAGAGCCAGAGGTGCGCGCCGTATCCGGCAAGGTAGCCGATACCGTCCTCGATTGGCCGCATGGGGCCGAGAGCCGGCAGCTCATCGAGCAGGAACAGCACCGGGTGTCGCGGCATCCGCTTGTTGCGCGTCATCGCCGCCGTGGTGAGGCCGACGATAAGGCGCAGGAACGGCTGGTAAACCGAGACGTATTCCGGTGGCACGATGAGGAAGATCGACATGACGCCGTTCTTGAGGTCTTCGAGCCGGAAGGTGGAACGGCCGGTGATCGCGGCGAGCTGGGGGCTGTCGAAAACTTCCGTGCGGCTTTGCGCCGTCGAGACGACGGCCGAGCGCTCCTTGTCTTCCTTTTGCGCGAAGCCTTCGGCAATTCGCTGGACGACGGCGTGTTCACTCGCCGCCATGCCGCCGAGCACCGCGTTGAAGCCGTCGCGCGAGCGCATGAGCAGGAGCCTCAGCTCCCGCAGGTTTTGCCGGTGGGGCGGCAGGTCATTGGCGATGTAAAGTAAAAGGCCGGTCACCAGAACCCGCGCTTCCCGTTCCCAGTGGTTGGTGTCGTGCCCCTCGGGCGGCACGATCATCTCGGCGATAAGTCGCGCATCGTCCACATCGTTGATTGTGCCCGCGCGGATGAACTCGACCGGGTTGAAGCAGGCGCTTTCGATGTCCGGATCGAACGGCGCGAAGGCATGAACCGGGCCGAGCGTGCCCCGGTGCTTGGCGGTGATCCGGTAGTTCTCTCCCTTGATGTCCGTCACCACCACCGAGCCTGGATGATCCAGCAGGTTCGGGATGACGACGCCGACGCCCTTGCCGGAGCGCGTCGGTGCAAAGGTCAGCAGGTGCCCCGGTCGGTTGAAGCGGAGCAGCCGCCCGCCTTTCTTGCCGATGATGGCGCCCTGTGCGCGCAGGCCCGCACGGGCGATGTCGGCGGAGGTGGCGAACGACGCCGAGCCATGCGCGTCGGATCGGCGGCCTGCCAGGCGCCAAGCGAGCCAGCACATGCAGGCAAGGGCGAGGCCGCCGGCCACAAGCAGGACCGACAGCCGGTTCGTCGTCAAAGTGAGGTTGTCGATGATGGTCCAGATGAGCGTCGCGATCAGCAGACAGACCGGAAGCTCGAACGTGGCGAACCTGAGCAGGCGCCACAACAGGCGCAAATGTCCCATGTTGCATACCCTTGGTAGTTGACTTTTCCCAAGGGCTTATGGGCGGCTTGCAAATTTATCTGACTGACGTGTGGTAAATCCGATTGACGTAAACAATAATGGAAGTGTTGCCGGCTCCAGTCACCGATGTCCTATGACGTTGACTTTTCCCAGGAGCCGGCAACGCCTTCCTAATGTATTTATTGGTATCGACGGTGCGTGGTGTAACCTGTCAACCTCCGCAGCTTGTTTTTCGGAAATAAATACCTATATGACGATTTCTCCATTTCGTCATTTCGTTATCCGCGCCGCTGTTTCACGAGCGCGAAACCCTCCTTCAAGATATCCACCATCGAGACGCCGTGGACGGCCGCATAGGCTTTGAACTCGCGGTGGAACTCGGGGCTGACCTTGAAATTGAGCGCCGTCAAGGTGCCGGCCTCTGCGCGGTCGAGATTGTGGACGACCTTTGCCGGTGCGGGCGGCAGACCTTTGCCGGTGCGTTGAGGTGGCGGAATCTTTCTCATCCTATGCAGCCTCCCTGTCGGTGTTGACCTGGATGATGTCGGCAATCTCGTGCGCGATGGCTTCTGCCCGTTCGTTGAGGGACGGGAAGCGCGTTTCCGTGGGTGCGCGGCCTTCGTCGCTGGCGCGTCGGAAGCCGGTCTTCTCCGGCAGGACCTTCGCGAGATGCCGGTATCCGGCCTGGCGCACATAGGTGCTGGCTTCGGCAAGCTCACTCTCGCTGTCGCCGACACGGCAGAAGGCGATGACGATCCTCCCGGCCGGCACGCCCTTCTTCGTCAGCTCGTGCGCGAGCAAGATGGTCGGCTCCAGATCATCGAGCGCGAGACCGGTCGGCAACACGACCAGCGTGCTGGCTTCAGCAATCTGAAGGGTGCCCATTGTGGCGTGCGGAGGGCCATCGAGGATCATCAGATCATAGCCGGCAGCCGCCTTGATGGCCTGACCGACCGTGCCGAAGCGTTCTACCGCGACCACCGGATCGACGCCGCGCTGAAGGCGGCGCGCCTGCCAATTGAAGCTGGTGCCCTGTTGTATGTCGAGGTCGGCGATCTTCACGTTCCATCCGGCAAGCGCATACTCGCGTGCGATGAGCCTGGCCAGCGTGCTTTTGCCGACGCCACCTTTTTGAGAGACGGTTCCAATGAAAAGAGTCATGTCCAATCTTTCTTATTGTTGTTTTTAACGAAAGGACGAATTCAATAAATAATGACATATACAATTCGTTATTTCACGAATTTTCGGCGCGGCTCATAAGTATTCTGTAGACATCATGCGAGGAGGGGTCGCGTATCCGGTCAACTGTCATCGCCTTTCTTGATCAGATACGCCACGTGGAAGACGTGGCGTCTCTCGAAGCGGCCTTCTCGAAAGCCCTCTGGGATCTCGGCTTCCGTGAATGGGCTTATCAGGTCATCCGCACAGACGCGCTGCCGGATGAGAAGCCGCTCATCCTCACGACCTTTTCCGATGCTTGGTACAACCACTATATCGACAGCGGCTATCACCGCGTCGATCCGGTCATCCTGAACGGCCCGAACCAGGTAGCGCCCTTCACCTGGAGCGCAATGTCCTTCGGCGTCGATCCCTCGCCGGAACAACGACGCCTTTTCGCAGAGGCGGCCGAGTTTGGCGTTGGTGAAGGCGTTGGCATCCCGATCCATGGTGCCCGCGGTGCGCTCGCGATGGCGTCCATGGTCTCCGATCATGGCGTGGAGGGGCTCGACCGGCTCATGTCCACCGTCGGGCAGGACGTGCACCTGTTGTCGCTCGCCTTCCACAATCATGCCCGCGAGTTGCTTGCGCTGGGCCGGATGGGGCGCACCACCGTCAGCCTGACCCCGCGCGAGCGCGAATGCCTGCTCTGGACTGCTGCCGGAAAGTCGGCTTGGCAGACTGTGTCAACGGCGGAGCAAAAGTCGTCCATTGGGCGGCGTAAAAGTAGGCCACCTGACGCCGCACGCGGGGAACGTCGGGAGGGCGTAGCCCGACCAGAGTTTCCCGCGTGCGGCGTTGGCGACTTTTTGAGGGGCTTCAGCCTGCCCTTCGGGCGCGGCTTTGAGCGAGACGATAGCTGTCGCCGTTCATCTCGAGGATGTTGACGTGGTGGGTCAGCCGGTCGAGCAGTGCGCCGGTCAGCCGTTCCGATCCCAGCGTCTCGGTCCATTCGTCGAATGGCAGATTGCTGGTGATCAGGGTGGCACCGCGTTCGTAGCGTTGCGCGATCAGCTCGAACAGCAATTCCGCCCCGGTCTTTGACAATGGCACGAAGCCCAGTTCGTCGATGATCAGGAGCTTGTAGGCTGCCATCTGCTTCTGGAAACGCAGCAGACGTCGCTCGTCGCGCGCCTCCATCATCTCGCTGACCAGGGCAGCGGCGGTCGTGAAGCCGACGGACAAGCCCTTCTGGCAGGCGGCCAGACCGAGACCGAGCGCCACATGGGTCTTGCCCGTGCCGCTGGGGCCAAGCGCGATGACGTTCTCGCGCCGCTCGACCCATTCGCAGCGGGCCAGCTCCAGCACCTGCATCTTGTTGAGCTTCGGGATAGCGGCGAAGTCGAAGCTGTCGAGGCTTTTGACGACCGGGAACCTCGCCGCCTTGATGCGGCGTTCGACCTTGCGGCGATCCCGTTCGATCATCTCCTGCTCAGCAAGCCGAGTGAGGTATCCGACATGGTCCACGCCCTGTGTGGCGCAGAGCCGGGCCAGCTTCTGATACTCGCGCTGGAAGGTCGGCAGCTTGAGGGTCTTGAGCGTGTGGGAGAGCAGGATCGCAGGGGGATTGTCTGACGCTTGGGTGCTCATGCGGCATCTCCCGCATGCGTCGACAGAAGCCGCATATAGCCTTTGCCGATGTCTTCTCGACGGTGGCTCTTGGCAGGTACGGGTAGATGGACAGGTCCAGTCTCGGCGGCCGCCGCTCCACCTGGCACAGGAGAAGATGCTTGACGGCATCGAAGCCGATGGCCCCGATCTGGAGGGCCTGCTTCACCGCCACATGCAGATCGGCAAGCTCGAAGCTTTCCAGCAGCCGCAGCACCTGCACATACTCGCGCCGGCCATGCTTTGCCATGCGCGCTTCCATCAGGCGGCGCAGCGTGGCGAACGCCTCGGGCAGATCCCAGCCCTGAAGAGGAGCGGCCTGATCCAGCGCGTTGATCTTCTGTTCGATCAGCGGCAGGTAATGCAGCGGGTCGAACACAACGTCTTCCCGTTCCCAGCTTCGAGGATGACGAGCGATGATCTCGCCACGGCAGCCGATCACCACCTCGTCGACATAGCCCCGGATCCATACATCCTGATGGCCGAAGGCGACCGGGACGGAGTAGTCGTTGGTCCTGTAGCGCACCAGCGCCTGGGAAGAGACCCGACCGCTGGCCTGATCGCAGGCCTCAAAAGGCGAAGCTGGCAGCGGCCGCATCGCCGCAAGATCGCGCTGCAGCCGTTCTGCGATCGTCTCGCTCTCGCCGCGCAGCCTGTCGCGCTGGCGCTTGCGGCATTGCTCTTCCAGCCAGGCGTTGAACTCATCCCACGTCGCAAAGCGCGGGATCGGCACCATGAAGTTGCGACGGGCATAGCCGACGAGGCCTTCGACGCTTCCCTTGTCATTACCCTTGCCGGGGCGGCCATAGCGATCCCGGATCAGGTAGTGGGACAGGAAGCCGCTGAACAGCACTGTCCGCTTGCGCGTGCCATCGGCCAGGATCTTCGACACCAGGCAGCGGTCGTTGTCATAGACGATCGATTGTGGCACCGCCCCGAAGAAGGCGAACGCATGGACGTGGCCATCAATCCAGGCCTCTGACACCGCCGCCGGATAGGCCCGCACATAGCAGGCGTCGCTGTGCGGCAGGTCGAGCACAAAGAAGTGCGCCTTCTGCTCCACGCCGCCGATGACAACCACAGCCTCGCCAAAGTCAGCCTGCGCGTGGCCCGGCGGATGCGATAACGGCACGAACACTTCCTGCCGGCGCTGCTCCCGCTCGCGCATGTAGTCCTTGATGATCGTATAGCCGCCGGTGAACCCGCACTCAGCCCGCAACCGGTCGAACACACGCTTGGCCGTGTGGCGCTGCTTGCGCGGTACCTTCAGGTCTTCGTCCAGCCAATGATCAATGGTCGAAACAAAGGCGTCCAGCTTCGGCCGACGCACCGGGGCCTGACGGCGATAGCCCGGAGGCGTCGAATACGACAGCATCTTGGAAACGCTGTCGCGTGAGATATTGAAATGCTTCGCTGCCTGACGTCGGCTCATCCCCTCCGAGACCGCCAGACGCACCTTCAGATA
Source organism: Polymorphum gilvum SL003B-26A1 (assembly GCF_000192745.1). Classification (NCBI taxonomy): domain Bacteria; kingdom Pseudomonadati; phylum Pseudomonadota; class Alphaproteobacteria; order Rhodobacterales; family Paracoccaceae; genus Polymorphum; species Polymorphum gilvum. Next base: position 682,067 of record NC_015259.1, read on the forward strand.
TAAGTCCACGGTGTAGATCCCCTGACCCTCCTGCACATGTTGCAGAAGGAAAATAGGTGGACGACTTTTACGCCGCCCGCGGCAGGACTATCCCGCCGCTACCGTGGCCGAATTTTGCACCGCCGCTCTCACAGACTGCTCAGATACTCGGGATTTCGTATAGAACGGTCTATTTCCACTTGGCGAATGTCCGCTCCAAGATGGGCGTTGTGAACGTCTATCACGCAGTGATGAAGGCAATCATGGAGGGCATCATCTCGCCCTGAAAGCGCTTTACTCGCCAGTAACCTGTGGAGGTTGACAGGATGGCAGGCGCTTCGTTCTCTGGCTCAATGCTCCCAAACAAATTGGGAGGAAAGCCATTGCTTCACGTGATTTCAAAAGAGAACGCGCATCTTCATTGGGATGCGCTGGCATCCATGCACCAGCTGAGGCGGAAGGTGTTCCGAGAACGCCTTGGCTGGGATGTGAGCGTCGTCAACGGCCTTGAGCTCGACCAGTTCGATCTGCCGGATGCCCACTACCTGGTTCACTATGCACCGGATGGCAAAGTCAATGCCTGTACCCGGCTTTTGCCGACAACAGGTCCTTACTTGCTGGCCGACGTGTTCTCTGGCTTAGTCGAGGGGACGCCACCCCGTGCGCCGGACGTTTGGGAGAGCACGCGCTTCTGTGCCGATCAGGAATCGGCGCCTGCCAATATCGCGGCCGTGCTCATGGCCGGCATGCTGGAGTTCGGCCTGTTCTCAGGGTTCCGCGCTTATGTGTCGGTGTCGGATATCCGCATGGAGCCGATTATGCGCCGCGCGGGATGGAATCCGAAGCGGCTTGGCGGGACCATCGAGACTGGTACGGACACCGCAGCGGCCGAGTGGTTGGAAGTCTCCCTTGCCTTCCTTGCGCGTGTCCGCGATCGCGCTGGGGTTCCTGGTCCTGTAATCGCCAACCTAGATGAGTTGCCTAGCGAAAGGGTCGCCGCATGACGTTCGATACAGAATGGCCTGCCGCAACGCCAAATCGTCGCGGCGAATGCAAAGAGATCACGGCAGACCGGCTCGAATGGTGTATCCGCTACCTTGCGGAAGAGGCCCGACGCGGCGGATTTCCGGAAGCGGCAGAAGCGCTAGAGTCCATCGCTCCGACCAAAACTGCCGATCAACCGCGTGGTCATGGCCCGGATGGGCCGTGAGCTCATTGGCTTCTAGGGCGGCGGCTACCACATACGCGAAGCGATATGATGCTCTTCATCGCCGACGGCCGCCGCGTAGATCGCCGTTGTGCTGAGCTGAGCATGGCCGAGCCACTTTTGCACCATGTTGAGCGGGATACCTGCGGAGACAGCCGCCACGCCGAACCCATGACGCAGACCTTTGGGGCTGGCTTGCGGCCCGCTGCCGATCCCCGCGGCGTCCATGATAGCCTTTACCTGCCGCCACGCAGTCGGGCGGCTCATACTCCATAGACGGGCGTTTCTCCCGCCGCCGCGCGCTTGCTGGAGCTGGCGGATGTTGTGCACCAGGTCGAGGGCGTCGAGCAGCGCCGGGGGAGCCGGTACGCCGCGGTACACGCCCTTACGTCGCTTCTTCAGACTTTCAAAAACGATCAGCCTACCGGCAAGATCGACGCGATCGGCCGTCAGCGCTAGCGCTTCGGAGATGCGGCAACCGGTGAAGGCCAACACGCCGCATAGAGTGCGGACCTCGCGTGGTGCGCGTTCCGCAGCCTTGAGAAATGCCTCGCGCTCATCAGCCGTCAGATATTTTCGCTGACCGTCGTGATCAAACAGTTGTCCTGACATCGGTTTCATTTCGATTGTTGAAATCGGCGGCGAGCCATCGCTCAACCGCCCGTTGTGTGCCACCACGTGCGGCGGTCATTCCGCAGCGTGCAACAGAATTACCAATTCCGTTTCAGCGGTGGATTCTTATGTGCCTGTACGCACTTGGCTCCGTCAGTTCGGAGTCAGCTCACGTTTTTCGGTGTAAAACATAATAAAAAAGTGAGATAGTTCATATTATTGACAGTATTGGTAATTCTGTTTCAAGAAAAATGGAGATTTAATTGTGTGAAAGGCCTAATTGTTGTGGCGCTGATGGTGACGGGCCCCGCCTTTGCTCAGAGCAAGTTCTTTTCGACACCGAACCGGGGTGGTGCCGAAGGCGCCAAGCAGAACGTGATGTTGAGCGTGCTTCAGAACGAGCAACAGCGCATGAATGCGTGTACGGCTGCTGGATTGATCTATGCGCCAACCAGCGTCAATGCCAATACGGACGGATGCACGAGCGCTGCGGGACAACGTGAGTTTTCCGGCGACGTGACTGTAGGTGGGAGTTCAACGGTCAGTGGCTCCCTCACGGTTGGCGGTGAACTTTCTGTGTCAGGACCGGTCACCCTGCCAACTGGTGTTGGGATAGGTTCTGGGCCTGCTACGACTGCGCTTGACGTGGCGGGGGCAATCAGGGTGGCGGGAGAGTCCGAGGTGTGCAACGCAGAACGGGCCGGTGCTATCCGCTACAATGCAAGCATCCAATCAATGGAGTTCTGCAACGGCACCGCTTGGGGAGGAATGGCGGGTGGAGGTTCAGTGCAGATCGCGACTGGCGCGGTTTCTGCTTGTCGGTCTAGTTCGGTCGCCGCATGCCCGGCAGGAACGAGAGTTGTTAGCGGCGGTTATGTGTTCCAAAGTTCTTGCGGCTGCGATGACGTTTATCGCTTTGCCACTCAGGATAGGCCATATGGAAATGGATGGATTGCTAGTATCGAGTGCGGAACAACAATCGCGTACGCATTATGCGCGACGCAATAAGCACCATTATTGATTAAATATTATTTTGAGAAAGGTGGAAAGAGTTTCCGCCTTTCCACTTTTCTCAAATCACGTCGCAAAACCTGATACACTGATTGCGTTTCAATTAATGGATTTTGAGAAAAGTGAATATTGGTTATGCCCGCGTTTCCACTGATGAACAGAAATCGACCCTGCAAACCGACGCTCTGAAGGCGGCCGGGTGTGAACGCATCTTCGGTGAGACCGCGTCGGGTGCCAAATCTGACAGACCGGGGCTTGAGCAAGCCCTCAACTTCATGCGGCCGGGCGACACGCTTGTTGTCTGGAAACTCGACCGTCTGGCCCGGTCCATGCGCCAGCTTATCGACACCGTGGAGCTTCTCCAGTCGAAGGGCATAGGCTTCCGCTCCCTGACTGAAGCAATCGACACCACGACCGCCGGGGGCATGTTGGTGTTCCACATCTTCGGTGCCTTGGCCGAGTTCGAGCGCGCTATCATTCGGGAGCGCACAAGGGCCGGGCTTGAAGCCGCGCGCGTTCGGGGCCGCAAGGGTGGACGACCAAGGAAGTTGTCCAAAGCGGACATTCGCGTAGCCAAGACACTGCTGAGCGACCCGGAAATTAGCGTTGCGGAAGTGGCCGAGCGCCTTGGTGTGTCCATCGCCACCTTATACCGATATTTGCCCGGCCGGCGGGAAAGTGTCTGGTCATCCTGACATAAGTTGGCCGCTCGATAGACTTGTCCAGCCATTGGCGGCCAAACGACGCAGCGTGTCGCCGATAAACCGGATCACTTCGTCAACGCCGTTGCCCAACATTTGTCGACCGAGGCTGAACTGGAACGAAGCCTCGGCTTCTTTATCCCTAAGGCCGATTGCGGTGAGCACATGGGATGGTTCCGGCATCCCGGTCGTAAAAGCCGCCCCCGTCAAAGCAGCGAGCTTCAGTTGAAGGTTGCTCAAGATATCGTGCGATAAGAAGCGGTCGAAACAAATGTTGGCATAGCTTGAATGGCGATCAGCCGGCGATGGTCTATTGACAGGAGATGACCAGAGGCGCCGAACTGACCTCAAATGCTATGCTCCAATGGTAGAGGCGCGGCATCGAATGGCACTACGTCGCGCCCGGCAATCTCGTGTAGAATGGCTTCATGGAAATCATAAAGCTATTCCAATATTTCACCAATAGAAGCCCAAAGCGCGGAACTTGGGGGGTGTCGACGTAAAATCATACTTCGTCGCTAGAGGTGCAAAGATGGGTACAGCCTGACCGCGCGTTTGCGCGCGAAGTTGTCGAAGCCGGTTAATGCGTTTTTGTGTCGGGGGATGCGTCCGCAAGAGAGACGGCTCGGGAATGCGTCGGCCGGGAAGAAAAATTTCTTCCCAGAACCTTCCGACACGACGTTCGAGTTTGCTCAGCGCTCTCATGAGACCCTCCGGGTCGCCAGTCAGCTCTGCCGCCGCGCGATCTGCGTCATACTCGCGGGTGCGCGACAGGCCGAGCTGCACGAGCGCCATCAAGGTGGGCGCGAAGATGAGAAGCGCCACGATATGCCACGGAACATAGACCGCGCCCGCGGAAATAAGAGGTAGGTTGAGGAGCAGCAGGAATTGTCCAAGCCAACTCGCGATGGAAACCAACCGTGACATCATATCTGCCAATCCCATGATCCACAGGTCGCGGTTCGCGATGTGGCCAACTTCGTGAGCCAGGACGCCGACGAGTTCGCGACCGTCGAGGAGTTGAAGCAGTCCATCGGTGACGCAGATTGTACTGTCTTCCGGACTGCCCATCGCGAAGGCGTTCGGCAACGGGCTCGATACGCGATAGAGCTTCGGCGCGCGCGGCAAATCGGCACGTCGCGCAAGTTCCGCTATTCCTGCGACAAGGCCGGGCGCATCACGTCCCGTTATGCGCTCCGCCTGATATGCGGACAGCAAGAAGTCTTGCGGCAGATTGGGGGCAAAAATCAGACCCGCAACCATTCCGAAGGCAAGCAGCAGCCCGACCTCCGCGCCGACGACCGCTGTCATGGACACCCAGGCGATCATCGCCATAAGGCCAAGCAAGAGCGCGGATTGGACGAGATTGATAAATCGATGCCTCGTCGAGACAGCGGGCATTTCCGGCTCCTATCGCGGTTCGCCGAGTGTGATCTTGAAGCTCTTGCGTTGATCGCCGCGCCGGATATGCAATTCAACCTGGTCCCCAGGGCGATGCGCTTCGAGCGCCGCGATCAGGTCAACAGCTTCGTCAACTTTGGTCGCGCCAAGGCCGACTATCCGGTCGCCGGCGACAATGAGTCCATCGCCGCTGATGCGGGCGGGCACCAGTCCCGCGCGGGCCGCGGGACCGTCAGGATCGACTCCGAGGACCAGGACGCCGGAAGTGCCATTTTGCACGAGCATTGAATCGATCCGAGGATCGAATAAGACGCCGAGTCGTGGCGGTGCATAGCTGCCGCGAGCGATGAGCTGTGGTACCACCCGGTTGACCGTATCGACGGGCACCGCAAAGCCGATCCCTGCACTGCCGCCAGATGGACTGAAAATGGCCGTGTTGACGCCGATCAGACGCCCCGCGCTGTCGATCAAAGGCCCACCGGAATTTCCGGGGTTAATTGCTGCGTCCGTCTGGATCAGGCCACGTATCGGGAGACTGCCTTCTCCCGGCAATTCGCGGCCGAGAGCCGAGACAATTCCGGTCGTCATCGTCCAGTCCAGGCCAAACGGATTGCCGATGGCGAACACGCTCTGACCGACACGCAACTCGTTGCTGGTGCCGATGGGGATTGGCGGTGGCCGGTCAGAACCTACGCCGATATGCAGGACTGCCAGATCGTGCTCGGGGGCGCGCCCCACCAGGCGCGCGGAGAAGGCACGGCCATCAGCCAGCCTGACGACTGCCCGGCTCGCGCCGGCGATAACATGATTGTTCGTCACCACATGACCGAGTTCGTCCCAGACGAATCCTGAACCGTTCCCGCGCGGAACGTCATAGGCATTCCGGGTCCAGGGATCGACTACACGCTCGGCCGTCGTGATGAAGACGACACTGTCTCGAGCGGCGTTGAATACCGTGATGGTGCTTTGTTCAAACGCCGCCAAGTCGCCGCGCGGAGCCACGGCGCGCGGTTCGGCAAACCGACCGAGCACAACGCCCTGAATGATAGGAAAGCTCTGCCACACAATTATGATAAGGAGCGCGGCAGAGGTTGCTGAAACAAGTCGAATGAAAAAGGTTCGGTTCATTGACCGCCATCTGCATTTTTAGTAGGGGGCTGTTCGCGTCGGTCCTGATCGCGCACGAGCCAATGGACAGTCCCGAGCGCAAGCGCCGCGCCCGCGAGTGCGGCAATCTTGGATGATTCCGTCTCGCCGAGGTCCAGGATGATGAATTTGCGCGCGATGGCGAGGAGCGCGATCAGCACGATCGTGCGGACCTGGAGGATCCCGAAGCTGCGTTCGGTCGCAACAAGAAGGGAGCGCTTGAACTCGAGCGCGATCACCACGGTGAAGATCATGCCGAACACCACCTGGAAGGTGGCGTAATCGAGAGTGTCGAATGCCCCCAGAACCAAGCGGTTCACGACTTCGCGCATCAGCGCCCAGACCGATGCCACGACGATCGCCGCAATGATGACGCTGAGGACGAAGATGACAACTTGTTCGAACTTCTCGTAGAGCGTCATCGCCGACCATTGTTCACGGGTCAGCCCGGATCGTTGCAAGTCCTTCATGATTGCCCTCGAAAGCCGCCCCGGAGAGACAAGCTCCCCGGGGCTTCGCCAGACGGTGCGATATCGCACGGAGCGGAGGGGGCGCCGCAAACCGGCGACACCCGATTTGGCAAATCAGCCGTTCTTGACCTCGATGCGCTTGACCTTCGCCTGCGCCTCGGGGGTCTGGGGCAGCTTGATCGTCAGAACCCCGTTCTTGAAGGATGCTTGCGCCTTTTCGCCATCCACACCGGGAGGGAGCGGAATTGTCCGGTAGATTGCGCCGTAGCTGCGCTCGGAGAGATAGTATCCCTTCTTCTCCTCTTGGCGCTCGATCTTCTTCTCCCCCTTCACAGTCAACATGTCATCGTTGACCGTCACCTCGATGTCTTTCATCTCCATGCCCGGCAGCTCGATCGATACTTCGATCGCCTTGTCGGTCTCGACCACGTCGGATTTCGCTTCGCCGCTGCCAAAGGGCCATTCGAAATGACCGACCCGGTTCCAGAAGTTCTCGAACACATGGTTCATTTCGCGCTGGAGTGTCGCGATCGGGTTATCTTCGCTGCTCTTGGAATCTGGCGCGCCGTCCTTGCGCGCCCAGGGAATGAGGTCTTTGATCTGCATGATATGGTCTCCTTCGGTTTTCAGGCGCCCTTGACGGCGATCCTTTTCGGCTGCGCTTCAGGGGCTCGGGGGAGCGTCAGGGTGAGGACACCTCCACGCATCTCGGCTTCGATCCTATCGGGGTCGAAGTCCTCGGAAAGCGTGAAGGCACGCTCGAAATCGCCCTCGCCATATTCAGCATAGGCAAGTTCGAGGTTTTCCGGCCGCACCGGGTCAACCTTGCCGCGGATCGTCAACACACGATTTTCGAGCGTGATTTCGACCGCATCGGCGGCGACTCCAGGCATTTCAAGCATCATGGAGACACCCTGATCGGTCTCGACGATATCGGTCAACGGGCGATAGATGCGTCCGCCGGCGGCGGTTTCAGGCGCGTCGGTCGGCGTCTTTTCGGCGGCTTGCGTGATGTCGGTGCTCATCGTTCCAGCTCCTCTCAGGCTGCCTTGATCTCGATTTTCTTCGGCTTTTCTTCCTCGGGCCGGGAGATGACGATCCGCAATACGCCGTTCGTCATCCTCGCCTCGACCTTGTCATCCGAAGCCGCGAATGGCAGGCGGATCGCGCGGGAAAACCTGCCGTAACCGCGTTCGTTGCGGTGCCAGCGCGCACCGTCGGGAACCTCGGGCGCCTTGCGTTCGCCCGAAAGCGTCAGGACGTTGTCCTTGACCGAAATTTCAATGTCGCCCGGTTCGATGCCGGGAAGTTCAGCGGCGATGGCAACGGCCTCAGGGCCTTGCCAGACATTTACCGCCGGGAACGCCGCGCGGGACGGCGGCCAGAAACCGCGGTCGAGATCGCGCATCATGGAGCGCATCAGCGCAAAGGGATCGCTGCGGCGCAGATATGTCGGGTAGAGCATTGCTGGCCTCCTGTTGCTGATCGATGCCCCCGAACCGTCGGCATGGAGGGACCGAGCAACGGTGCCGGCCGGATGTGGGTTCGGAGACCGCCTATAAAGATAGGCGGTTCCATTTATTATGCAAGCATATATGATGCATGCATTGCACGTTGGATGGAGTGCGGTCTATCCTGTGTCTCATGCAACCGGAGGAAGGATACCCATGATCTCTTCGGACATCGCGCTGATCGGGACGACGATTCACCGGGTCGCGCAGCTCATCCAGCAGCGGATCGACCAAGACATCCGCGACAGCGGTCTGACCCGCCTGTCCTGGATGGCGGCGGCGCATGTAGAGGATGCGCCCGGGCTGACCATCGGCGATCTGGCCGACCGACTTGAGGTCGGCCCGGCCACTGCGGGCCAGCTCGTCGATCGCATGGTCCGGGGCGGCTGGGTCGAGCGGTCGCCCTCGCTCGACGACAGGCGGTCGCAGATCGTCACCGCAACGTCGAAGGCCCGGGCGATGCTGGAGGAACTCGCGCCGCGGCAATCGGCGCTCGAACATGAAATCCTGCAGGATCTGTCGGCAGACGAAAGGCGCATCCTGCTGGCGCTGCTCGAGCGGATCAGGGCGCGGCTCGGGCGCCAGTGAAAGGGACAAGCGGCATGGAAAGGAAGACCGAATACAACATCTGGTACTGGGTGGTGGCTTTCATAGCCGTGCTTTTCATCCAGAACCTGATCGCCGGCTGGCAATCCGTCGCGCCGATCAGCTACAGCCAGTTCGAGAAGTATCTCGCTGACGGGAAAATTTCCTCTGTCGCGGTCGGGGCAGACACTATCACAGGCACCTTCGCCGAACCGGTCGACGGCAAGAAGCAGTTCGTGACGACCGTAGTGAATCCCGCAATCCTGGAGCGGATAGACCGGTCAGGTATCGAGATCACTGGCGTTCCGCAAAACACTTTTCTCGGCACGCTGATTTCCTGGGTGGCGCCAGCGCTTGTTTTCTTCGGAATCTGGATGCTGCTGTTCCGCAAGTTCGCCGACAAGCAGGGCTTCGGCGGGTTCATGCAGGTCGGCCGCAGCAAGGCCAAGGTTTACATGGAAAAAGAAACCGGCGTCAGCTTCGCCGACGTGGCCGGTGTGGACGAGGCCAAGGCCGAACTCGAGGAGGTCGTGGAGTTCCTCAAGAACCCGGCCGAATACGGAAAGCTGGGCGCACATATCCCCAAAGGCATATTGCTCGTTGGGCCGCCGGGCACCGGCAAGACGCTTCTCGCGCGCGCGGTGGCGGGTGAGGCGGGCGTGACCTTCTTTTCGATCTCGGGATCAGAGTTCGTCGAGATGTTCGTGGGCGTCGGTGCCGCACGGGTGCGCGACCTGTTCGAGCAGGCCCGGAAATCCGCGCCGGCGATCATCTTCATCGACGAACTCGACGCTCTTGGGCGGGCGCGCTCCTCCGGACAGATCGCCGGCGGCCACGATGAGCGTGAGCAGACGCTGAACCAGCTTCTGACCGAGCTCGATGGCTTCGACCCATCAGTCGGCATCGTGCTGCTTGCGGCCACGAATCGCCCGGAGATTCTCGATCCGGCGCTGTTGCGGGCCGGACGCTTTGACCGGCAGGTGTTGGTGGATCGGCCGGATAAGAAGGGACGTGTGCAGATTCTTGGCGTTCACATGAAAAAGGTGAAGCTCGCCCCGGACGTCGATGCCGAGAAGGTCGCAGCGCTCACGCCCGGCTTCTCGGGCGCCGATCTTGCCAATCTCGTCAATGAGGCAGCATTGCTCGCCACGCGCCGCAAGGCCGATGCGGTGACGATGGACGACTTCAACAATGCCGTGGAGCGCATCATCGCCGGGTTGGAGAAGAAGAACCGCGTTCTGAACCCGCGCGAGCGCGAGATCGTGGCGCACCACGAGATGGGGCACGCGCTGGTGGCGATGGCTCTGCCGGGGGTGGACCCGGTGCACAAGGTCTCGATCATCCCGCGCGGAATTGGCGCGCTCGGCTACACTATCCAGCGCCCGACCGAGGACCGCTTCCTGATGACGCGGGAGGAGCTGGAGAACAAGATCGCAGTCCTGCTTGGCGGGCGCGCGGCCGAGAAGATCATCTACAATCATGTCTCGACCGGGGCGGCCGACGATCTGGTCAAGGCCACCGATATCGCCCGCGCCATGGTCGCGCGGTACGGGATGGACGAAGACCTCGGGCATGTCAGCTACGACACCGATCGGCCCGGCTTTCTCGGCACCGGCGACCAGTCGTCGTGGCTGAACCGCCGCTACAGCGACGCCACTGCCGAGCGGATGGACGCGAAGGTGCGCGACATCGTGGATGGCGTGTTCAAGCGCACCCTCTCGCTTCTCGAAGCCAACCGGGCGCTGCTCGAGCAATCGGCGCAGGATCTCCTGCAACGCGAGACACTGGACGAGCCCGATCTGGTGGCAATTGGGTCCAAGGTGAAAAGAACGGAAGCCGTCGCTGCGTGACACTGTCACTGGCGCAGATGATCGGCGGACAACCCTGACTGGATAAAGAAACGGAGAAGACGAATGGCAAACGGAGCTTGCGATATTTGCGGTCGCCCGGCGACGGCGCGCGTGCGCGCCTCGGTGAACGGCAGAATTCAGAACATGGAGCTTTGCGACCAGCATTACCGCGAGATGGTGCGCCGGTCGGGCCGCAGCGCCTCGCCGCTGGAGTCCCTGTTCGGGCGGCATTCCCTTTTTGACGAGTTCTTCGGCGACAGCGGATTCGGCAGCCTCTTTGGTGACAGCCCGCTGCGGGGCGGCACGCTCGGCTCCATGGGTGACGGCGATGACGATGTCGTCGAGGCCACTTTCGGTGAGGGTGCGCCGCGGCGTGGATCGCGGCGCGGCGGCGGACGCACCATCGCTGACCGGCTGAGCGAACAGGGCAACAAGCTGTTGCAGGATGCCGCACAGAAGGCCGGAGAGTTCGGGCGCAGCGAGGTCGATACCGAACATTTGCTTTTGGCATTGACCTCGTCCGACGTCGTCAAGACGATCCTGGAACAGTTCAAGGTCGATGTGGACGATCTGCGGCGCCAGATCGAGAAGGAAGCGAAGCGTGGAGAGGCCAAGACGCAGGGCGAAATCGGCGTCAGTCCTCGCCTGAAGGACGCGCTGAACCGGGCCTTCATCGCCTCGAACGAACTCGGCCATTCCTATGTCGGCCCCGAGCATCTGCTGATCGGCCTCGCCGAGGAGGGCGAGGGCCTGGCCGCGTCTATCCTGCGCAAGTACGGCCTCACGCCGCAGGCGCTTCGCCAGCAGGTGACCAAGGTCGTGGGCAAGGGAGCCGAGGAAGGCCGCGTGGAGGCGCCTTCCAGCACGCCCGATCTGGACCAGTTCAGCCGTGACCTGACGAAGCTCGCCCGCGAGGGCAAGCTCGACCCCGTCATCGGCCGTGCCCGCGAGATCGAGACGACGATCGAAGTGCTGGCCCGCCGGAAAAAGAACAACCCGGTGCTGATCGGCGAGCCCGGCGTGGGCAAGACCGCCATCGTCGAGGGACTTGCACAACGGATCGTCGCGGGGGAAGTGCCAGAGGCGCTGCGCGACAAGCGGCTCGTGGAGCTCAACATCAACTCGATGGTGGCCGGGTCGAAGTATCGCGGCGAGTTCGAGGAGCGAGTCCAGAAGATCCTCAAGGAGATCACCGAGGAGAAGGACAGTCTGATCCTGTTCATCGACGAGATCCATACCATCGTCGGCGCCGGTCAGGGCGGCGGCGAAGGCGGTCTAGACATCGCCAACACCTTCAAGCCGGCGTTGGCGCGGGGCGAGCTGAACCTGATCGGTGCGACGACGCTCAACGAGTACCAGAAATACATCGAGAAGGACGCAGCACTCGAACGCCGCTTCCAGCCGGTTTATGTCGAGGAACCCACGGTCGCTCAGGTCATCATGATCCTGCGGGGTCTGCGCGACACGCTGGAGGCGCACCACAAGGTGACGATCACCGACGAGGCCATCGTCGCGGCGGCCGAGCTTTCGGACCGCTACATCACTGGCCGTTTCATGCCTGACAAAGCGATCGACCTGATCGATCAGGCCGCCGCACGTGTGAAGATCAGCGCCACAGCGCGCCCCGTGGACGTCCAGGAGCTGGAGGCCGAGGTCGCGCAGATCAAGCGCGAGCAGGACTATGCCGCAGCCCGCAAGCAATTCGACCGGGCAGCGGAATTGAAGAGGGAACTCGAACAGAAGCAGAAGGAGCTGGACGAGCTTCTGGAGATTTGGAAGCGCGACCAGGCTTCGGCGACCGCCGAGGTGCGCGCCGATCATGTTGCGCAGATCGTCTCGAAGATCACCGGCGTTCCGGTCACTGATCTGACCACCGAGGAGAAGGACAAGCTCCTCAAGCTTGAGGAGAAGCTGCACGAGCGCGTCATCGGCCAGGAAGAGGCCATCCGCGCCGTGGCCGATGCGGTGCGCCTCGCGCGCGCAGGACTGCGCGAGGGACGTGGCCCGACCGCGACCTTCCTGTTCCTCGGGCCGACCGGGGTTGGCAAGACGGAACTGGCCAAGACGCTCGCCGAAGTAATCTTTGGCGATCAGGACGCAATCATCCGCATCGACATGTCCGAGTATGGCGAGCGCCATTCGGTCGCCCGGCTGGTGGGCGCGCCTCCCGGCTACGTCGGATACGACGAAGGCGGGCAACTGACCGAGAAGGTGCGCCGTCGGCCCTATTCGGTCGTGCTGCTCGACGAGATCGAGAAGGCGCACCCGGATGTCTACAACATTCTGTTGCAGGTGTTCGACGACGGCCGGCTGACCGACGGCAAGGGGCGCGTGGTGGACTTCACCAACACCATCATCATCGCCACCTCGAACCTCGGTTCGGACATCATCCAGCGTAACCTTAAGAAACGCGGCACCAAGGAGTTCGACGAGGCAAAGCAGAAGTCCGAACTGATGGAAGTGTTGCGCGGCCATTTCCGGCCCGAGTTCATCAACCGGATCGACGAGATCATCGTCTTCCACTCACTGAATCAGTCGGAGATCCGCCAGATCGTCGAGTTGCAGCTGAACCGGGTGAAGAGGACCGCCCTCGGCCAGGGCGTCGAACTCGAGTTCGACGTGGGCGTGGTGGACCACTTCGGCGCAGTGGGCTTCCGCCCTGAATTCGGCGCCCGCGAGCTGCGCCGGCTGATCCGGTCGGAGCTGGAGACCGAGCTAGCCCGTGAGATGCTCTCCGGGCGGATCGAGGATGGTGACAAGGTCCGCGTCGCTTGGTCGCCGGGCGAACAGAAGGTGGTGTTCGAAAAGATCGCAAAGGACAGCGGTGAGGACAGCCCCGACGATCAGGCCGAGGCCGGGATCGACGAGTCCAGCGAAGTTGCCGAAAACAAGGCGGACGCTCCGACGCCCGATGTCCCGGTCGACACCAAGGATAAGGGGCAGTCCAAGGACGGTAAGTCTACCGGGTGACGTCGTGAAGGACTGGCCGGCGCGATTCGGTCGCGCCGGCTCATCTCGTCAAAAAGCGACAGGCAAGGTCATACGGCATGGAAGTAATCAGAGCATTTCGCAATCTTGACCGGCACGGCCAACAGCGCGCGCCTGAGGTCATCGAGGAAGAGGTGCGGCAACTTGAACCGCATCTTGTACGCTTCCGCGAGAATCTCGTCCGGCTCGAAGTCGTCGCCTCCCAGACGAGGGGCAAGACGCGCATCAAAGTCAGCCTGCGCCTGCAACTGCCATTGGGCGTGATCGCGGCGCAGGAAGAGGGGTTCGAGATCGAGCCTGTCCTGCGCAAGGCCTTTGCCGACCTGCGCCACCAGGTCGATCGGCATGTGGCGCGCCTCAAGCACGAGCCGGAGTACAAGCGTCCCGCCCGCCGGCGCCGGATCGGCGCCCCGCTGCCGCCCGCGCGGGATGCGGCGGAGGCGGAGCGGCGCCAACTCTTCTTCGACCTGATCGAGGATCATCTCGATACGGTCTACGACACCGTCAGGCGTGAGTTGACCTATCTCGAATGCAGCGGATCGGTACCACAGGGCTATCTTGCCGTTCGCGATATCGTCGATGCGACGATCCTCAATGGGCTCGATCGCTTCGAGCGGCGGCCGACCGAATTCTCCGTCCGGGACTGGCTGACGCAACTGGCCTTCGAGACCATTGAGGCCGAGGCGCAGGCCGCGCGCCGCGCGGTGCCCGAGGATGCCGCCCCGATCGACGTGGCGCCCGAGGTGCCGGCCGCGGAGCCTACTGAGTCGGATGAGGAGATGTTCGAGTTCTACCAGCCCGACGACGTGCTGATGCTCGAGGAACTCGTCGCCGACGACGGTGTGGACGACCCCGAAACGGCGGTCGCTAAACGGCAGGACGCGCTGTTCTTGCATCGGGCGATCGCCGGTCTTCCGGCGCTATGGCGCAGGGTCCTGTTCCTTGTCGATCTGAACGACACCCCGCTTGAAAAGGCCTCTTCGGTTCTCGGCATTCATGAAGACGACGTGACCCGGATCGTCCAGTCGGCTCGCGATTATCTTCGCGATAAACTGCGTGACTCAGGTCAGTCTTCCGATACCGCTCATGCGCTTTTTGAGAGTGCTCACCAGAGGAGGGTGCGAATTCCACAGCCCCTGCGGGATCGCGCCCGGCTGGAACGCGCTTTTCTGGGGGATAACCGAGGGGAAGCACCATGATGCGCGGTCACAATCGTCCACCCTTTCCGCCGAAGATACCCGGGACCAACATGAGATCATGGGACGTTCCGAACGCGATCATTTACCGGCCGGCACGTTCCGCGATGACATCGGCGCCGCGGCCCAACTACTGGATACTGGAATTCGAGCCGTCGCGCCCGCCCCACATCGAGCCGCTGATGGGATATACCTCCAGCGACGATCCCTATCGTCCGATCCGGCTGAAGTTTCCCGACCGCGAAAGCGCCGTGGCATTCGCGGAGCGGCAGGACTGGCGCTACATCGTGCGCGAGGACACGACTCACCGGCGTGCGCCTGACCACTGGCGGGGCGAGGTACGGCATCGACTCTACAAGGGAGCCGATGCGCCGGAAGCCTATCGCATTCCGATGCGCCTGGATCGGGAGCACTACGATCACCGCCTCCGCCGCGCGGTCGAGCAAGAAGGCACGGTGGACCTGTCGTCGCAAGAACAGGCCGAATTCGATCCGGTGCTCGAAGCCTCGCTCGAATCCTTCCCGGCCTCCGATCCCCCGGCCTGGACGGGCGTGAGGATAGCCGGGAAAGAACAATGAACGGAATGTCTAGCGCGAGCGAGGATCTGCCGCTTGTTTCCCTATCTTGACAGCGTCGCGCGCCGCTACCCGCCCGTCATGGTATGGGCGGTCATCGGCGTAAACGTTCTCGCGTTTCTCTATCAGACCAGCCTGCCGCCGCGCGTGCTGGACCGGTTCCTGTTCGAGTTCGCGCTGGTGCCCTCGCGCTTCTTCGGACAGCTAAGCCTCGTCGCCCCGTCGGACTGGACCCCGTTCCTGACCAATATCTTCCTGCACGGGGGCTGGCTGCACCTCATATTGAACATGTGGACGCTCTGGATCTTCGGCCCCGCCGTCGAAGATCGGCTTGGACCGGGTAGATTCACGCTGTTCTATCTGTTCTGTGGTGTGGCAGCCGGACTGGCTCACGCGCTGGCGAACCCCGACTCAGTCGTTCCCGCGCTTGGCGCATCGGGGGCGATCGCGGGCGTGATCGGTTGCTACGCACGCATGTTTCCGGCGGCTCGGCTGGTAGTGATCGTGCCGATTCTGTTCATTCCCCTCTTCTTCGAAGTGCGCGCGGTCATTTTCGCGATGATCTGGTTTTTCATGCAGGTCATTCCCGGCTTTCTGTCGCTCGGCAGCGATCAGGCCACGGGCGGGATCGCCTGGTGGGCGCATATCGGCGGGTTTCTCGCCGGTTGGCTTGTAACGCCACTCCTGCGAAGGCGCGCCGATGCCTATCGCCACTATTATCGCGACGAGGGCATCTATGGCTTTCTGCCGGATGGCCGACGGGAAGGAGGACAAGGTCCATGGACATAATGCAGCTGTTCTGGCTGTTCTTCATCATTTCGGCGCTGCAGCCGGTTCTGCAGCGCCGATATCTTGAGGCGATGCGCACACGTAAGATCGCCAACATCGAGAAGAAGCGCGGCAGTCGCGTCATTCTGCTGATTCATCGGCAGGAGACTATGAACCTGCTTGGTTTCCCCCTGATGCGCTACATCGACGTCAATGACTCGGAGGAAGTCCTGCGCGCGATCCAGATGACCGACGACGAAGTGCCGCTCGACATCGTGCTGCACACACCGGGCGGCCTTGTGCTGGCGGCAACACAGATTGCCCGCGCCATTCAGGGACACAAGGGCAAGGTCACAGTGTTTGTGCCACACTACGCGATGTCCGGTGGCACGCTGATCGCACTCGCTGCCGACGAGATCGTGATGTGCGAACATTCCGTGCTGGGACCCGTCGATCCGCAACTTGGCCAGCTGCCTGCTGCCTCGCTCATCAAGGTCGTCGAGGAGAAACCCATCGCCGAGATCGACGACCAGACCCTGATCATGGCCGATGTCGGTCGCAAGGCCATTGCGCAGATCGAGGCGTTCGCAAAACACTTGCTGTCCGACAAAATGGACGAGAACCGCGCGGCGTCCGTGGCGGCGAAGCTGGCGACGGGCACTTGGACCCACGACTATCCCATCTCTGCCGATGAGGCCCGCGACATGGGCCTGCCCGTTGGAACGGACATGCCCAAGGAAATACTGGAGCTGATGACGCTCTATCCGCAGCCGGTTCGGCGCCAGGGCGGTGGCGTGGAATACCTGCCCGAGCCGCGGCAGCGAGAGGCGCGCCGCGCCATGTCCACGCGCTGAATGCTTGCATCAGCCGGCCGCCAAGACCGGCTCGTCAACGAAAGGATACAGGATGCCCACGGTCGCTTGCCCGCAGTGCAATTCCACCAATAGGGTGCCGCAAGAGCGCCTGACCGATAATCCCAATTGCGGACGCTGCGGCGCGCCTCTCTTTCAAGGCAGGCCCGTCACGCTTACAGCGGCTAATTTTGACCGTCATGCGAATGCCGAACTGCCATTGCTGGTCGATTTCTGGGCCGAGTGGTGCGGGCCATGCAAGATGATGGCGCCCCAATTCGAGGCGGCGGCGCAGTCGCTCGAACCAAATTTCCGCCTTGGTAAGCTCGATACGGAAGCCGAACAGAAGATCGCCGGCCGCCACGGGATCCGCGGCATTCCCACCATGATCCTGTTCAGTAGCGGGAAGGAAATTGCGAGAACGAGCGGTGCAATGCCTGCCGCGCAGATAGCGCAGTGGGCGCGCTCGCACGTCTAGAGTTTACAGGTATTGGCCTTACCTGCGCCATGCCATCAGGAGAAGAACATGCATGGCGTGACCGGATTTGTCGAAAGTGCGGCCTTGTTGGTCTTTGCCGCGTTCGTGCTCGTGACGATATGTTCACGGATCGGCGTGCCCAGCATTGTCGGTTACATTCTTGCCGGCATAGTCATCGGACCTGCCGGCCTCGGCCTGATTGCGGAGAGCGCTGCCCTGAGCAGCATTGGCGAGATCGGAGTGGTACTCCTGCTGTTCGCTCTTGGCCTGGAATTCTCGTTCGAGAAGCTCGTAACGCTCAGGAAGCATGTCTTCGGTCTTGGAGCCGTGCAGGTTGTAGTCACGACGATAACGGTGTCGTTGGTAGCGAGTCTGATCTTCGATCTCGCGCCCGTCCCCGCAATCCTCATCGGCGGGGCCGTTGCCATGTCATCCACGGCCATGTGCCTCAAGGTGCTCGCAAGCGCGAACGCTCTGGGATCGGCCCAAGGACGTCTGGCCATTGCAGTGCTTCTGTTTCAAGACTTGGCAGCTGTCGCATTCCTGCTTCTGCACGATTCGATGAGTGGAGCCGCCGAAGGGTATGGCGTGATAACGGTCGTCGCCAGTGCAATGGCATTGGTTGCAGCTCTGTTCATTGCCCGTGGCCCGTTGCAGGTGCTTGCCCGTTGGGTAGCGTCGCGTGGCGATCCGGAACTTGCCCAGCTCCTCGCGCTCACCATTGCACTAGGGTCTGCGATTGTCGCGGCCTCCGCCGGTCTTTCTCCGGCACTCGCCGCATTCGCGGCCGGCATGATTATCGGTGAGGGTGACGCGCGCCATGCTGTCGAGAACGAGATTCGGCCCTTCCGCGATTTGTTTGTCGGGATTTTCTTTGTCGGCATCGGAACGCAATTGCCACTTTGGATCATTCCATCTGTATGGCCTGTGGTGCTGATCTGGCTCGCGATCATATTCGCGGGCAAGACGCTGATCGTTTTGCTCGTCGCCCGATCATTCGGCGAGTCGCTTCAGACCTCATGGCGAACTGGAATCATTCTCGCTCATGGGGGCGAGTTTAGTCTCATGCTGCTTTCAACTTCGATGGCATCGAACCTCATTCATGGAAATGTTGGGGCTCCTCTTTTGCTCGGGTTAGGCTTCAGCATGATCGGAGGGAGTTGGATGATCAATAGAGCGGCAGTAAAAAACTCCGATCTGAACAAGAAATCTAATAATACGTTCTAAATTAGAAACTTCTCGCCTTAATAAAAATAAATGTTGGAAATACATCGGATAATAATCCGCCGAAAGGCGCGCCAAGATGTCAATCGTTCAAGAGGTATAATTTATGACCAAGTTCATTGAATAAGAGGCGATATGGTCATTACCTTGGAGGGTCTGTTATAGCTTGGAGCGGAGGGTGGTCATTGTAACAGCAAAGAAGCCCCGCCTTGCGGCGGGGCTTCGGTCGAGGATAGGGGCCGTGTCAGGCCGCAGGCTTCAACGGCTTGGGAGCCATGCGCTGGCTCTCCAGCCATTTGTTGAACTCGGCGCGGTCGATATAGACCCGGCCACCGATCTTCAGCAGCGCGGGTTTCAGTCCATTCGTCTCCGCATGGAATATCCACCAGCGCAGCGTGGCTTCCGTGATGAACGGCGCTTCCGCCGCCACCTGCTTCACGGTCGCCAGGTCCCGATAGTCAACCATGACAACCTCATGGTTCGAGGGGCCTCAAAAGGAGCAGGAACCTTTTTTATGCCTCAGAACATCTTTTCATTCAATTCCCTGACCACGCCCTTGACGTGGCTCTCTGACAGGTGGGCATAGCGCCGGACCATCTGAAGGGTCCGGTGGCCAAGGATTTCCGCGATTTCGACGAGGCTGGCCCCGTTCATGGCGAGGTAGCTTGCCGTCGAGTGCCGCAGGTCGTGGAAGCGGAAGTCGTTGATCTTGGCCGCGTCGCGGGCGTTCTCCCACGCCTTGCGGATGTCGATCGGCTCTTGGCCGTCCCGGCGCGGGAACAGCCAGCGGGTGTCGGCCGGGGGCTCCAGCTCGTCATAGAACCTGTTGACCGTCTCGACCTGATCTTCCAGCAGGTCGCGTAGGTGGTGGACAACAGGCACCGCCCGCGTGTCACCGTTCTTGGTATCCCGCAGGATGGCCGTGTCGCGGGTCAGGTCCAGATCGTCCAGCGTCAGACCGAGGATTTCGCTCTTTCGCGCGCCGGTCGAGAGGGCGAACACGACCACGGGATAGAGGTGCTCGTTGTCGCTGGCCTTGCAGGCGTCGAGCAAACGCTTGCGTTCCTCGTCGCTCAGGTAACGGGTGCGTTCGTTCCTGATCTTGGTGATCCGGTTCACGCCGTCGAGTGGGCTTGAGGCCGTCCAGCCCCATTGGATCGCGTATTTGAACAACACCGCCAGCGTGTCGCGGTAGTGCTTCAGGGTTTTGCGGCTCTTCGGCTTGGGCGCTGCCTTCGGCTTGTCCGCCTCTGCATCCTCGTCCGCCTTGCGGCGGCCGTCGCCAGCGGCGGCCAGCTCCGCCATCTTCTCGCTGACCATATCGGCGGTGATGTAGGCGAGGGCGTAGCTCCCCAACGCCTTCTCCCAATAGGCCAGGAAGGAGCCTTCCGCCCGCTTGGTGCTCTCTGCCCGGTGGATGAACACTTCCTTGCGGAAGCGGTCGATAACGTCCTGAAGGGTCTTGGTCGCCGCCGTTCGGACGACGTTCTTGACTTCACCCTTGCGGATGCCGCTTTCGGTGTCCTGCGCCCACTGCTTGGCGTCCGTCAGGCGCTTGAAGGTCTTCACCTGCATCGGGAAGCCCTTCATCCGCACCATGACCCGATAGGACGGGCCTTTCTTGCCTTCGCGCTTCTGGATCGTTGCCATGTGAGCCTCGGGAGCCGGGGAAATGGGCGATGTGCCAAACCGTTTTTGGCACATTTTTGGCACACTGAAAACCAAAAACTCTCAACAAGAGCCTGAAGGGCTCATCGGAAAAATGATGTGATTTCAATGCTATGATTGTTGAGAAGTGTTGACAGAGTGTGCCGAGAATGGCTTTTCGCTTGGCTCATAACCTGAAGGTCGTAGGTTCAAATCCTACCCCCGCAACCAAGTTTACCTCAGAATATCAGTGACTTATGATAACGCCTCGATCTCTGGATCGAGTGCGTTTTTGCGCCCAGGGGCAATTTAGGGGCAGTTGCTCCCAACGGCTGCCCACAATTCTCCGTCAAATCCAGCAGGGGCGCTGCCCCTAGGGCTTTGCGAAGATTGCGCGCCACTCGGACGGCGCTTGTGGTATCGTGATAAGAACAAATGACGAACTATGAGGTATCGCCATCGGATGAAGACTGTGCGTCCGCCAGCAACCGCCGCCAGTCAGGCAGGCTCGCTCAAGCACACCATCGACCGGCTTCGCGAGACCATCGAGCGGACAGCTCCGAACCCCTCCATGCGCCCAGCCCCGGCGAACGACAACCAGCCGGACTTCTTCGTTCCCTCACTCTGCGACATCCCCGTCAAGGACGGTATCGGCCTGATGGACATCGCCGTGTTCCGGCTCTCGAAAAGCCAGACGCGGAAGGGTGATACGATCCGCTACGAACTTGCTGATGCGGTCGTGGAGGTGAAGGGCGGTGCCGATGGCATGGCTACCGTCTATGACTATGACATCGTGCTGATGATGATCAGTCACCTGGCCGACGCCATGCGGCGTTACCGCGCTGGCCTTGGAGACATGCCCTCGGCAAAGTTCCGACCGCACAGCGCCGAGATATTCAAGTTCTGTCGGATGCCCTTCGGCGGCCGCCAATACGAAGCGTTGGAGCAGGCCCTCGACAGGCTGCAAGGCACCTACATCAAGATTTCGGTCGCCGACCGCCGGAAGGCCGGCCGGCGTGCCGGATACTTTCCACTCATCGCCGGCGCTACCGTCGCGACGCGCACCGACACGGGCCGGGTCGGGTCTTTGGAGATCACCATCCCCGACTGGATTTATCAGGGTGTGACCGGCCACCAGAAGCCCGAGATTCTGACGGTCAACGCGGACTATTTCCTCATCAGAAAGGGACTGGCCCGATTCATCTATCGCCTCGCCCGCAAAGCGGCTGGCACCGGTGAGGCGGCGTACTCCTTCGAGACCGTGCATGCCCGTTGCGGGACGACGCGGCAGCTCAAGAAGTTCGCCCATGAGCTACGTCAGCTCATCGCGGCCAATGACTTGCCAGACTATGAATTGGCCGAGGCCAATGGCAAGGACGGTCCCCTTCTGCTCATCACGTCCCGAGCTAACCGGCCGCGGCCTGATCCTTCTGGAGTCCGCAATAGACAGTCCCACGACCTTTCCGTACGTAGCCGTTCGCCTAAAATCGCGGCCTGTGGATAGGCTGTCTATTGCGGACCCGTCACTGTCCATTGCGGACCGAAGCGCTGTCTATTGCGGACCGGAGCCTGTCTATTGCGGACCTGGCCTTCCGCTGATCGCGGCGGTTTGCGTCAATTTCCGATGATCAGACGAGGTTAAAACCAATTAAAACAAATATTAAAACACTTAAAACGCTGCCGCCTGTGGAAAAACTCTGCAGTCCAACCTGCCTGGTCTCTACCAGTTCTTCTTCGGCAACGCCAACCTCGTTTGTACCTGCGGAGCGGTGCTCAATGCCATCAGCGGCATTCCGTCGGACACGGCGAAGGCGCTGTGCGGTCGGCAAAGGGGCTCTCGAATGGGGTCCGAATGGGTGATGCCAGCCGAATGCCGCTGGCAAACCGCCTGCAAGCCTTACCAGGAACAAGCTGTCGTGTTTGGCAGTCCTTCTGCCTGCTGCAAGGAGGGCCGTTTCAGTTCTCGGTTCAGGCGTTATCCTGATCCGACTGCCTGCCTTCACGCTTCGCCTTCTGGATTTCCTGATACTGCCGGGACTGCTCTGCAATCTGCTCCGATCTCGCCCGAGCCGCATTGTGTCCCTCATCGAACTGCTCGCGCCAGCTTTTCGACTTCGGCAGGCGCCTCAGATACCAGCGCATGAAGAGATAGCAGAGCGGCGCGGCAATAAGCGCGCCTATGACCAGACTTCCACTCATCCTTTTGACCTCGCTATTCTGGCGGCGTCGCGATTGCCCCCACCGTATCGCTCTTGAAGGGGCGCGAGGCGCAACAGGAGCCGTTTCTGTTCATTCGTCGAAGCTCGGCGGTGTTGGAGGGCGGCGCAGCGGCTCCGATGATCCAGCGGGCCGCTCAGGCGCTCCGCCGTCCCCTTCATCGGCATTCTTGGTTGCTTCGGGCGCACCGGCCTTGCGGGCGCGCATGCGCGCTTGCAGTGCCGCCAGCTCCGCCTGGTAGTCGGCATCCCCTTGCAGATCGGCGTCTTCCGGCGATGCGGTGACGGACGCTTCCGCCTCCGGCTCTTCGTCCTCCGGCGCCGGGTCCATGACTGGAGTTGGTCCGGGGCGCGGGGCGCGGTGTATCTCGTCGCCGAGTTTGTTTTTCTGCTCGACCACCCAGTCTTGCAGATCCTCATCGGCGTAGTAGGGCTTGAACATCCGGGCGCGGATCGTCAGCCCGTCCTGGATGATGACGCAATCCTCACGGAACTCAGGCCCCATCAGTTGCTGTGGCGAGGCCACCCAATCTTCGCCGCCCCACAGGTCCTTGCGCTTGCCGAGGCGGTTCGCGACATGCTCTGCCGTCGTCTGATCATTCGGGCGGAAATAGACCTGGCACCGGCAATTGGCGATGAGGCTTTCCCATTTCTGGTAGACCTCCTTCAGCTGCGCCATGTCCTGGGTGAACAGCCACAGCCGGATGCGGTAGCTCCGCGTGATCGCCACCGCGTCCTCGATGATGCGCATGTAGCCGAGTTGCGGCATCTCGTCGAAGTAGAACGTCATCGGCCAGTTGGGATAGCTCTTTGGCAGGTCCGCGTCGGTCGCGTTCTCCTCGTCGAGCATCCTGCGGACCCGGATCGCTTCGCTCAAATGCTGGCCCAGCATGACGCGCAGCACCGTGCGCATCGAACTCATCTTCTCCGGCGACACAATCAAGTAGATCGAAGCTGCCCGGCCGACTTGGGCCTCCTCAGCTGCTTCGTCGTAGTACCAACCCGGTGGGCGGCCGGCCTTCGCAGCTTGCATGACCCAGCTGTTGTCCTCGCGGAGAATGGTCTCCACTGACCAGCCCGGCGTCGAGCTGGAGGTTACGGCCACCACGTCGTCGGAGCGCCACACCGCCAGCTGCGTGCGCAGCGTCGTCGTGATCGAGGCGCGCAGCGCCTCCGATTGCGTCTCGATGATGTTGCCCAGCTCTTGCAGTCGTTCGTCGTCCGACCCTTGGAGATCCTCGACCATCGCGTCGAAATCGGCCTTGCTCGCCGCCAGCAGGCGGCAGACTTCGCGCATGTTGCGCCGCTCGCGCGGCCGGCGGTGCATGACGTAGAAGATCAAGCCCGTCAGTAAGTCGCGGGCGGCATCGTCCCAGAACGGCTCCTTGCTCTGTGGCACGACCAGCAATTCGGCGAGAAGCCGCGCGTCGTCCCAGCCCTTCACCCGATCAAGCGGGTTGTAGCAGTCGGAATCGGGCTCGCCCGGCGCCCATTTATAGACCTGGCCGTAAAGGTCCCGACGCCATGCCGTCTCGCGGTAGTTCTCGCCCTTGGGATCGAGCACTACCACCGGCCCCTCGAACTCCAGCAGCGTGCGCAGGATGAACCGCTGCCCCTTGCCAGAGCCGGTCGGCGCCACCGTCAGAAGGTGGCCTTCGCCGTGAAACATGACCGGCAGCCTTACGGGCTCGCCGTTCGACCGCTGCCTCGGCATGTAGCCCAGCTCCAGATAGTCCACCGGAAAGGCCGTGCCCTTGTGCGAGAATATCCCCGCCCGCAGCAGGTCATCATCGCTCGCCCATGCCTGTGCTTGTCCGAGGTGCTGGATGCGGTCGCGGTTCGCCTTGGTCATCATCGGGATGACTTGGCGCAGCGTCGTGCGCGCCTCCTCGATCTGACCCTGCGCCAGTTGGCGGTAGAGAATGTCCCTGTAGACCGAGTCCAGCTGAGGGTCGTTAGCGACCATCACGAACGCCTCGCGCCACGCCGGATCGAGCGTTTCCACTAGGATACGCAGATGCGACTTGCCGGCGTCCGGGTCTACCGGCCGGTCTTTCTTTCCACCCCCGAACAGCTTGCCGAACACCATCCGCCCTCCGCCCGCAGACCAGACCCCCTCTTGTTCTGTCGATTCCTTGTACCCCGATTTGCCTGATCTTCCTATGACTTGAGTGCTGCCCGAGGTTGACGTTTCAGGGTCGCCGCGGCTGTCAGGCGCCGATTGTTACCAGTGGCCATAAGCCCTCGATGCCTTGCGCCAATGGGCATCATGACAGTCTCCCAAATGGCCCCGCCGCCCCCTGACGGTGGGGCTGTTCGGACTCTGGGCTCCAAATCCCCTGTTGGCGAAGTTCCTCTGATCCTTGCCGCTGACCGCTGCCCACGAGCCGTCCTCAGGTGTGGCTGACCTGGCAGGGACGCCGTGCGGCGCAACGGCGGTCGGTCAGTTTCTTCCCCTGCGGCCGAGGCCGCATTCCTCGCGGCGCTGCGCTCCAAGAAACAGCCCGCCCACCGTCTTCCGGTTCCCTCCAGCCCGTGCGTTTCCCGGTCAGGGCTTCGCCCTTCCTCGCCTCTTGGGGTGCGCCGTCCGTCTTGGCCCTGCCTCTCCGGTCGCCATCGGACGGCCGCGATGGGCGCGGTCGCAAAGACAAGGAGAGGAACCATGACCGCACAACGCATCGACGTTTACACCCAGGTCACGAACAACATCATCGCCGCCATCGAGGCGGGCGCGGGCGACTGGCAGATGCCCTGGCACCGCAGCGGCGAGGGCCTGAACCGCCCCGTCAACATCGACACCGCCAAAGCCTATCGCGGCATCAACGTCGTCAGCCTGTGGGCCGCAGGACAAGCCCGCGGCTTCAGCACGGGCACCTGGGGCACCTACCGCCAATGGCAGAACAAGGGCTGTCAGGTCCGCAAGGGCGAGAAGTCGAGCTTGGTGGTCTTCTACCGCGAGTTCGACGTGGAAGAGCAGAACGACGACGGCACGACCGAGCACGGCAAGCGCCTCATGGCACGCGCAAGCTGGGTCTTCAACGCCGACCAGGTGGACGGCTACGAGGCTCCCGCGCTCCCCGAGCCCAAGGACCCCGTGCAGGTCATCGACGCGGCCGAGCGCTTCGTCACCGGCACCGGCGCCACCATCCGCCACGGCGGCACCCGCGCCTTCTACCGTCCGTCGGACGACATCATCCAGATGCCCGAACGCGAGCGCTTCCTCGGCACCGAGACCAGCACGGCGACCGAGAGCTACTACGCCACGATGCTGCACGAACTGACCCACTGGACGGGAAACGATCGCCGCTGCGACCGGCAATTCGGCAAACGCTTCGGCGATGACGCCTACGCCATGGAGGAACTCGTGGCCGAACTTGGCGCGGCGTTCCTGTGCGCCGATCTGGGCGTGACGCTCACCCAGCGCCCGGATCACGCCGCCTACATCGACAACTGGCTGAAGGTGCTCAAGGCCGACAAGAAGGCCATCTTCACCGCCGCCTCGCAGGCAGCCAAGGCCACGGACTTCCTCGGTGGCCTGCAATCCGACGACATCACCGAGGCCGCCGCTTAGGCGGCCTCACCATCTCCTCTTTCGTACAGGCATCCTAAGATGCGGCGACGACGGCACGCCAAACGCATCAGAATCAGCATAATCGGCAATCTGATAGAAAAATGGTGCAACAAACGCCCGTTGACGTGCAACGATGCTCGCGATATGCTCAACAAAAGTCAGAGTGAAGGTGGTGGAGGATGGAGCATTTCCCGATCGTGCAGGCACTGTGTCGAGCTGCCTTGGCGCAGCCCACGGCAGCTGCGCGCAAGCAGGTTGAGCGCCTGCGCGACGCGTTGAGCCAGGCCGGGGACAAGAAAGCCGCGTCTGCGATCGCGGCGCTTCTCACAAATGCCGACAAAATGATTGAGGTCGCTCCAAGCCGTCTCTCACGGTCTCGTGCAGAAATGCCGGGAGAGGCGCTCACGCCTAAAACGCAGCTGCCAGTTGACCGCGAGACAGCAGCCCCCCTAGTCGATGTGATCTTTCCGAAAGACATCAACTCAGCGCCGCCGCTCTTCAATGCGACAGTCGCCGAGGCCATCCGATCGATCATCGACGAGTGGAGGAATTTTGCTGAGCTTCAGGAAATGGACGTTCAGCCATCGCGAACGTGTCTGATCTATGGCGCTCCAGGAACCGGCAAGACCCGTCTTGCTCTTTGGATCGCGGCTCAGCTGGAAATGCCTATTGTACTCGCTCGTATCGACGGGCTTGTCTCCTCATTCCTGGGAACCACATCCCGCAACATCGGTAGCCTGTTTGCGTTTGCCAATCGCTACCGCTGTATCCTGCTGCTAGATGAGTTCGATGCTGTTGCCAAGCTCCGGGACGACCCGCAGGAAGTTGGAGAGATCAAGAGGGTCGTGAACTCACTCCTCCAGAATCTCGATGCACGGCGCGACGTCGGTATCACCATCGGCATCACGAACCATCAGAACCTGCTCGATCCAGCCGTCTGGCGGCGTTTCGAGGTTCAGCTTGAGATTCCAAAGCCCGACTTCCACGTTCGTGTCGAGATTGCGCGGAGCTTCATGCCGCCGGTGCAGGCGCCCGAAGGACATCTCCGGTTGCTCGCCTGGTTCACGGAAGGCGCGACCGGTGCAGAAATCGAAGCCCTGGTCCGCACCTACAAGAAGTCGATCGCGATGCGTAGTGGCGAACCGAAGCACCTACTCGATACGCTGCGACAGTTCGCAACCCTCAACAGCGCCCGTCTAGACCCCAAGCGGCGCGAACTTCTGTTTGCCGAGAACCGGGTGCTCTTTAAGGAATGGAGCCGGGATGACCAGCTTCAACTAAGCTACGAAGACATTGGCAAGGTCGCCGGCAAGGATAAATCCACGATTAGTAGACAGATCGGAAAGTCGGCCTCTGCCTACGGTGACGAAAGGGGATGACCCATGGCAGCACCCGTACAAATTATCCTCAACCAGGACAGCTTTGAAGAAGTCCGCGACAAGGGCGGCGGCGGGCCGAAGAAAGACTTCTTCGCTCATGAGGATCGCGACTTTGTGCGCCATAAGGCCGCCATTTCCGGTCAGCTCGCCAGTGTCGCCGATTCGTTAAGCCGGCGGTCGACGGGGAACATAGGCATCCTCAAGCTCGTCCTGCGGCGCTCCGCCTGGGCCAAGAGCCACCGGCCCGTCCGGGCTTTGTTCAAGCCCGAACTCACCCCTGTTGTCGGCGGCGGTGATCTGGGTGAAATCTTCGTGGAAGCCCGTCCTACAGCCCTCCGTCGTATTCAAGCTGCCGTTGAGAGCGCTGAGACCACGACCCAGGTCAAGCGCGATCCGAACAGCGGCAAGCTTGTGCCGCACCCCAGCGGCGCCCGAAGCGAAACCGGCGCGATCGAGCGCATCGAGCTATATGGACCTTCCGACCGTCGCCGCTTTTCTGTTGAGGAAGCCGTGGATTGGCTGGCGAACCCCATGACGGGGAGTGCCTACCATGTGGAGCTTTTCGATGTGCCGCCGCCTCGCGCGCAGTGGGATGCGGTCGATCAGGACCGACAACTCCTCTACCGCACATTCGTCGAGGGCCTCCAATCCCTCGGACAGGGGCTCGTTGCCGAGCGGTTGACGACACCGCGCCGGGATCGCGCACAAATTTCGCTCCGCATTGAAAAATCGCCCAGCCCACCCGCGCTGTTCCTTCAGCGGTCGGCGGATCGCCGCTCCGGCCGGGAAGTTGCTCCCTTCGATCCTAATATAGACCGGCACAAGCGGCTCCTGACGTTCCTCGACAACCATCCCCTAGTTCGCCGCATCGAGCTTCCGCCGATCATCACTCGCACCATCATCGACGAGCACCTTTCCGCGCGCTCATCCACAGCTAGTGGGCGCATCCGCCCAACGACGGTCACACTGCCTGAGCCGGTGACGGCGCGGGCCTATCCGAAGATGGCGGTCATCGACGGCGGGGTATCCGGCGGGCTTGATGCTTGGGTCGTTGATCGTTGGGACACCTTGGCGGATGAGGACAAGAGCCTCGCTCACGGCACCTTTATCGCCGGCCTTGCCGTCGGAGGCAACGCCCTCAACGGCGGTGCCATCTGTCCGGAGCCGGACGGCGTCGCTCTTGTCGACATCGCCATCTTCCCGGATGAGAACAAGCCGGTCTTCCAGAACTATTATCCGAGCGGAGTCGGAGACTTTTTCGATGAAATCGGCAATGCCGTCACCGACGCGAGCACCCGGCACGCAACGCGGATCTACAATCTAAGTCTGAATGTCCAACATCAGGCAGAGCCTGACCAGTACGGCTATCTCGCAGCCCGGCTCGATGCCATCGCCGAACAAAATGACGCGATTTTTTTCATTTCGGCAGGGAACACTGCGCCGCAGGACACGCGTCCAGAATGGCCCGCCGATGAGACCCATGCCTTGGTCGCTCTCGCGTCTGCGAGGAACGATGGCCTCCTGATGCCGGCGGAGAGCATCCGCAGCGTCTCGGTCGCAGCCCTCAATCCGCCAGGCTTGGCGACCTGCATTCCTCATGCCCCTGCGCGATACTCCCGACGAGGGCCGGGCCTCCGAGCTGGCGTGAAGCCTGACCTCGCGCATATTGGTGGTACCGGCTCACCGCAGTCGCCGCTCGGCCACGGTCTTTTTTCCCTCTTACCTGACGGCGCTGTCGGCGATGGCTGCGGCACGAGCTACGCTGCACCGCTCGTGGCCAAGACCGCTGCCATGCTTGATCACAGCATCGAAGGCGACGTCTCGCGCGAGACGATCATCGGTTTGCTGATGCACCACGCACGCATACCTGAGCCCCTCACATCGAAGGCGCTTTCGGGCATCGCCCGCGACCTTGCCGGTTTCGGAATGCCGCCGAGCGCCAATGAGATACTTGAAGGCAGTGACCATGCAATCACGCTCGTCTTCGCTCACCGTCTGCGTAGGGACCAACAGGTTTCGTTCCAGTTCAGCTGGCCACCCTCGCTCGTGACACCTGAAGGCAAATGCCGTGGGCAGGCACGCTTGACGCTCGTTTCCTCGCCACCGCTCGATACCAGCTTCGGGGCTGAATTCGTCCGGGTGAACATCGAAGCCGCCCTCCAGCAGGAGGACTTTGACAAGACTGGTAAGCCGGGCTGGAGAGGACGGCTGGAGGCCGCCTACCTACCAGGGCGCGCCAACGGACCCGCTGTCGAAGCCGAACGCATCGAGCATGGTTTCAAGTGGAGTCCTACCAAGATGTTCACGAAGAACATGCGTGGCGTGGGAAAGTCGTCGAACTGGCGCATGTTCGTCAGCTATCTAACGCGGGCCGGGGAGACGATACCCGATGAAGGCGTGCCGTTCACGGCGATCCTGACAATCTCTGATCCCGCAGGTTCGGCTGCCGTCTTCAACGAGATGCGGGCGCAGCTTGCCCGCACTGGCGTCAGGATTGAAGACATCCGAACAGCTGCGAGGGTTTCTACGCGCGTCTGAGACGTGGTTCGGCAGGGCAAGCCTTCTCCTGCTTGCGCTCGCCGAGGTGTTCCGCGTCAGCCCGCGAATGGGGTTATCTCCGCAACGCCACCATCGCGGCCATTCCGATACCATCATGGCTAATCAATTCGGCGAGAAGGCCGATTGCGGTCGCGGAGCCAGGACCAATGGTGCTCACCGTCGATGCCATTGGCTAGACTGTCTGTGGCTAGTCAGCGCTTTGAAACTCAATTGCTGCGAGCTTGCCTTCCACGGCAGCGCGGGCATTGTGCATGGCCTTCTCGGGGAGCTTCCGGAAGGCGCTGGCTATCGCGAGAGCGAGTGCAAGGCCGATGCCGGCGCCGATCAGACCGGCGAACAACGCCCCCCGGAACATGCCTAGGCTCAGGACCCCACCCAGAACCGGCAATACGACGATGTTGAGGACGCTGCCAGCCTTCATCAGCCGACCGACCGTGTTGGCGCCATCGCCGGTCAGGGCGACCATCGCTGAAAACTCACCGTTTCCGTGATCCTTGAGTTTTCCGCTGATCTTGATGTTGTAGCCGACCTCGGCGCCTGTCTTCCGGTCGAAGGCATTCCGCTGTTGCTGCGGAAAGGCGCGTCCCGTGCCGGAGAAGCTGCCATCCGAGGTTTGCTCGAATATCCCGCCAAATGCCGCTTCCACGGCCTTCATGGTTGCGGCCGTCGCCTGCGCGAGAGTCGTGTCTCGCTCAAGGGTGAAGCGCCGCGTCATCGTCACTTCCTGCATGGGTCACCCGCCCGACCGTTTCGTGCTGTCCACGAACAGTCTCGTCTGCTGGTCCACGAAGAACACCGGCATGGGCGTGTGGCCCTGAACCGCCACCGCATAGCCTTCGCCCTCGCGGTGGAACACATGGCAAAGCCGCGTGCCGGGCGCGATGTCTGAGCCCGCCTCTGCCGTGAGGCATAGCTCTCCCTGCCCATCGACGGACCATGTCCCCTGAATGAACAGCCCGATGCGAGTTATTCGCCCCCGGCCGCCCGTGGACAGATCGAAAGTGACCTGGTCAGCGGTTGGGGCATGAATGGCCCAATGCTGATCGATAAAGGTGCGGCGCACCTCAAGTTCGGGGACGCGGTCGGCTCGGTTCGTCTCTTGAGCCTGCGCACTGGCAATACCGATGGTCAGCACAGCGCCGACGAGCGCCGCATGAATACGGCTGAAAGAGCGGGAAGCCTTCGACATGGGAGCCTCACGAGAAGGAGAAAGGGATATTGATCGCTCTGGACCCATTAGCCGCAGTTGAAAACCCACGTTGCGCGGCTGCCACAGACCCTTCGGCAAATCGAGTTACAGAATGGGCAATACTGTCGCTCGCTCGGGCGGTCCTGCGTTACGATTCAAGAAGTTGAAACAGCGACGGAGGGACGGCCTTCAATCACGCGCGAGGCGATATGGACTGGAGCCTGTTCGACCCGGCCGGTCATCGGAAATACCTGACCGAGGCCGAACGGCGGGCCTTCATCAGGGCTGCGAAGAACCAGGCGCCGGAGGTCTACACGCTCTGCCTTGTGCTGAAGGACACGGGCTGCCGCCTCTCCGAGGCGCTCGCGTTGACTGCCGACCATATCGACATGCGGGCGGGCGTCATCGTCTTCCGAAGCCTGAAGAAGCGCCGTATCGGCGTGCATCGGGCCGTACCGGTGTCGCCGACAGTGCTGGCCGAACTCGACCGCGTGCACAACGTGCGCGCCGCTCAGGGTGCGCCCGATGGTGGCGCGTCGGCGCGGCTTTGGCCATGGCACCGTATGACAGGGCACCGTCGCGTGAAGGAAGTCATGGCGGCGGCCGGCGTTAGCGGGCCGCACGCGACGGCGAAGGGCTTGCGCCACGGCTTTGGCGTGGCCGCGCTGGAGCGCGGCATCCCGATCACCCTGCTTCAGAAGTGGCTCGGCCACGCCAAGCTGGCGACCACGGCGATCTACGGCGACGCTGTCGGCGCCGAAGAGCGACGGATGGCCCGGAAGCTCTGGGATTAACTGGATTTTTCGATCTTGATTTCTGTGACTGAATTGCCCATTCCGTCACAGAGGGGAAGGGCTGGGCCAAGAGGCAGAGGTCGAGCGTTTCCAGCAACGCCTAGCCGTGAAAAAGCCGCCCCCTTGCGGGGACGGCTCCTTCGTTATCGACCAGCGTAGCTGTCGTTGATGGCGTCATTCGCTGCGACACAGGTCACAGCGGTGATCGCACCGACCGCGCCCAGCCCGACCATAGCCATGGCCACCGCCCCAACGCTCACGGCCAGGCCACTGAGCATGGTTCCAGCTAGGATCACGACCCACATAACCAGGCCAGTCAACACGGTGCCGGCCGCGGCCTGCTCCGAGCCGAGCAGCGCGACGGCCAGCCAGCCGGCAATCGCAACGATCGCCAGACCGCCGCCAGCGACGAGCCAGGCCGCCCCCTCCGGGAGGGAGAGGCCGAGCAGGAAACCGCCAAAGATGGCGGCGATGATAGCGACGATCGCAAGAGCTTTTGCAAGGTCCTTGGACATTAAAATTAACCGCCGCATTCCAGCGGGCAGTTCCTTCACGTTGGTGTGGAAGATGTGCACGCCGAAACGATGCTTACGCCGCCGCTGGGGCGGGGTTGAGATGTCAAACGCTAGAGTGTGCACTTAACCTTCTTTCCGTGCTATCGTTGGAAAGGAGGAAGATCCCATGGGACAATCATCAACAGCAAGGCAGGCCTCGCCTCGTGATGCCGCCAGCAAGGTGGCGCAGCAGCGTTTGAGCGTGCTTGAGCTGGCGAGGGAACTCGGCAACGTCGCCGAGGCCTGCCGTCAGCGAGGCATGGACCGGACCAGCTTCTACGAGTGGAAGCGCCGGTTTCAGACGCAAGGGTTCGACGGGCTGAAGGACCTGCCGCCGATCCACAAGAGCCATCCGCAGACGACGGCGCCCGAGGTGGTGGACAGGATCAAGGAGCTTGCGCTGGCGCATCCCGCCTATGGCTGTAATCGGCACGAGGCGATGCTGGCGCTGGAAGGTGTCCGGGTGTCGTCGATCACCATCCAGAAGATCCTCAACGAAAGCGGCCTCGGCACCAAGGTCGAGCGCTGGCTGGCGCTGGAGGCACAGAACGCCGAGACGGCCATCGAGATCACGCCCGAACAGGCCGCCTTCCTGGAGAAGCTGAACCCCTGCTTCCGGGAAAGGCACGTGGAATCAAGCGCGCCGGGCGAGCTCCTGTCGGCCGACACGTTCTTCGTGGGCAGTCTCAAGGGCGTCGGCAAGGTCTATCTGCACGCCGTGGTCGATACCTTCGGCAGCTACGCCTTCGGCTTCCTGCACGTCTCCAAGCAGCCCGAGGCGGCGGTCGCAGTACTGCACAACGACGTGCTGCCCTTCTACCGCCATCTCGATTTGCCGGTGAAAGCCGTGCTGACCGACAATGGCCGCGAGTTCTGCGGGACGGACCGGCATCCTTACGAGCTCTATCTCGACCTCAATGGCATCGAGCACCGCCGCACGAAGGTGAAGACGCCAAAGACCAACGGCTTCGTCGAGCGCTTCAACGGCACGGTGCTGGACGAGTTCTTCCGGGTGAAGATGCGCGAGACTTTCTACGAGACCGTCGAAGCCCTGCAGGCCGATCTCGACGCCTGGCTCGTCCACTACAACACAGAGCGCCCGCATCTGGGCTACCGCAACCAAGGCAGACGGCCTGTCGAAACCGTCATGTCATTCGTTAGCCAAGAAGGTTAAGTGGACAGCTTGTCGGGCGGCGGCGGTGAAACCCAGACATTTGGCTCCCGTGGATGTGGCGGTGAAACCCAGACGATTTCTACCTCCGACGTAAACTCCGAAATTATAGTTTCCAGACGACGTATTTCTTCGTCGAGCACAGTGAAAAGCTGTTCCCTGTAGAGGCTTGTCTCAAGAACAGGAGGCTCAAGGGAGCAGGACTGCGACGTGAAATGCTGCCCCGTGCGTTGCGGCTCCTGTCCCCTTGCGTCGAAGCTGATCAACGCAGGGACCATGCTAAGCGATATTCCAAGGAAAATCTTAACGCCAATGAACATAAAAACTCTTGCCTTTGATGTAATGAATTACGCGTCCACTTATATAGATCGATACTAGTTGCGCTTCTGACACAGAAAAAAATTCCAGCAGATATTCAGATAAATTGGCCAAATACAGCCACCAATCCAATTACAATCAAAATTATATTGTGTTACAGTTGAGTATAATTGAAAACAATTTTGTTTGTTGAGTGTGTTTCATTTGCCGCGAGTTGGACTTTGGCTTGGTCATGTGCTTTGTGCAGCGCTGGTTCTGACTGGCATGCCGGTATCAGCCGGCGGATCGACGGCGTTTCCAGGTGCGCCGTTCATGGCTGCCGACAGCGAGCTTTCCGCCTCATCTGGCTTCTCGACTGACCGCTTGGAGCGGCGCCCATCCTCGGCACTCGGCGGGGTCTTTCTCGATTGGGACCGTGATCTGCGTTCCGTTGGTGACGGCGTCAACAACCGTACGGCTACCCGCGCGGTGCGCGCCGTTGCCGAGCGGCGGTTGACCTGTCTCGCTGAGGACCGTTTGGCCACCGGCCTTGCGGTGTTCGAGGGTGGCGATGCGCCGATGGAGGGCGATGACCTCTTGTCCGTCTTTCAAAGTCATCTGACCCGCAATCTCGCCGCTGAAGGAACGAGTACCGCACGCAACTTGGTGCGCCGGCTTTGGGTAGGCGATGGGGAGGCCAGCGATCTCGTTACCGAACTGGCCTTCAGCGGCGTCCGTGCCGCCGCTGAGGCGGCACGCTCCACGGGAGCCGCGTCCGACCTGCATGCCTTGGCGCATTTGGAACTGGACTACACTCTGTCGAGCAGTGGCCGCCCCATCTGGTCGGCCATCGCCGTGCAACCGCTCTACGAGACCGGCGACAGCCATCACAGCGCCTTCGCCCAACTCGGCATGACGCGCGAGGCGGCGGCATCCACATACAATGCCGGCCTCGCCTATCGTGGCCTCACTCCCGACCGCCAATGGCTCATCGGCCCCAATGCGTTCTTCGACTACAGTACCCAGCGTAGCCACACGCGGTTCAGCATCGGTCTCGATGCCAAGTCCGAGCGATTTGGCCTATCAGCCAACCGCTATTTCCGCCTCAAAGACTGGAAGGACAGCCGCTTCGGCTATGAGGAGCGCGCCTTGTCGGGTTACGACCTGGAGATCTCAGGCCGCTTGCCGGGGGCGCCGAACGTCGAACTGTTCGCCCGCCAGTTCTTGTGGTGGCGCGATGGCGAGACCAATCTCACTGGCCGACAGTACGCCGTTGAATACAGCCCCGTCCCGGTGCTCCGCATGCGTCTGGCCCTCGTCGACCCCAATGACGCGTCACGATATGCTGAGGCCGGCACACAGCTGCGCTACCGTTTCGGTGTGCCGTTGTCCGAGCAGCTGCGCGTCGTTGATGCGCCCGAAAGCTCCGTCCTCGATCGCCGCTACGAGAAGGTCCGGCGCGAGAACATCATCCGCACTCAGGAGCGTCTGAAGGCCGAGCTGCGCGGCACGGTCACCGAGACAGTCGGCGCCAACACCATTATTTCCGCCGGACTGACGTTCGCGGCTAGCGTTGGCGGAACTGTGCCCGTGGCCGCCACAATTGTGGTCGCCGACACGCCGGGCGCTGTGCTGCGCATCCGCTTCGGCAGCGGCGCGTTGCTCACCGTCGGCCAGAACTCCACCGTCGAGATCGGGGTCGGCGTTATCACGCTCATATCGGGACTGTTCCAGTACACGTCGGGGTCGGTCGCTCACGTCATCAATGTGCCAGGCGGCACCATCGAATTGCTGGGTACCGACATTGACGCACGATCCGCCGCAGGCATCTCGACCGTTCGGGTTCGCGATGGTGCAATCCGTGCTCGCGCCTCGGCCGGGCCAATTCAGGAAGCTACTGCACGGGATATGGTGGTGCTCGGCGGTGGCAGTGTCTCACCGGTCGCAGCGGGCACTCCGACCTTCGAGGACCACGCCGAGAGCGTCAGCTTGAGGCTTGACTGGGTCGGCACCCCGCTGACGGAGAGCAAGGTCGCTCCCTATCCGGTGGCCGCGCCCGCTGTCGCCGCCACTGCCACCACCGTAGGCCAGACCGCTGCTCTAGCCTTGAACTTCTCGCGGCCCGTCACTGTCAGCGGCGCGCCGCGCATGACGCTGACCATCAACGGCACGCCTCGCACCGCCGACTATGCCTCGGGCTCCGGCAGCGCAACGCTCTTGTTCACCTACACGCTGCTCCCCGGCGACGATGGTGCATCATCGGCCACGATCACCAGCATCGACCTCAACGGCGGCGACATCCTGACCGGCACGTTGCCGGCCGTCGTCACGTTCGCAGACACAGTCGTGGATCTCGGCAGCGGCAGTCCCATCCTGCCGTCGCCTGCCGCAGTGGTCTCCACCAACGCCGTCTCGCCCACCGACGTGGTGCCGATCCCCTTCACCATCACCTTCAACCAGCCGATGACCGGCGACCCGCTCACCCTCGGCGAACTCGTCGTCGTCAACGGCACCGCGGCCAACCTCGCCACCGCTGACAACATCGTCTACACGGTCGAGGTGACCCCCACCGCGCAAGGTACGGTCAGCGTTCAAGTCCCGGCGAACGCCGCTCGCAATCCGTCAGGCATGGGTCATCCTGCTTCCAATGTCGCCTCCGTCTCCTATGCGACTTGGTTGCCCCTCGCGCTCAACCTGAGTGCGGCCGGAGCCACCGTGCTCCGTATCGATACCGCTGATGGCTCGCAATGGGAGGTTGACTGGGGCGATGGTACGGTTGAGCTGGTTAACTCCGGCAGCAACCGATCCCACGCCTATGCGGCCCCTTTCAACGGCAGCGTTCGCGTCCGATCGACCACAGGCGCAGCAATCACTCGTCTCCAATCAAATACCGCCGCGGAGCCCGGCTGGGCCTTTAACGTCGCCGACCTTCCGGCAGGTCTGACCCACTTGCAAATCACCGTGCCGAATACAATCAGCGGTGACATCGCCGACCTGCCGACCGGTCTGACCCACTTGCAGGTCACGGGGTCGAACAGCCTCCTTGGCAATATCACCGAACTACCGGCTAGATTGACCTACTTGAACCTTCAAGGGGCCAACGTCTCGTTCGTCGGCGACATCGCCGCCCTTCCGGCCGGTCTGACCTACCTGAACGTTCAGGGGCCGAACACCTCACTCAGCGGCAACGTCGCCGCCTTGCCGTCCAGTCTGACCTACTTGAACGTCACGGGTTCGAACACCCTTAGCGGCGACGTCGCCGCCCTGCCGGCCGGCCTTACCCACCTGCGGCTCTTCGGATCGACCACCCTCGGCGGCGACTTGGCCGACCTGCCGGCCGGGGTGAATTTCATGACCGTCATGGGGGCGAATACGCTCACGATGTCCGGGACCATATGGGCAGCCGCCACGTCCATGAGACAGGTACGAATCAATGGGACTGTTCCCAAGCCGTCGAGCTTCACGGATAACCTGCTCATCGCTCTTTCATCTGTCGGGACTTGGACGAATGAACGTCTGATTGACTTGCAAGAGCCGGGCGTCGGCGCACGAACGGCGGCTTCAGACGCAGCGGTAGCCACCCTGACGGGCCTCGGAGTTACGGTGGAGACGCACTAAGGTCTGTTGAGATTCAGGATTCCACTTTGGGCTTGATCGTGCTTCAAGCTTTGGATGGAACGATTCGTACTGACTGACGCCCAGTGGGCGAAAATGGAACCGCATTGTCTGGGCAAGCCGACGGACCCCGGACGCAGCGGCAGCGACAACCGGCGCTTCGTCGAAGCGGTTCTGTGGATTGTGCGGACGGGAAGTCCGTGGCGTGATCTGCCGGCTTTCTTCGGCAACTGGAACACCGTCTTCAAGCGATACCGAGATTGGGTCAAAGCCGATGTTTTCGTGCGGCTTTTCGAGGCCTGCTCGGAGGAGCCGGACATGGAATACGCCATGGTCGATGCCACCATCGTCAAGGTCCACCGCCATGGCCAGGGCGCAAAAGGGGGACTCAGAGCCAGGCCATAGGCCGCTCCAAGGGCGGCATGACCACCAAGATCCTCGCGCTCACCGATGCCCTCGGCAATCTCGTGCGCTTCGTCCTGCTGCCCGGCCATCGCTTCGACACGGTCGGCGTGCCGCCGCTCATCGAAGGCCTCTCTTTCGACGCGCTGATCGCCGACAAGGCTTTCGACAGCAATGCCATCATCGCCGACCTCGACGAGCGCGGCGCCAAGGTCGTCATCTCCCAGCACCCGCGCCGCGCCAAGCCGCTGCCGCTCGATACCGAGATGTACAAATGGCGTCACCTCATCGAGAATTTCTTCTGCAAGCTCAAGGAGTTCAAACGCATCGCCATGCGCGCTGACAAAACCGACACAAGCTTTATCGCCATCATTCATCTCGCAGCCGCCGTGATAAACTCCCGATGAATCTCAACAGACCTTAGTCAGTCGGCTGGCAGAAGGTGAGGTCAGTTTCGGAGGGGAACGTCTTCCCCTGCCTGCAACCGCCTTCGGCGTTTTCCGTCACCCCTTCGAGCAGGGCTGTCGCCCCGCAACGCTCCGTCAGGCAGAAGCGCTTGCGCGCATGCGCATAAACCTTCGTGACCGAACCATCTTGATACCGCTTCATCGCCGTACGTCGCCCTGCGCGATCATCGGCGCCACTCGGTCATGATCCCGTAATTACCGCCGCACCGGGACCCGCGCTTCACTACCCTGTGCGGCGGCAGCGGTCGGCCCTTTGGGCCGCGGTTGATTTGTTGATCGCGCTGCGCGCGGAACCTCTCTGGCCAGCTTGTGCCGACCTCGCCGGGCTTGCCCAAGGTCGCCGTCCGGCCTGCCCGCTCCGTTCGCTGCGCTCCCGTGTTGGCCGGATTGCACCCCTTTGGGGCGGCTCTCTTGGAGCCCGTCGGAGGTCGGCGCGACGCCGCCAGGCCGACGGCACTCACTGAATATCACTGGTTCTCCTGTCGTCGCTCGCCGCTGGGCAGAGGTTCAGGCGCGGGGCGTGTGTGTCCTGTGCCGCCTGTAACGACTGCACGGAGGATTGAGCCAATGAATGACACGACGACGAACCTTGGCAGCGCTGCCGCGCTGCTGACCGACGGGCAACGCGCCCGGATGCGTGCCAAGGGGCGCGAGAACGCCGCGCGCATCGAGGATGACGGCGACACGCACGATTTTTGGCCTGTGGTGAAGCTGTTCTGCCCATGGGGCGCGGCGACGTGGCTGCTGTCCGAACTCGACCCCGAGGACGAGGACATCGCCTTTGGCCTCTGCGATTTGGGCATGGGCAGCCCCGAATTGGGAAGCGTCCGCCTGTCGGAGCTTGCCGCCATCCGTGGCCCCGGTGGCCTGACCATCGAGCGCGACCAGCATTTCACGCCGAACAAGAGCCTGACGGCCTACGCCGACGAAGCCCGACAACACGGTTTCATCCGCGCCTGACCAAACCGCGCCCGTGCCTCGGCGCGGGCGCTCATTCAATCGAAAGGAATCCTACCCATGACCATCCAGACCATCCCCCTGAACAAGCTGACCGTCGCTGACGGCAACAACCCCCGCCGCAGCATGGATGCTGCCGCCCTCGACGGGCTGGCAGCATCCATCAAAGCCGACGGCCTTCTGCAAAACCTTGTTGTCCGCAAGGACGGGCGGAAGTTCCGCATCGTGTCGGGCGAGCGGCGCTATCGCGCCCTGTCGCTGTTGGCCGAGCGTGGCGACATCGGGAAGGATTATCCCGTTGCCGTCGAGGTACGTGGCGGACTGACCGAGGCCGACGCGTTGCGGCTGGCCACCGTCGAGAATATCCAGCGGGAGCAGCTTGCCCCCATGGACGAGGCCGAGGCGTTCGCCGCCCTGTTGGGCGAGGGTGCCAGCCTTGAGGACGTGGCCGCGAAAGCGGGCGTGTCGGTGCTGACCGTCAAGCGCCGCGTGGCACTCGCCTCACTCTGTGAAGAGGCCAAAGCGTTGGTGCGGGAGGGCGAGTTTTCCCTGTCGATTGCCGAGGCGCTGACCTTGGCCACCCATGACCAGCAACGCGCCCTCATCGAGCGGTTGGAGCAGGGGTATCACTACGATGCCGACGATGTGCGCGGCATGTTGACGGGCGAAAAGCCCGCCGTGGCGCTGGCCATCTTTCCGATGGAGCAGTACGAGGGCACCGTCACCGCCGACCTGTTCGCCGCCGACGACAACACCTTCTTTGACGATGCCGAGCAGTTCTTCCGCTTGCAGTCGCAAGCAGTCGAGGCGCTGGCCGCGCATCACCGCGAAGCGGGTGCGGCTTTCGTGGAGTTGCTGACGGAGGGCTATGCGCCGTGGTGGCAGTACCGCGAGGCCGACACCGAGCAGGATGAAGCGGGCGGCGTGGTCATCCACTTCAAGCCGAGCGGTCGGGTGGAAGTGCGCGAAGGGCTTGTCCGCCGCGACGTGCGTCCGAGCGTGGCCGAGGCGACGGCGGCAGCGCCCGCAACGCCCAAGCCGCAACCCGAATACACGGGGCCTGTGGTGCGGATGGTCGCCGCTCATAAGAGCATGGCCGTGATGGAAGCCTTGCTGGCCGATGCCCGCAAGGCCAAGGAAGTCGCCGCCATCCAGATGATGCGCGGTATCCGCTATCACGGACGCATCGCCGTCGATGCCCACCCCGCGCTGGCGTATTTCTGCACGAGCGACAACCCGCCCGTCAGCTACAGCGCCGTGGAACGGACAGCGCAGGAGTTCGTCGCGGCGCTGGGTTTGGAGGGCGGCAAGCGCCACCCTTACGCCCGCCCGAGCCGTGGCGCATGGGATGTGCTGTTGGGCGACGACAAGAGCGCCGAGCAGCTTTACGCGGCGGTCAAGTCGCTGTCCGACAGCAAGCTTGAACAGCTTCACCTGCTGCTGACGGCGCTGGCCTTCGGGCAGGAGAGCATGGAGGCGCTCGACACCACCGACAGCCTGTTCAATCAGGTGGCCGTGGATTTGGGCGTGGATATGCGCGACCGCTGGGTGCCCGACGAGGACTTCCTCTATCGCCGCCGCAAGGAGCACTTGGAAGCCATCGCCCGCGAGAGCGGGGCGGTATCCCGCCTCGGCAAGCTCAAGGACTACACCAAGGGCAAGCTGGCGGATGCGCTGGCCAAGCACTTCCAGCGCTGCGCCGAGAATGACGCGACCCTGCCCGCCGACCTGCGGGAGCAGGGGCGGAACTGGCTGCCCGGAGCCATGCTGTTCCCCGCCGTGACGGCGGATGCGCCCGCCGAGCAGGAGGCCGAGGACATCGAGGCGGACGAACACGACGACAATGCCGACCCGTCCGACATCGAGGCCGACGAGGACGACCTCGCGCAAGCGGCGGCCTGACCGTCCGAGGAAGCCCGCCCTGCGGGGCGGGCTTCCTTTCGTTCTCTCGTCAATTCGTTACTGGCAGGTTCGTCATGCCCATCATCGTCACCCTCGCGGTCATCGTCCTAGCCGCTTTCGTCAGCACCAGCACAGGCAGCGCCGACGCCTTCATTGCGGTGCTGTTCGTCGGCCCGTTCGCGGCTGTCGGGCTGTTCTATGTCCTGATGCTCGTCGGTTGGCTTGTGAAGGCGATCCGAAACGGGTCGGATTCCCGCTGACCGTACCCTCGGGTGCGCCGTGCCAATGCAGGTGCGGCGTGCGCCGTTTACTCGTCTGCCGCCTTGGCGTCGTGACGGGGGCAAGGGCGGCTTCTCGACATCACCGATGAACGCGACTGGCCGACATCGGCCAGCGGGATCTGATGCCGCCGCGCCGCTTTGTCGGATGAAGGGCGGCCGAGGTCGCCAAGGCTGAGCTTCCTGACTGTTTGGGTCGGTCAGCACCCATCTGCGTCCTTTCCTGTCATGGCCACATCTGAGCCCGTCGCCCGGCCCCGCAACGGCGCGCGGTCGGTTTCTTCCCCTGCGGCTGCGCCGCATTCCTCGCGGGCGCTTCGCTCCAAGAAACAGCCCGCTTGCCGTCTCCCACTGCGTTTAAGCCCTTCGGGTGCGGGGCCGTGCTTCGACGGTCTCTGTCATGGGCCATGGAAAGGTCGCGATGGGCGCGACCGCCAGAACCAAACTTAAGGAGACTTTCATCATGGCAACCATCGGCACCTTCACCAAGACCGACAGCGGCTTCACCGGCACCATCCAGACCCTCGGCCTCAAGGCCACCAAGGTCGCGATCGCCGGCGTCGAGAAGACCAACGACTCCGCCCCCGACTTCCGCGTCAAGGCGGGCACCGTTGAGATCGGCGCGGCCTGGCACCGCACCAGCAAGGGCGGCAACGAGTACATCTCGGTCAAGCTGGACGACCCGAGCTTCGTCGCCCCGATCTACGCCAACCTGGTCGAGCAGCAGGACAAGGGCTTCGCCCTCATCTGGAGCCGCTGACCGCAGGCGACGTCGCCCGCCACACGGCGGGCGGCACTGCCTCGCCGATAGTTTAACGATTTAACGAATGGACGATTTCATCATGCTCACTTTGACCGACATCCATCTGCAACGCCTGCACGCCGAGGCCGCACGTCTCGCCGAAGACACCGACGACCCTGACGACTGGGATGCGTGGAAAGAAGCCGACGGCGTCGCGACCGGCTTCAAGCTCGCGCTTCAGGAGGTCGCCCGCGAGGCGGCCAACCCCGAACCGACGCCGCCCATGCCAGCCATCAGCTACGACGATTGGCTGGCTTCCAATCGCCCCGTCCGCAATACCATCCGAACGGATGCGCCCTTCGATGGCCTGATGTTCGAGACTTTCGGCCCCGAACTCGATGCCGTGAAGGCCGCCGACCCGGCCTGCGTCTGGACGCTCGTCAGCGGCGATGACGACGACGGTCTCTACCTTCTGAGTGGCTTCCACTTCGTCAACCGTCTTGGCTACCTTATCACCGAGTGCCCTCGGGCCGGCGAAGGTCAGCTCGCAATCCGCCTCGATTGAACTTCCACCAACCGCCCCCGTCGCTTCGGCAGCGGGGGCTTTTTGGTCGGAGCTGCGAACCGCCCTCACTCTGCCTATTGTGCTTTTTTTACAGGCTGCGAGCTTCATTGAGATTGAGTTCAAGCAATAAGCGTCGACACTAGGCAAAAATTCGCAGTTATATTTAAAATAGATCGACATAGTTATGTTTTTTATTTATAAACAAAGAAATGTTTCATTTCTTTTTTATATGTGTCGACATTTAGGCGAAATGCGCACCCTTCTCTTTTCGACTTTCAACAGGAGGCTCGCCGCAACAGATTGCGGCGATTTCTATACATGTCTAAGTCAAAACTGGACACTCTGGACGAGATCGAGAACGCTCTGGCCTGGGAGCGCGGCATCGTCAAAGCGCTCGAAGATTCCCTCATGAAAGAGCGCGAAGTGATCGGCGCGCTCGAAGCTACGAGGGCGATGATATACCACGGACTCGAAGCGGCGAGGGCGGCTGGCTGCGGTGAAACGTTCGGTTCCAAAGGTCCGAAGCCGGGCGACATCATGCTCGACGGATCGGTCTATGTCGGGGTTTCGCCTGACACTGGACTTGCGCTTTTCGCGATGCCGTACGACGTGTCTGGCTCTCACACGTGGCCGGAGGCACGCGACCTGGCGGCGCAGCAGGCTCACGGAGGCCACGAGAACTGGCGGCTGCCGACGCTGGCCGAACTCACCCTGCTGCATCGTCTTCAGGAAGACGGTGTCATCGGGGGCCTGACGGAGTGGTGGTACTGGACGTCTGACCAGTTCCACAGTCATGCCGCGTGGTCCAAGTACCTGTACGACGGCAGCGAAGAGCCCGTCGACAAGAAGCGCAGCCTCCTCGTCCGGTGCGTCCGGAACGGCTAGTCGCCTCAACACTTGAACGGTTTCCCTCCCGCGTACGCGGGAGGGATTTTTCTTGGTGCAGCTGAGGACGCCTCCGTCGCCCTGACGGTGGGGCCTCTTCGTGCTCTCCGGTCGCCGTGCTTCGGCGGGCGAACGCATCCAGTCCCGACCCCTTCCGGTCCGTTGCCCGTCCTAAGGAGGTTCCGCGTGCCTGGCGGACGGCGCCTTGCCGTCCATGACCCGCCCGCGCCAGCGGGCAAGCCCGCCCGTGTTGGTCAGGACGGCGGCGGCTCATGCCGCCCGCCCTTTCGGTCGCGTCCGTCAGGACGAGCAACCAACGATCGAAAGGAGATCATCATGGGACTGGATATGTACGCCTTCACCACCGCCGAAGCCGTCGAGGCCGAAGTGGACTTCACCGCCGAGACCGCCGCCGAACTCGCCTATTGGCGAAAGCACCCCAACCTGCATGGCTGGATGGAGCAGCTCTACCGCGAGAAGGGCGGGCAGGACGACACCTTCAACTGCGTGAACGTCGCGCTGACGGTGGACGACCTCGACCGGCTGGAGGCAGACATCGAGGCGAACGCACTGCCGCACACCGAGGGCTTCTTCTTCGGCACGACGCGCCCCGATGAGATCGAGCTCGACCTCGACTTC
The DNA here is from genome assembly GCF_000192745.1 of Polymorphum gilvum SL003B-26A1. Taxonomy (NCBI): domain Bacteria; kingdom Pseudomonadati; phylum Pseudomonadota; class Alphaproteobacteria; order Rhodobacterales; family Paracoccaceae; genus Polymorphum; species Polymorphum gilvum. The sequence continues at coordinate 726,449 of NC_015259.1, forward strand.
ATCGCCAAAGCGCGCGCGGCCATCGCCGAAGGGAAGACGGTGTTCTACACATCATGGTGGTGAGCCGCTTGCACCATCGACGAAGCCGCCCGGTAACGGGCGGCTTTTGTCGTGTGGTGGGTTGGCTGACGGACGCCATGAGTCACCGCCGAACAGGCCGAAGGACACGCACTGGCTCAGCCTCGGTGAGCAGGCCGATGGGGACACCTGCCTCCCGCTGATCGTCGCCTTGCCCGGCAGGCGCCTGGAGCCCCGATGCCGCCGTCCGGCATGTCAGACTGCGAGACAGCCGGCGTGTTCAGCCGGGGCCTTTCCATCCTTCCTCTGGCCGTGACCGGCGGGCCTTCCTGACCTGGGCGAACGTGGCGTCGGCGGCGCCCGCCGCAACGGCTCGCGCCCGACTTTCTTCCCCGGCGCCTGCGGCGCCTTCCTCGCGGTCGCTTCGCTCAAGAAAGACGGGCCTCGCCGTCCTCCACTTCGTTCCGGCCCTGCGGGTGCGGCTGGCCGCCTTTGCCGCCGCCTTTCGTCGCCCATGGAAGGCCGCGGTCGCGGCCAGGACAACGGAAGGAGGAAAGATCATGAACCGACTGAACACCACCGACAGCTTTCTGGACCTGACCTGGGACGAGTACGTCATCGAGGTCGAGGACAACTACCTGCTGGAGACGGGCGACGACATTGACGAGGACCAGTACGCCGACATCGTCCGCGCCTACGACCGGGGCCTGAGCCCGATCGGCTGCGCCATCGCCCTGATGGACCTGCGGCGCCACCAGGGTCGACCGCTGGCCGCCTGACCCAGCCGCGACCGCGCACCCAGCCCCGTCGGGTATCCCGGCGGGGCTTCGTCATATCCGTGCGAGGTCACTGCTGCCGCTGGGGCGCGACGGCACGATGCCGGTTTCCCTCGGGAGGGTTTTCGATGCTGCCAGCTTCGGCGGTCTTTGTTTGCATCACTCTGTGGACCCTTGGCCACCGAGCGGTGACCTGCCAACGCCATGGCCGCGCATCCCTGCGGTCACTTGTGAGACGTCTCGGTCGCCGTACTGCGAAACTGCCCATGACGGCGTCTTACCGACAGATGCATCCTCCTTGCGACCCCATCCGACAACCGGCGGCGGCCTTTCGTTCTTGGCTGTCATGGCGTCACCCGTGTGCGGCGCAACCTCTCTCCCCGACTTTCTTCCCCTGCGGCTGACGCCGCATTCCTCGCGGGGCATGTGTGGACACCCACCCTGTCAAGAAGAAGTGCATTTGAAATGAATAAATCCGGCAGAGTGCTCACATGTGTCCGGCCTCTGATATCGCAGCACAAACACTGCGGGGCCCTGATGAAATCCGCAAACCTAGGTCCCTATCAAGAAATCGCATACGTTACGATGCATCCACGCGAACGGGTTTTCCTGGTTTCCGGTTCAAACCGGTATTCATCATTTACAGTGCACGCCCTCCCGAACTGGTGATCAGCCTATCAGTTAAGCCGCGGCTGCGGCTTGCTCCGGCTGATAAGCTGTATTTCTCGCCAAAACTGCCCATGAAATTCTGGCCATCTTGTTAGAGCGTTTTGTGTGGTTTCGGAATCAAGAGGGATTCCCAAATTTGCGGGATCGTGATTCAAGATGAGGGCTGGTGAAGGAGGCCAGCCCTCATGGCCAAATCCTTGTCCGTTGATCTGCGCCGCCGTGTTGTCGAAGCCGTAGAAGCCGGTGCGTCGCGCCGAGCTGCGGCGGCTCGGTTCGGGGTTGGCGTGTCGTCGGCGATCCGGTGGGTCGAGCGCGCGCGGACGCGCGGGCACGTCGAAGCCGACAAGCGGGGCGGCAATCATCGCTCTCACCGGATCGACGCGCACCGCGGCCTGATCCTGGAATGGATCGATCAGACGCCGGATCTGACCTTGGCGGAGATCGCCGAGCGGCTGGATGCGGCCGTGGCCTATCGTCCGACGCCGAGCATCGTCTGCCGGTTCTTCCAGCGTCACGGCGTGACGCGGAAAAAAAGACTGCGCACGCCGCCGAGCAAGCGCGTGCCGACGTAGCCCGGCGCCGCCTCGCCTGGTTCGAGAGGCAGCCCGATCTCGACCCGGAGCGACTGGTGTTCATCGACGAGTGCGGGACCTCGACCAAGATGGCCCGGATGTATGGCCGTGCGGCCCGCGGCGAGCGGTGCCGGGCGCCGGTTCCCCACGGTCACTGGAAGACGACCACCTTCGTCGGAGCCCTCCGCCTGTCCGGCATGACCGCGCCGATGACCCTGGACGGTGCCATGAGCGGCGCCGCCTTCCTCGCCTATGTCGACCAGGTCCTGGTCCCGACCCTGCGGCCCGGCGACATCGTGGTGATGGACAACCTGCCGGCCCACAAGCCGCCGGCGATCCGCGCGGCGATCGAGCGAGCAGGCGCGGAACTCTGCTTCCTGCCGCCCTACAGTCCGGACTTCAACCCGATCGAAATGGCCTTCTCGAAGGTCAAGGCTCTCCTGAAGAAGACGGCCGCGCGGACCGTCACCAGCCTCTGGGACGCCATCCGTGACGCCATCGACGCCGTCACCACGGACGATTGCCGAGGATTCTTCACCGCTGCCGGGTATGAACCAGAATGATGGGAATCTGCTCTAGCTAGCGCAACTGTTGCAAGCCGCGCTGGCTTCTTGGCAAGCAACCTGTTCGCCCATGCATAAAGCGGTGTCGGCTGACCGGCTCGTACCCTTCTGATGACTGATGTTGCACCGAGCACAAGGAGCGCGCGTAGGTGCCGGTCTCCCGCTTTGCTGATACGGCCATTACGCACCCGACCACCTGTCGAAGCGGATTTCGGTGTCAGGCCGAGCCATGCAGCAAAAGCGCGTCCTGATTGAAACGACGACAGGTTCGTTATGGTGGCGACCAATGCGGTTGCGGTTATAAATCCGATGCCGGGGATCGTCGCCAGCCTCCGGCTGTCTTCGCTCGTTCGATGCCATAACCGCAATTTGCGTTCCAGGTCCTTGATCTGTTCGTTGATCTTCTTGATCTGCTCCGCATAAATGACAATCATTTCGCGAACGAGCTTTGGAACCTTCGCCTCATCGATTTCGGCCCCTAAGGTTCGGCCGATGAGCTCGGATACCCTCTCAATCCCCTGTGGGGCAACAATCCCAAGCTCGGCCAAATGGCCACGCAACGCATTTATCAGCATTGTCCGCTGCCGCACGAGCAAGGCTCTTGTGCGATGAATCATCAGTACGGATTGCTGTTCTACTGATTTAGCCGGGACAAAGCGCATTGTTGGCCGTGTCAACGCCTCGCAGATGGCTTCGGCATCAACAGCGTCGTTCTTTCCGCGCTTGACGTAGGGCTTCACATACATCGCATTCATCATTTTGACGCGATGGCCGAGCCTGGTCAGCTCACGTGCCCAGTGATGGGCTGACCCACAAGATTCAAGTCCAACCAGACTTGCTGGCAGCTTTTCAAAATAGGAGAGAAATTCAGAGCGCCGTAGCTTTTTGGCGATCACTTCACCAGTTTCATTATCTATGGCGTGCACCTGAAAAACACGCTTAGCGATATCAATACCTATTGTCAGGCCGGACATTCAAAAACCCTTTCATTATTCATTTCGGCAATCAATTTAGTTTGCCGTTTAGCAGTGGTGGGTGTCCACATCATCAAGAAAGTCGCGCTTCGAGGTCCTTCGCGTTGCTGCGGCCCTGCGGGTGCACCGACCCACTCAGGCGACGCCGGTCATGACGCCAACGAAGGCCGCGACGGTCGCGGCCGAAAACCACAAGGAGGAATGATCATGTTGCCAAGCCGAGAACCCCGTCATGGATACTACTCGCAGGACTATGAAGCGCTGGTCCGCCAGGCTCTGCGCGAAGCCGGGATCGAGACCCCGGACTTTTGGATGACGCTCCATATAGACATCTCGTGGACCATCGGGCGCCCCGTGGAAGTCTGCATCGAGCAAATCCTGGCGAAGGTCGCCGCCGGTCAGACCGGCCCGTGCTGAGCCCATCATCCATCCCGCCGGGTTTGTCCTCGGCGGGCTTTTCGCATGGCAATCCGTCGCCCCATCCGGCCGGTCGCGACGGCGCTGACGCGCCGCCGACCGCCCGCTGGTGCTGTGCCGGGTTCCGGCGGCGGATGTTGTTGGTGGCCGTTGGCACGTGTTGAGGCTTGTGATTCAGAGCGATTGCGGTTAGTCTCGCGTTATCCATCGTTGGCATTAAGTATCTGACCTGTCAGTCCGAATCCACTCCGCCCTGTGGACCGACCCCATAAGTGGGGGAGGGTTTTCGCGTCACAGGGGGGAGGCAAGATGGATGTTGGTCTACAAAAATACCTGACGGGCGGCCTGCGGCCAGCCCCTCCGCTCGCCCCTGACGGGGACGACCGACGGCATTGTTTTTCGCCCAACAGGCTCCGCATTCGACCCCCTGCCGGGGTCTCAAGCGTCGCCATCTTGCCTCGCCATTCGGCCCTGCGGCCTCAAGGGAGGGAGAGTCACGGCACCCTGATCCTCCCCTTCCGGGACTGTTGAACGGGGAGGCACCGGCATGGCAGGACGCAGACCGAAAGCCCCCGAGGATCGCCGCGATGTCGTCGCCCGCATCCGCCTGACCCGCGCCGAGCAGCGCGCCATCCAGCAGCGCGCCGTCGAGGCCGGCGTCACCTTCGCCGACTATGTCCGTGAGACCGCGATGGGTCGGAAACCCCGGGCCAAGCCGGCGAAAGCAAAGGCCATCGAGGACGTGTTCTACGAACTGGGGCGGATCGCCAACAACCTCGCCCAGCTCGAAGCCGCCACCGGCGATGAGACCTACCGGCCATGGGCGGTCTATGTCGGCAAGGAGATGGTCGAGCGCCTGACCGACCGCGCCGACCTGGCGCCCGTCCTCATGAGCCACGTCGAGGCCGTCAACGGCATCGGCCACCTGATCAACAGCCTCGCCCGCCGCGCCAACTCCGGCAAGGACATCGACGACGAGGAACGCGACGAGGCGCTCACCATCCTGAAGGACGTGCTCGCCCCGATCCACAAGGCTGTCGCCAAGGGGCCGAAGGGACGGGAGCCGGAGGGCAAGCCCGATGGCCCGGAGGGCAGCGATGCGCTTTAAGGTGCCCGCCCGTCAGCCGGAGAGCTTCCGAGGCTCGGCACTCTATCTCGCCGGCCAGATCAAGGGGCTCTCCCCCGACCGGGTGGAGTTCGTCGAGACCCGCAACCTTTTGACCGACGACCCGCGCGCAGCGGCGGCCGTCATGGATGCGACGGCCGCGAAATCCGTCCGCTGTAAGCAGCCGGCCTATCACTTCATGATCACCTTCGACCCGAAGGACGCGGCGGCGGGGAAGGTGACGCCGGAGGTAAAGCGCAAGGTCGCCCAGCAGGTCATCGAGCGGATGGGCCTGACGGAGCATCAGCTCCTGGTCTACAGCCACCGCGACACGGAACACCCCCACCTGCATTTTCTGGTCAACCGGGTGCATCCCGAGAAGCACGTCGCCTATGACCGGCATCAGGACGGGCGGCGGCTGACCGGCATCGTGCAGGAGCTGGCGCAGGAGCATGGCCTCAACATCCTGCGCAACCGCGAGTACGAGCGCCAACTCGGCCGGGACGTGGTGGAGGACTTCGGCCCCACCGTCTCTGACGCCGAATACTGGCAGGCGCGGCGGGAGCAGCGCGAGGCGCAGATCCCCTTCGCCAAGGACGACATCGCCGACCTGCGCCGACGCCTGAAGGACGATTTCATCCGCGCCCGCGACTGGGATGACCTGGCCCAGCGGCTCGCCGACAAGGGCGTCACCCTGGAGCGCAAGGGGCAGGGGCTGATCCTCACCGACGGGGAGCGCTTCGCCAAGCTGTCCGACATGGGCAAGGGTGTCCGCTTCCATACCCTGGAGGAACGCTTCGCGGAGAGCTTCGACGACCACATGGCGCGGCGGGCCGCGCGTGTTGCACAGCGGGATCGGGGCAAAGAGGAGCCGACGCCCGATACGTCGGGCATGGCCCCGCCCGAGCGGCGCACCGTGGAGGGCATGTTCGCCGAGGAGCCGGACCGCGACCCGGCCGAGGCGGCCGTGCGGCGCTTCGACGAAGCCGACATGGACTTCCGCTACTGGAGCCAGATCGAGGCGTCCTACCGGACAGCCGCGGGCAAGGTGCGCTATGCGGAGCGTCAGCAGTCCTTCGCCGAGAAGCAGGTGCCCCGTGACGAGGCATGGCTTCAGAAGCGCGACCGCAGCCTCGACGACATTCTGGGCAAGGTCTACCGGGATGCCGTCAAGGCCCGCGCGGTCTGGGATGACCTGGAGGAGAAGTTCGGCATCCGCGACGCCGAACGCATGATCGAGAAGGACCCCTTCATCCTGGGGGCGGTGCGCGGGATGCGGCTGGGCGACACGCGGACGGCCGACCGCAAGGAGGCCAGGCGCTACTACCGCTACATCATCGAGCGCCGCCGCCGGTGGCGGGATGCCCGGAACCGGCTGGAGCATACGCGCTCTGAGATCGAGCAGGCCAGGCGGCGGGTGAAGCAGGCCATCCGCGACTACGAGATGCTACAGCAGATCGCGGGCAGCCCGCAGGTGCTGAAGGAGACGATGCTGGAGAAGATCAAGGCGCGGGCGCGGGCACTGTCGCGCGTGACCGAGAAGGCCATCCAACGCAGCCGCCTGTCGGACGAGCGGCGCGAACAGCTCCATCGCGCTTGGCGCGTGGCCAAGGAACGCAAACTTGAGCGGGAGCGGAAGCGCGAACGGGGCCGGGCGTTCGGGCTCGACCTGACGCTGTTCGATAAATGAGGCTTCCTACCGCGCGGCTTTCGCATCGCAGGTGCCGAACCGGCTGGTAGGATTGAGAGGAACAACAAAAAGGGGAGCAGCGTATGCCCAGCAAGAAGAAGGTCACCGCCGCGAACTCGGCATTTCAGATCAAGGTTCAGTTAATCGGCATTGAGCCGGAAATCTGGCGTCGCATCATTGTTCCGGGCACGCTGACACTGCGGGAACTTCACGCCGTCCTGCAAGGGGCCATGGGCTGGCAGGACTACCACCTGCACATGTTCGAGATCGAGGGAAAGCGCTTCGAGGTGCCGGAGAACGACAAGTTCGGGCCGGAGGACGGTTATGCGGACGAGCGGAAGCAAACGCTGGCGAAAATCCTCACAAAGGGAATGGAGTTCCTTTACGTCTACGATTTCGGCGACAACTGGAAGCACCTGATCACAGTCGAGGATGTCGCGGCGCCCGCCTCCGCGCGCCATTTCATGCCGCGCTGCATCGCCGGCACGCGCGCATGTCCGCCGGAGGATTGTGGTGGGGACTATCGCTATCCGGAGTTTCTGGACGCATTGGCCGATCCCGGCCACCCCGAACACCGGGACATGGTGGATTGGGCGGGCGGCTTCGAGCCGGAGGTGTTCAGCTTGTCGCAGGCAAACGCGCTGATTGGTGCGGTCTGTGCGCTTTACGCGGAACGAGGCTGGGGCTTCCGTCAGCCATGACCACCTTGAACGTGGGAAGTTTGGTGGCCTGCATTAGCTGCTTACCGGCATTCTTTCGGACTGATGAGCAACAGTGCTTGGTCCCGGCTTTCCGGTTCGATAGCCACGCGCAGGTCTTGTGTGTCGCACCATCCCAGAAACTCTGACAGCGCGCGGGTTCCCAGGAATGCACTGTCAAGCGGAAGCCCAAGAATACGGCCGCCGCGCGACATGCAGGATTGGATCCCCTGCAGCACGTCCTCGGCTTTCATTCGCGCCAGGCTTTCGCCGGCGCGTATTTCGCGCCCAATCATTGCTTGATTGAAGTCCCTGGCTGATTGGAGGATGTCTTCTGTTGCGTCCGCTTCTCGCCACTTGTCTGCCAAACACTGCATGGCACAATAACTCCCAAAATTCTTGCAGTGCCTTATGTGACCGAGCCCGAATATCGCGAATGACAGGGAGGACGAAAAATGAACATGCTTGCGCTCGTTTACCAAGGACTTCCCCATATTGACGATATCGCGCCTATATCTGGTGATGACGGCGCTTGCCTCGACGAGATACGAGCCGTGCTGGACCGCTACGGGAAGACCGACCGCTTCGGTATCTGCCTTCTGCACCAGCATTTCGCGATCGGGGATGGCGAGATTCTGGTGGAAACCTGCGATGAGGAAGAGCGGACGCTGACGCTGCGGCCAGTGAGCAAAAACAGCCTGCCCGCCCAATCTGTCGTGGAGACCGTATGGCGGTTCGACAGGCCGGGAGCATCGGCAGCGTGCTGGAAGGCGTGCGTCGCCGATGGGCCAGCCGGTTCCCATCGGAAAAAGCACGTTCAGGGCCGGACACTGACACCTTGATGGTGTCATTACGGAACGAAGGCTATTCGTAGGCGAACATCTGCTGAAGAAGGTCGGCGACCTCGCGACAACGCGGCTCCGGGAGGCGTCCGAGATGCTTGGCGAGGCGCGCCTTGTCCACTGTCCGTATCTGGTCGAGAACCACTTGTCCTTTCTTGCGCTGGAAGGTGACATCGACGCGGCTCGGGTAGTCCCGCCGCACGGAAGTCATGGGAGCGATGATGACCGTCCGGATGTGCCGGTTCATCTCGTCCGGCGAGATGACCAGGCAAGGCCGGGTCTTCTTGATCTCTGACCCCAGTGTGGGGTCGAGATTCACCAGATACACGTCATAACGCCGGACATCCGCTACCACTCCCATTCCTCCTTGTCCCAATCATGATCCATCGTGTCGGGGACAAGCAGGGCATCGTCCTTGGCGGCAGCCATCTTCGCGAACGCGCCATCCCAGCCATCGCGAGTACGGCGGGCGGGCGCCAGCACCACAATGCCGTGCTCGACGCGCATCTCGATTTGCTCGCCGAAGCCGCATTCCTTGATGACCGAGCTTGGAATCCGCACGCCCTTGGAATTGCCGATCGGAACCAGATTCACTTTCATTGCCATATCCTCCTATGTAGTAACAATGTAATTACTTTGGGCGAGCATGTCAATGGTTCGACAGTCCCGGTCCAGGAGGCTACAGCCCGTCGCCTGTCCAGAAGGGGATGCCGTTCCGGCGGTCATGCCAGCCGATGGTGAACCCAATGTGGGCTTCCCGGTCGCTTGTGACGACGGTCGCCGTGCAGCGCCTATAGTCGCGGCTGGCGCCGCTTCGGACTTCCGATGCGGCGTATAGACCGAGGACGGTCCGACCTCCCTGCGCTTCGAGCGCGGTGCGAACCTGGTCCAAAGAGCGTGCTTCGTCGCAGCGGGGCAACTCCATCGGACTTCCATGCGCGTCGCGGTGCAGGAACACAGCGAGCGGGATGGCCCAGACTGTGGCGATGAGCAGGCCGAGGAAGGCATATCCGCCGATATCTTCATTGAACGATTTCATCCTTTCATCCTTTCGTTATTTCATCATGTCGGCGGAGATGAGCGCGCCGGGATCGTCCTCGGCCGCCTCCATCCGCCAGGGCATCCAGCGCCCCTTGAAGGCGCGCTCCTCGAAGTAGCGGAGCTTCTGTGCCAGGATCGGGCGGCATCCCTGCACGAACAGAAGTTGGCAGCTCTCGGGCAGCAGCATGATTTCGGACGGTGCCAGCAACTGCCGCCCGATCTCGCTGTGCTGTTCGCTGTAGTTCGATGCCAGCCCGAGCCAGGGGAACTGCCCGCTCTTGCCGCCGCTGGAGACCCTAACGGTGCGTTGGCCGAGCATCGCTGAGAGCAACAGCGCCGTCTCATCGTCCTGGACATTGAAGGCTTGCCGCACCGCGCAGTTGGCGATCATCGAGCGCCACTTGCGATAGGTTTTCTGGAGCTGGTCGAGGTCCTGGACGAACAGCCACAGGTGCGCGCCGTAGCCAGCCAGGTAGCCGATGCCGTCTTCGATCGGCCGCATCGGCCCGAGAGCGGGCAGCTCATCGAGCAGGAACAGCACCGGATGCCGGGGTATCCGCTTGTTGCGTGTCATCGCGGCCGTGGTGAGCCCGACCATCAGGCGCAGGAAGGGCTGGTAGACGGAGACGTACTCCGGCGGGATGATCAGGAAAACGGACATGACGCCGTTCTTCAGGTCTTCGAGCCGGAAGGTGGAGCGGCTGGTGATCGCCCCGAGCTGGGGGCTGTCGAACACCTCCGTCCGCGTCTGCGCCGTCGATATGACGGCCGAGCGCTCCTTGTCCTCCTTCTGCGAGAACCCCTGCGCGATCCGTTGCACAATGGGGTGCTTGGCATCGGCCATGCCGACGAGCACGCCGTCAAATCCCTCGCGCGACCGCATGAGCAGAACCCGCAGCTCGCGCAGGTTCCGGCGGCCGGGCGGCAGATCATGGGCGATATGGAGCAGCAGGCCGGTGACGAGCACCCGCGCCTCGCGCTCCCAGTGGTTCGGTTCGTGATTTTCCGGCGCGACAATCATCTCGGCGATCAGCCGTGCGTCATCCACATCGTTGACGGTGCCCGCGCGGATGAACTCGACCGGGTTGTAGCAGGCGCTTTCGATGTCCGGATCGAAAGGCGCGAAGGCATGCACCGGCCCGAGCGTGCCGCGGTGCCGCGCCGTGATGCGATAGTTCTCTCCCTTGATGTCCGTCACCACCACCGAACCCGGATGGTCGAGCAGGTTGGGGATGACGACACCGACGCCCTTGCCGGAACGGGTCGGCGCAAAGGTGAGCAGGTGGCCCGGCCGGTCGAAGCGGACGAAGCGTCCGCCCTTCTTGCCGAGGATGACGCCGCGTGACCGCAGGCCTGCGCGACCGATGTCGGCCGTCGTCGCAAACGCGGCCGTGCCGTGCGCGTCGCTCGGTCGGCGGAAGAGGCTATAGGCGAAGAAGAGGATTCCGGCGAAGGCGATGCTTCCCGCCATTCCCAGCACGAGCAGCCTGTCGGTGCCGACGGTGAGGTTGTCGATGAGAGCCCACATCAGCGCCGCGATCAGCAGGCAGATGGGTAGCTCGAATAGGGCGAATCTGGCGAGACGCCATAGCAGACGAAAATGTCCCATAGCACACTCCTTGGTGTTTACTGTTCCCAAGGGCTTATGGGCCGGGTGCCGATTTGTTTGGCTGACGTGTGGTAATTCGTCTCGATTAAGACAATAATGGAAGTGTTGCCGACCCTTCCAGCACACTCCGAGAAGTGACTGTTCCCAGGGGGTCGGCAACGCCTTCCTGTACTTCATGTCGGAATCGCAAGCGGCTTACATAACCTGTGAATCTTCACAGGTTGTAGTCTGGCGTTATTTCTCTATATGACGAAATCGTCCTTGCGTTATTTCGTCATCCGCGCCGCTGCTTCACCAGATCGAAGCCTTCGCGCAGCAGGTCCACCATCGAGATGCCGTGCACAGCCGCGTAGGCTTTGTACTCGCGGTGAAACTCCGGACTGACCTTGAAGTTGAGCGGCTTCTGGGCGCCGCTTTCCGCGCGGTCGAGATTGTGCACGACCTGCATGGGCGCGGGCGGCAGACCTTTGCCATTGCGACGCGGTGGGAGAATCTTCGTCATCCTATGCCGCCTCCCTGCCGGTGCGCGTCTCGATGATGTCGGCCAGTTCCTGGGCGATGGCCGCCGCGCGTTCGTTGAGAGAGGGAAAGCGCGTTTCCGTCGGTGCGCGGCCTTCGTCGCTGGCGCGGCGGAAGCCGGTCTTCTCCGGCAGCACGTTCGTCAGATGCCGGTATCCGGCCTGCCGCACATAGGCGCTGGCCTCCGCAAGCTCGGCTTCGCTGTCGCCGACGCGGCAGAAGGCGACGGCGATCCTGTCGGCGGGCACGCCTTTCTTGGTCAGCTCATGGGCGAGCAGCACGGTCGGTTCGAGATCGTCCAACGCGAGTCCGGTCGGCAGCACGACGAGCGTGCTGGCCTCGGCAATCTGGTGCGTGCCCATGGTCGCGTGCGGCGGGCCGTCGAGGATCATCAGGTCGTATCCGGCCGCCGCCTTCACGGCCTGGCCGACGGTGCCGAAGCGTTCGACCGCGACCACCGGCTCGACGCTGCGCTGAAGGCGCCGCGCCTGCCAGCTGAAGCTAGTGCCCTGCTGGATGTCTAGAGCGTTTTGTGTGGTTTCGGAATCAAGAGGGATTCCCAAATTTGCGGGATCGTGATTCAAGATGAGGGCTGGTGAAGGAGGCCAGCCCTCATGGCCAAATCCTTGTCCGTTGATCTGCGCCGCCGTGTTGTCGAAGCCGTAGAAGCCGGTGCGTCGCGCCGAGCTGCGGCGGCTCGGTTCGGGGTTGGCGTGTCGTCGGCGATCCGGTGGGTCGAGCGCGCGCGGACGCGCGGGCACGTCGAAGCCGACAAGCGGGGCGGCAATCATCGCTCTCACCGGATCGACGCGCACCGCGGCCTGATCCTGGAATGGATCGATCAGACGCCGGATCTGACCTTGGCGGAGATCGCCGAGCGGCTGGATGCGGCCGTGGCCTATCGTCCGACGCCGAGCATCGTCTGCCGGTTCTTCCAGCGTCACGGCGTGACGCGGAAAAAAAGACTGCGCACGCCGCCGAGCAAGCGCGTGCCGACGTAGCCCGGCGCCGCCTCGCCTGGTTCGAGAGGCAGCCCGATCTCGACCCGGAGCGACTGGTGTTCATCGACGAGTGCGGGACCTCGACCAAGATGGCCCGGATGTATGGCCGTGCGGCCCGCGGCGAGCGGTGCCGGGCGCCGGTTCCCCACGGTCACTGGAAGACGACCACCTTCGTCGGAGCCCTCCGCCTGTCCGGCATGACCGCGCCGATGACCCTGGACGGTGCCATGAGCGGCGCCGCCTTCCTCGCCTATGTCGACCAGGTCCTGGTCCCGACCCTGCGGCCCGGCGACATCGTGGTGATGGACAACCTGCCGGCCCACAAGCCGCCGGCGATCCGCGCGGCGATCGAGCGAGCAGGCGCGGAACTCTGCTTCCTGCCGCCCTACAGTCCGGACTTCAACCCGATCGAAATGGCCTTCTCGAAGGTCAAGGCTCTCCTGAAGAAGACGGCCGCGCGGACCGTCACCAGCCTCTGGGACGCCATCCGTGACGCCATCGACGCCGTCACCACGGACGATTGCCGAGGATTCTTCACCGCTGCCGGGTATGAACCAGAATGATGGGAATCTGCTCTAGGTCCGCGATCTTCACGTTCCAGCCTGCGAGCGCGTACTCACGGGCGATCAGCCGCGCCAGCGTGCTTTTGCCGACGCCGCCCTTCTGGGAAATGGTTCCGATGAAAAGGGTCATGTCCATTCTTTCTTGTTCTTGTTTTGTCGAAAGGACGAATTCAGTAAATGATGACATACACATTTCGTTATTTCACGAATTTTCGTTCAACTTCATAAGTATTCACCTATTCACATGAGAGGACCGTCAGGACATTCGATCGACCGTCATCGGCTTTCTGGACCATATCCGCGACGTGGAGGACGTTGCGTCTCTTGAAGCCGCATTCTCGAAATCGCTCTGGGATCTGGGCTTCCGAGAGTGGGCCTATCAGGTCATTCGCACGGACGCGCTACCGGACGAGAAGCCGCTCATCCTGACCACCTTCCCCGACGCCTGGTACAGCCACTACATCGACAACGGCTACCACCGTGTCGATCCGGTCATCCTGAACGGACCGTCGCAGGTCGCACCCTTCACCTGGAGCGCCATGTCCTTTGGTATGGAGCCGTCACCCGAACAGCGCAGGCTCTTCGCTGAAGCGACCGAGTTCGGGTTGGGGGAGGGGGTCGGCATTCCGATCCATGGCGCCCGCGGTTCGCTCGCGATGGCATCCATGGTGTCCGACCATGGCGCGAGGGGCCTTGCCCGCCTGATGTCCACTGTCGGTAAGGACGTTCACCTGATGTCGCTCGCCTTCCACAATCACGCCCGCGAGCTTCTCGCCCTTGGGCGTTCCGGCCGGACCACCGTCAGCCTGACGCGGCGGGAGCGCGAATGCCTTCTGTGGATAGCTGCCGGGAAGTCCGCCTGGGAAATCTCCCGCATCCTCGGCATCTCCGCCCGGACGGTCTATTTCCACCTCGACAACGTCCGCGCCAAGATGGGCGTGACCAATGTCTACCATGCGGTCGTCAAGGCCATCATGGAGGGCATGATTTCCCCGTGAAACCGCTTTACTCGCCAGTAACCTGTGACGGTTCACAGGATGGCAGCGCACGCGATCTCTGGCTGAATGCTCCCAAACAATTTGGGAGGGAAGCCATTGCTTCACATCATATCGAAAGAGAACGCACACCTGCATTGGGATGCGCTCGCGTCCATGCACCAGCTCCGCCGGAGCGTCTTCAGGGAACGGCTTGGCTGGGATGTCACTGTTGTCAACGGGCTGGAGCTCGACCAGTTCGACCTGCCGGACGCGCATTACCTTGTTCACACTGCGCTGGACGGCCGCGTGAACGCCTGCACGCGGCTCCTGCCGACGACAGGTCCGTACCTGCTGGCCGATGTGTTCCCGGAGCTGGTGGACGGGGAGATGCCGTGCGCGCACGACATCTGGGAAAGCACCCGCTTCTGTGCCGATCAGGCGACGGCGCCGGCGAACATCGCGGCCGTCCTCATGGCCGGGATGCTGGAATTTGGCCAGTTCACCGGGCTCCGCGCCTATGTGTCGGTGTCCGACATCCGCATGGAGCCGATCATGCGCCGGGCCGGCTGGAACCCCATCCGCCTTGGCAAGACCATGGAGACCGGCACCGACACGGCTGCGGCTGAGTGGCTGGAGGTGTCGTCCGAGTATCTGGCGCGTGTACGCAAGCGTGCTGGCGCGACGGGCTCCCTCATCGCCAACCTTGCCGAGCTTCGTCAGGAAAGGGTTGCGGCATGACCCACGATACCGAATGGCCGGCATCCTCGCCGCATAGCGGTGAACATCAGTCCCGCATCGAAGCCAATCGCCTCGCGTGGTGCATCCGGTATCTTGCGGACGAAGCCCGTCGCAGCGGATTCGACGAGACGGCGGCAGCGTTGGAGGCTGTAAAACTGCCTCGCAAAAACGACCGTTCATGAGGGCGCGGTCGATTTGAGAAAGGCGGAACCAGTTTCCGCCTTTCGTCTTTTTCTCAAAACTCATCCCGAAACCTGATAAACTAAACACGTTTCAATTAACGGAATTTGAGAAGAGTGAATATTGGTTATGCCCGAGTATCTACCGCGGAACAGAATCTGACCCTCCAAACCGACGCCCTTGAGGCGGCCGGGTGCGAACGGGTCTTCGTCGAGACCGCTTCCGGCGCGCAGCGCGACCGTCCGGAGCTTGAGCGTGCGCTCGACTTTATGAGGCCCGGCGACACACTTGTCGTCTGGAAGCTCGACCGCCTGGCCCGGTCCATGCGGCAGCTCATCGACACGGTGGAGCTTCTCCACTCGAAGGGCATGGGCTTCCTTTCCATGACCGAGGCCATCGACACGACGACCGCCGGCGGCATGCTGGTGTTCCACATCTTCGGCGCGCTGGCACAGTTCGAGCGCGCAATCATCCGCGAGCGCACAAGAGCTGGACTGGATGCCGCCCGTGCCCGTGGCCGCAAGGGCGGCCGTCGACCGAAACTATCCCAATCGGACATCCGCGACGCCAGAGCCCTCTTGCGCGACCCTGAGGTAAGCGTCGCGGAAGTGGCCAAACGCCTTAATGTGTCGCCCGCTACACTATACCGGCACCTACCGGGCGGGCGAGCGGGTGCAGTCTGAACGTCACTTATCTGTCCACTTAACCTTCTTGGCTAACGAATGACATGACGGTTTCGACAGGCCGTCTGCCTTGGTTGCGGTAGCCCAGATGCGGGCGCTCTGTGTTGTAGTGGACGAGCCAGGCGTCGAGATCGGCCTGCAGGGCTTCGACGGTCTCGTAGAAAGTCTCGCGCATCTTCACCCGGAAGAACTCGTCCAGCACCGTGCCGTTGAAGCGCTCGACGAAGCCGTTGGTCTTTGGCGTCTTCACCTTCGTGCGGCGGTGCTCGATGCCATTGAGGTCGAGATAGAGCTCGTAAGGATGCCGGTCCGTCCCGCAGAACTCGCGGCCATTGTCGGTCAGCACGGCTTTCACCGGCAAATCGAGATGGCGGTAGAAGGGCAGCACGTCGTTGTGCAGTACTGCGACCGCCGCCTCGGGCTGCTTGGAGACGTGCAGGAAGCCGAAGGCGTAGCTGCCGAAGGTATCGACCACGGCGTGCAGATAGACCTTGCCGACGCCCTTGAGACTGCCCACGAAGAACGTGTCGGCCGACAGGAGCTCGCCCGGCGCGCTTGATTCCACGTGCCTTTCCCGGAAGCAGGGGTTCAGCTTCTCCAGGAAGGCGGCCTGTTCGGGCGTGATCTCGATGGCCGTCTCGGCGTTCTGTGCCTCCAGCGCCAGCCAGCGCTCGACCTTGGTGCCGAGGCCGCTTTCGTTGAGGATCTTCTGGATGGTGATCGACGACACCCGGACACCTTCCAGCGCCAGCATCGCCTCGTGCCGATTACAGCCATAGGCGGGATGCGCCAGCGCAAGCTCCTTGATCCTGTCCACCACCTCGGGCGCCGTCGTCTGCGGATGGCTCTTGTGGATCGGCGGCAGGTCCTTCAGCCCGTCGAACCCTTGCGTCTGAAACCGGCGCTTCCACTCGTAGAAGCTGGTCCGGTCCATGCCTCGCTGACGGCAGGCCTCGGCGACGTTGCCGAGTTCCCTCGCCAGCTCAAGCACGCTCAAACGCTGCTGCGCCACCTTGCTGGCGGCATCACGAGGCGAGGCCTGCCTTGCTGTTGATGATTGTCCCATGGGATCTTCCTCCTTTCCAACGATAGCACGGAAAGAAGGTTAAGTGCACAACTTATCCGGCCGAAATACGGTTGTTGGCGACTTCACATAGCGTCCGGAACCGGTCCGCTACGTCCTGTGTCACAATCTGCTTTGGGTCCGTCCCCATCTTTGCAAGCAATAGCCGCATCGGTCTGGTCTTGTGAAAGTCCAAGCCGGCTGTCTTGAATGCATCTTCGAAGCGCTTCGCGATACGCGGAATTTTGTCGTTCACCTTGAGGGAGACGCCTTTTAGCTCTTTTGCGTAACTTTCATGTACCAGGGTTTCGTACACCTTGGGATCAATCAGGTCTTCCATATCGGCTTCCTTCGGCGGCGACGAGCCGAACGCATCTGCAATGAAGATCACGTTCTTGTCGCTGATGAGCTTCGACTTCACCAGCTCATCGCGTGTGGTCTTCGCGTCCTTCTCATGATCGAGAAGGGCCAGCACGTTCAATTGCTCCGATGAAAGCAAGGCGACCATGTAGGGGATCTTCTGTGCACCGCCTGCTGGCGTGATCGTGATGTCCCCTCTCAGCCCACCTCCGCCGTTGGAATTCAGGTATTCGGAGATCGAGGACAATGCCCAGTAGTCGGTGACGCCTTCGACAACAAGATTGTTCGGCCCAATGAATAGGCTCTGTGCCAGGTCGTAGCCAAGCGCTGCTTGCAGCGGAAACAGTGTCCGCGCGTCCCCAGAGGGGTCGTTCGACACGGTGGTTCCGACTTCTTCAGCAATGCTGACCGTGCGAACGGTATCTAGCCGGTGCGTCGGAACCATGAACGGGGAATGTGTCGTATACAGAATCTGGTTCTTAAAGTCGGCCTCGAAGTGGTTCAGCAAATCTCGTTGCGATTTTGCATGAAGATAAAGCCCCGGTTCATCGAGGAGAAGGATAGCGTCTTCGGCCGCACCGCCTTTCGTGTCGGCTGCAAAAGTCACATAGAACGAAAAGAACCACTGAAAGCCGCGACTCCGTTCGTTGAGGTTTACCTCGACATCGAAGGTAGCATTCGGGTCGGATACGAAGGTGTTGATATGCTCGGCATCCGTATCGAACCGGACCTTCAACGGGCGGTCTTTCCAAAGCCGGCGGATTTCTGACGTAATAACTGCGCTAGCCCGATTGGCGAGCTGGTTGCGCGTCTCATGTTCTTTCTGTGTATAAGTTATGACTTGATCTGACAGGCGGCATCGTGAAGCTGAGGTGAGAGCCGAGGCCGGGCGTGGAGCGGTTGGGGTGGCGTAACGCCCGGCCTCGGCGTTGGAGGACGTCGAGATGACCAAGGACCAGAAGATCATTCGTGCGAAGGTGGGGCTGCTGGAGCTCGCCCGGCAGCTCGGCAATGTAAGCCAGGCCTGCAAGATGATGGGCTATTCACGGGACAGCTTCTATCGCTTCAAGGAGCTCTACGAGACCGGGGGCGAGATGGCGCTGCAGGAACTCAGCCGGCGCAAGCCGCTTCTGGCGAACCGGGTGGCGCCGGAGGTGGAAGCGCTGGTCATCGAGCTGGCGCTGGAGCTGCCGGCCTATGGACAGGTGCGGATCGCCAACGAGCTGCGCAAGCGCGGGCATTCGATCTCGCCGGCGGGCGTGCGCGGCGTCTGGCAGCGCAATGACCTGGAGACGATGAAGAAGCGCCTGAAGGCGCTGGAGGCGAAAGTCGCCCAGGACGGGATCGTGCTGACCGAGAGCCAACTCGCCGCCCTCGAGAAGGCCAAGGCCGACAAGGAAGCCCATGGCGAGTTCGAGAGCGAATGCCCGGGCTACTGCGGCGCGCAGGACACCTTTTACGTTGGCAACATGAAAGGCGTGGGACGGATCTATCAGCAGACTTTCGTCGACACCTACTCGAAGGTGGCCTTCGCCAAGCTCTACGACCGCAAGACGCCGATCACGGCGGCCGATCTCCTGAACGACCGCGTGGTGCCGTTCTTCGATGCCCAGGAGGTAAAGCTGTGCCGGGTGCTGACCGACCGCGGCACGGAGTTCTGCGGCAACCCCGAGCGCCACGAATACGAGCTCTACCTCGCGGTCGAGGATATCGACCATTCCAGGACGAAGGCGAAGAGCCCGCAGACGAACGGCATCGTGGAGCGGTTCCACAAGACCGTGCTCGAGGAGTTCTACCGCGTCGTGTTCCGAAAGAAGATCTATCGGTCCGTGGACGAGCTGCAAGCCGACCTCGACGACTGGATCAGGAGCTACAACGAGCAGCGTGAGCACCAGGGCAGATGGTGCTTCGGCAAGACGCCGATGCAGACATTTCTTGACGCCAAGCCGCTCGCAAAGGAGAAAATGATCGCAGCCTGATCGGCATCCGACAGGCGCGACCCGACCGACATCCAGATGTCAACTGTCCGACGAAGTCTAAACTTCTACACTTTCTGGCCAAGGAGGCTTTGCAGTTCCTGAGGTCGAAGTCCCGCAACCTTGCACATCTTCTCGAAATTGACGTCGGCAGGCGTCTGCTGGTTCTGTTCTTTTCGCTGAAGAAATTCCGCGACATTTTGGTGGCCGTTCAGTTCGGGATATTCATCCAGATACATGAATACGGGCATCTGTGCGATCGCCCATTGGCGCGCGTTCTTTTCGCCTTCTATGTCCCCGGCGATTGTGTTGGCGAGGTCCTCCAGCTCGGCCACATGAGCGTCCTGTGTGTCGGTAAGTTCGGCATCGGCTGTAGCCATTGCCTGGCGCAACGCAGCAAGAGCAGGCTTCGCCTTGTTGGCCCATGCAAGCGCATCTGCCGACGGGGCAACGTCCGCGTCAAACTTGTCAGCGGCAGCCTCCAGAACGGTACGCACTTGTTCGTCCAGCTTGGCGGCTTTGGCTTTTACTGCTGGAACGATCTTGCGAATTTTCGACTTGATCGCGGCAGCATCAAATTCTTGGGCGGACACGCCCTCGAATCCCACTGTCCTCCTGTCGCCATAAGCGCGGCCAATTCGGACCGCTATGGCGGTTCCACCGCGCGCCCATAGCTTGCCCAGTTCAGTCCTGTCCGCGTTGTCCAACTCCCACAACGTGGCGACGACAGGGGTGGTGTCGGAACACTCCTCAAGTCTGCGATGCCGGGGAAAATCCTTCACCTTGCTGAGCGCCTTGAAGCCGTCGCTCGGGTTCAAGCTGTGAAGCGCGCGCAGTAGGTTGGATTTGCCGCTTTCATTCCGGCCGAGAAGTGAGGTGAGTTGGCCGACATGAATAAGCCCGCTGTCGGTGATCGAGCGGTAGTTCTGGATACGGAACTGCTTGAGCTTCATGATCGGCCCTTCCTTGCGTCTAATGCTTCATGTCTTTGGGCGGGTTGGGGTCATTGCCAGGCGCAACCGTATCGGAATCGCGCCACTTTCCGTCGCGGCCCTGAATCCGCACTTCGCCGCCTCCCGCCTTTTCCACGACCTGCTTGGCCGCACGTTCGGCATCCGCCTGTCGTTCATGGACGCTACTGGCCCGCTCCGCGCCAGCGCCTTTCACAGCCCAGCCCTTCGGGTGTTTGACCACATACCGGTCGTTCTTCGACATCGCTCTCTCCAAATGCGTTGACGGCGATTCCCCTATGGGATAAGAAAGTATACGGGCAGTGTTTCGCTGTCAATAAAGTTACTGTACGGATCGGAGCGCACATGTCGGGAGGTGGCCCAGAGCTACGGTGGGGGGTCGAGCAACGGCTTGAGTTTATTGAGTTCCGCCTCTTCTGGGAGGGCGGCATCAACCGCTCAGACATCACCGGATTTTTCGGCGTATCGGTGCCGCAGGCGTCGAAGGACCTGACCCAGTACCAGGAACTCGCGCCCGATAACGTGCGGTATGACCGCAGCGAGAAGCGCTACTTCGCGACCGAGTCGTTCCGCCCGCGCTTCCTGAAACCGGACGCAGATCGCTACCTCGCGCAGCTTCTGTTCGCGGCCGATCCCGCTCTCCACGGTGAGCGGACATGGCTGACCAGCCCCCCGAGCGTGGATACCATGCCCGTGCCGCATCGCCGGGTGGACATCGCTGTCCTCCGTATGATCCTGGCTGCGGTCCGGGGCCAAGCCTCGGTTGAGGTTCTCTATCAGTCGATGAACGAGCAGCGGCCGGAGCCTGTTTGGAGGCGTATCAGCCCTCATGCCTTCGGCAGCGATGGCTTTCGCTGGCACGTCCGCGCCTTCTGTCACATCGACAACAGGTTCAAGGATTTCCTTCTCTCGCGATGCCTTGAGGTCCGGTCGCTCGGGGAGCCCGGGGCGCGACCCGAAGAAGATAAGCAGTGGGCAGTTTTCTTCGACGTGGAACTTTCGCCCAATCCGAAGATCGGCGAGAATCAGAGAAAGATAATCGCGCAGGATTACGGCATGCGCGACGACAGTATCGCAATCCCCGTCAGGCGGGCGCTGCTTTACTACTTCCGAAAACGCTTGCGTTTGGACGTGGCGGATGTCCTCGACGATCCACACGAGACGCCCGTCGTCGTCACCAACCGTGTGGAATTTGATGCCGCCTTGGCTGAGGCGATGCAGTGAAACGGGGAGACGCCGGCTTGAAGGTCAAGAACAACATTATGAGGTGGGGCAAATCATGCTGACCGGCGAAATCCGGAGCCAGATCGACAGCATCTGGAACGACTTCTGGGCAGGCGGCGTCGCCAATCCGCTCTCCGTCATGGAGCAGATGACCTATCTGCTGTTCATCAAGCGTCTGGACGACCTGCACACCGTTGAAGAGCGCAAGAGCCAGACGCTCAAGATTCCAATGGAGCGCCGTATCTTCCCGGAGGGGCGGGACGATAAGGGCCGCCCCTATGACGATCTCCGTTGGTCGCGGTTCAAGAACTTCGAGCCACGCGAGATGATGGACGTGGTCGACGAGCACGTCTTTCCGTTCCTGCGCGCGCTCAACGGAAGTCAGTCCAGCTACGGCAAGCTGATGCGTGACGCCCGCCTTGGGTTCTCCAATCCGGCGCTGCTGGCGAAGGTGGTCGAGAAGCTCGATCGCATCCCCATGGAGGATCGCGACACCAAAGGCGACGTATATGAGTACATGCTCGCGAAGATCGCGAGCGCCGGTCAGAATGGCCAGTTCCGCACACCACGGCACATCATCCGGCTGATGGTCGAGATGACCGCGCCGAAGCCCACCGACGCGATCTGTGACCCCGCCGCCGGCACCTGCGGCTTCCTCGTAGCCGCTGGTGAGTATCTTCGCGAAAAGCATCCCGAACTGATGCGCGACCCTGCATTGCGGAAGCATTTCCACGAGGGTCTGTTCCACGGGTTCGATTTCGACACCACCATGCTGCGCATCGGCGCCATGAACATGACGCTGCACGGCGTCGAGAACCCGAATGTTACCTATCGCGACAGCCTGGCCGAGGACCATGCCGAGGACGCGGGTGCCTATTCCCTGGTGCTGGCGAATCCGCCTTTCGCCGGATCGCTCGATTACGAGGCGACCGCCAAGGATCTCCAGAAGATCGTCAAGACGAGGAAGACGGAGCTTCTGTTCATCGCGCTCTTCCTGCGTCTCCTGAAAACAGGAGGCAGGGCGGCGGTGATTGTGCCTGACGGCGTCCTGTTCGGTTCGTCCGGTGCGCACAAGGACATCCGCCGCATGCTTGTCGAGGACCACAAGCTCGATGCGGTCATCAAGCTGCCCTCGGGCGTGTTCCGTCCTTACGCGGGTGTGTCCACCGCAATCCTCCTCTTCACCAAGACTGGCGTCGGTGGCACCGAGAATGTCTGGTTCTATGACGTGGCGGCCGACGGTCTCAGCCTCGATGACAAGCGTGCGGAACTCTTGCCGCCCGAAAAGCAGGGGCCGACACCTGCTCAGCCGCTGACCGAGGCAGAACACGAAAAGAACAATCTGCCCGACATCCTGGCCCGGTGGGGAAATCTCGCCGCCGAGGCTGAGCGCCCCCGCACCGCGCAGAGCTTCTTGGTACCAGTGGCCGATATCCGGGCGACCGGATCATGGGACCTGTCGCTCAACCGCTACAAGGAGGTGCAGCACGAAGAGGTCGCCTACCAATCCCCGAAGGAGATCGTCGCCGAGCTGCGTGCGATCGAGGCCGAAATCACCGAAGGTCTGGACCGGCTTGAGGAGATGCTGGGATGACCATGGTGCCAATTGGTGATGTGACTGAAGTGAAGGGCGGAGGAACTCCGTCCAAGCGCAAACCAGAATACTACCAAGGCGATATCCCTTGGGTTACACCCAAGGACATGAAGGTATGGGATATATCCGACGCAATCGACAAGATAACACCTGAGGCAGTGGCCGACAGCGCAACGAACCTAATTCCGGCGAGGTCCATTTTACTGGTCAACCGATCCGGCATTCTCAAGCATACGCTCCCTGTAGGCATCACGCGTCGCGAAGTTGCGATCAATCAGGATCTGAAAGCCCTGATTTGCTCTGACAGGGCACATCCAGAGTATCTCGCTCA
This sequence comes from Polymorphum gilvum SL003B-26A1, assembly GCF_000192745.1. Lineage (NCBI taxonomy): Bacteria > Pseudomonadati > Pseudomonadota > Alphaproteobacteria > Rhodobacterales > Paracoccaceae > Polymorphum > Polymorphum gilvum. The sequence goes on from NC_015259.1 coordinate 749,603, forward strand.
TATTGTAAAAGCGGCCGAACCCATCATCCTTAAATGGGTTCGCGCCACGACGGCCGATAACTTTCCGATTGATAGCCTGAAAGAGCTTAAGATACCGCTTCCGACCTTGGACGAGCAGAGACGTATTGCGGGAATACTTGATCAGGCGGATGCGCTGCGCCGCCTCCGCTCCCGCGCCCTCGACAAACTCAACACCCTCGGCCAGGCCATCTTTCATGAGATGTTCGGGGACCCGGCGACAAACCCGAAAGGTTGGCCAATGGGCGTCATTGGCGACCTGCTGAAGGAAGCAAAATACGGCTCGTCCGGCAAGGCAAACTCTGAAGGGCGCGGTTTGCCGATGTTGCGCATGGGCAATGTAACCTACGACGGACGCATCGACTTGTCCGACCTGAAACACATTGAGCTGTCCGATAAGGAATTTGACAAGTACACGACACGCCCCGGCGACCTTCTTTTCAACCGAACCAACAGTAAGGAACTCGTCGGAAAGACTGCCGTAGTCACCCAGGCGGAACCTATGGCGATTGCTGGTTATCTTGTTCGCGGGCGGGCGAATGCACGAGGAAACACCCACTATATCAGCGGCTATCTGAACTCGACCCACGGCAAGGCTGTGCTCCGCAACATGTGCAAGAATATTGTGGGTATGGCCAACATCAACGCGAAGGAGTTTCAATCCATTCCAACAGCGATTCCTCCTGTCGAAATTCAACGCGTTTACGCCGAGAAACTGATGTCCCTCAGAGCTGAAGAGGCCCAGTTTCAAGCATCCTTGGACATCGCTTCAACACTATTCGCCTCCCTCCAACATCGGGCTTTCAAGGGGGAGCTATAGACGAAATGGATAGCTACCCGGACAACTTCGAGGACTTTTTGGCGACGACGGCGGAGATGCTGGTTGCGGATGGTTTGGTCGATGCTGCCGATCTTTTGAAGTCGGACGGTTCTATCAACTCGACCCTTGCCGATTTTGACACCAGCATTTCCCCGGCAGAGTTGTGAAGCAGGCTCATGATCGGCGCGAAGACGACAGATTTCGGCTGTCGACCCGACGCCTCGGCCGATCCCGCTATGCCATCGCCGCCTTTTCGAGGCAGATCAGCCGTTTCACGTTATAGACGATGTTGGCCATGCCGATTTTCAGCGTGGCGCGAGCAATGCCGATCGTGCGGATCACGAGGCTCATTCTCGATTTCTGCTCGGCAAAGACATGCTCGACATGGCTGCGGATTTTCGATTTGCGGCCGTTGGCGATCGCTGTCCGACGCGGCATTGGCCGCCCCTTCGGCTTTTTCCGATGAACGCATGAGACGAAGCCGTTCTCGTCCATGAACATCTCGTTGGCCTTGGACCGATACGCCGTATCTGCCCAGACGTGGCTGGCTGTGTTGGACTTGTCGAGCAGCCCCTCACGCAGACGTGCGCCCTCATACGCCGCGGCGTCCGTGGCCTGCCACTTCCGGATCAGGCCGAACCGCCGGTCGATCGAGATGTGGTTTTGATACCCGAAGGCCGGGATCGCGATATCAACCGGCGGCTTGGTTCCATCAGGCCGCTCCTTCGCCTTCGAGAACTTGACGGTCCATCTGGCATCCCGATCCTTTTGCCGGAGTTTGGCCGGCTTGGCCTTCCATTCTTCCGGGATACGCCCCTCCTTGAGATCGTTCTTCTCATCCTCGGTATTGCGCTGCTTCGGCGCGGCGATCAGGCTGGCATCCACAATCTGCCCGCCCATGGCGATGTAGCCCGAGGCCCGCAGCGCGGCGTCGAACCGGTCGAACAAGGCTTGGATCGCATCGGCTTTGGTGAGCTTCTCCCGGAACAGCCAGATCGTCCGCGCATCCGGAACGCGATCCGAAAGCCCAAGCCCGAGAAAGCGCATGAAAGACAATCGGTCGCTGATCAGGAACTCGGTCCGTTCATCCGACAGGCTATTGGCGGCCTGGATGACCAGCACCTTGAACATCATCACGGGGTCGAAGGGCGGTCGGCCGCCTTGGGATCCATCCGAATAGGCCAGCGCCTTCACCAGATCGGCCCGGAAAATCTCGAAATCAACCGCTCCGGCAAAGGCCTCGAGTTGATCGCCGAGGTCGCTCAGACGCTTCAACCGTTCGTCGATATCGAAAAATCCTGGCTGGCCCCGCATCCCGCATCATTCTCCTGTTCCAACGGAGGCATTGAATCAAAATCTCACTGAAATGGCGAGGTTTTTAGAACTGTCCAGTCGGCAGTCCATAGAGTCGAGGCCACCGGGTACGACAATTGGAACGGCGGCACGACAAATTGGACCATTTATTTGCAGTTGAATCCAAAGGAGTATGCCCGCTTAGGCAACAAGAAAGATACGCTGGCCAATCAGATCAATAGCCGTTTGTCGCCTCTTCTGGAACAAGAAACGACTGATTGGTATTCAGTGGTCATTTCCCCGAAAATTCAACCAAAGTCGGATTGGAGAAAACCTGCTGGCGATATCCCAAGAAGCGCCAGAAAAAATATTTTTGACGGCATGCGATTGGAGAATGTGAGTTGGTTTGGGTCCTTAGGGGACGTGGAGTTTCTGGGCCGTCTCTACGACCTAGAAAGTCTACCTTCCACAGATTCCCGATTTCAGGACGCAGCCGGCGATATCTGGCAGCACCGCGTAAACAACGACGACTGGCCCGAGGATTGGATTTTCGACGATTCTCGCTTTCGGTTGATGAGCGCTCCACCCGATGAGTTTCTTCGATTCTTGTGCGAGGTATTACATCCGGTTGTCAGACCGGATCGAAACGAAACGCTGAAGCTGCTGCAACACTTCAATGATCAGCTACGTCCGCATGGTTGGCATTTGATAGAGGAAGAGAAGATCGCCGGTCGTCCCCGTTATGTCGGTCAGGCGATTCGCAACCATCATCACCGCTCTGTATCGCGGGCGCGTACCGTTGCGGATGCACTGGATGCCGCTTGGATGCAAAAGGAGATCGAGCGCGTCGAGAACGCCATAGATGCTGATCCAGCGTTAGCACTTGGCACCGCGAAAGAATTACTGGAAAGCTGCTGCAAAACGATCCTTACCAAACGAGGCGTTTCGTTCGGTAAATCGGATGATCTTCCAAAGCTAACGAAGGCTCTGACGAAAGAATTAAAGTTGGTGCCTGAAGGAATTCCTGATGCTGCGAAGGGAGCCGAGAACATCAGGTTGATACTCAGGAATCTGTCCGCGTTGACCCAGTACATGGCCGAGTTGCGGGGCCTTTATGGAACCGGACACGGCCGAGATGGAAAGCATAAGGGACTTGAACCCCGACATGCGCGGCTCGCTGTCGCTTCGGCGGTGGCGTTCATCGATTGTCAACGGCGGAGCAAAAGTCGTCCATTGGGCGGCGTAAAAGTAGGCCACCTGACGCCGCACGCGGGGAACGTCGGGAGGGCGTAGCCCGACCAGAGTTTCCCGCGTGCGGCGTTGGCGACTTTTTGAGGGGCTTCAGCCTGCCCTTCGGGCGCGGCTTTGAGCGAGACGATAGCTGTCGCCGTTCATCTCGAGGATGTTGACGTGGTGGGTCAGCCGGTCGAGCAGTGCGCCGGTCAGCCGTTCCGATCCCAGCGTCTCGGTCCATTCGTCGAATGGCAGATTGCTGGTGATCAGGGTGGCACCGCGTTCGTAGCGTTGCGCGATCAGCTCGAACAGCAATTCCGCCCCGGTCTTTGACAATGGCACGAAGCCCAGTTCGTCGATGATCAGGAGCTTGTAGGCTGCCATCTGCTTCTGGAAACGCAGCAGACGTCGCTCGTCGCGCGCCTCCATCATCTCGCTGACCAGGGCAGCGGCGGTCGTGAAGCCGACGGACAAGCCCTTCTGGCAGGCGGCCAGACCGAGACCGAGCGCCACATGGGTCTTGCCCGTGCCGCTGGGGCCAAGCGCGATGACGTTCTCGCGCCGCTCGACCCATTCGCAGCGGGCCAGCTCCAGCACCTGCATCTTGTTGAGCTTCGGGATAGCGGCGAAGTCGAAGCTGTCGAGGCTTTTGACGACCGGGAACCTCGCCGCCTTGATGCGGCGTTCGACCTTGCGGCGATCCCGTTCGATCATCTCCTGCTCAGCAAGCCGAGTGAGGTATCCGACATGGTCCACGCCCTGTGTGGCGCAGAGCCGGGCCAGCTTCTGATACTCGCGCTGGAAGGTCGGCAGCTTGAGGGTCTTGAGCGTGTGGGAGAGCAGGATCGCAGGGGGATTGTCTGACGCTTGGGTGCTCATGCGGCATCTCCCGCATGCGTCGACAGAAGCCGCATATAGGCCTTTGCCGATGTCTTCTCGACGGTGGCTCTTGGCAGGTACGGGTAGATGGACAGGTCCAGTCTCGGCGGCCGCCGCTCCACCTGGCACAGGAGAAGATGCTTGACGGCATCGAAGCCGATGGCCCCGATCTGGAGGGCCTGCTTCACCGCCACATGCAGATCGGCAAGCTCGAAGCTTTCCAGCAGCCGCAGCACCTGCACATACTCGCGCCGGCCATGCTTTGCCATGCGCGCTTCCATCAGGCGGCGCAGCGTGGCGAACGCCTCGGGCAGATCCCAGCCCTGAAGAGGAGCGGCCTGATCCAGCGCGTTGATCTTCTGTTCGATCAGCGGCAGGTAATGCAGCGGGTCGAACACAACGTCTTCCCGTTCCCAGCTTCGAGGATGACGAGCGATGATCTCGCCACGGCAGCCGATCACCACCTCGTCGACATAGCCCCGGATCCATACATCCTGATGGCCGAAGGCGACCGGGACGGAGTAGTCGTTGGTCCTGTAGCGCACCAGCGCCTGGGAAGAGACCCGACCGCTGGCCTGATCGCAGGCCTCAAAAGGCGAAGCTGGCAGCGGCCGCATCGCCGCAAGATCGCGCTGCAGCCGTTCTGCGATCGTCTCGCTCTCGCCGCGCAGCCTGTCGCGCTGGCGCTTGCGGCATTGCTCTTCCAGCCAGGCGTTGAACTCATCCCACGTCGCAAAGCGCGGGATCGGCACCATGAAGTTGCGACGGGCATAGCCGACGAGGCCTTCGACGCTTCCCTTGTCATTACCCTTGCCGGGGCGGCCATAGCGATCCCGGATCAGGTAGTGGGACAGGAAGCCGCTGAACAGCACTGTCCGCTTGCGCGTGCCATCGGCCAGGATCTTCGACACCAGGCAGCGGTCGTTGTCATAGACGATCGATTGTGGCACCGCCCCGAAGAAGGCGAACGCATGGACGTGGCCATCAATCCAGGCCTCTGACACCGCCGCCGGATAGGCCCGCACATAGCAGGCGTCGCTGTGCGGCAGGTCGAGCACAAAGAAGTGCGCCTTCTGCTCCACGCCGCCGATGACAACCACAGCCTCGCCAAAGTCAGCCTGCGCGTGGCCCGGCGGATGCGATAACGGCACGAACACTTCCTGCCGGCGCTGCTCCCGCTCGCGCATGTAGTCCTTGATGATCGTATAGCCGCCGGTGAACCCGCACTCAGCCCGCAACCGGTCGAACACACGCTTGGCCGTGTGGCGCTGCTTGCGCGGTACCTTCAGGTCTTCGTCCAGCCAATGATCAATGGTCGAAACAAAGGCGTCCAGCTTCGGCCGACGCACCGGGGCCTGACGGCGATAGCCCGGAGGCGTCGAATACGACAGCATCTTGGAAACGCTGTCGCGTGAGATATTGAAATGCTTCGCTGCCTGACGTCGGCTCATCCCCTCCGAGACCGCCAGACGCACCTTCAGATATAAGTCCACGGTGTAGATCCCCTGACCCTCCTGCACATGTTGCAGAAGGAAAATAGGTGGACGACTTTTACGCCGCCCGCGGCAGGACTATCCCGCCGCTACCGTGGCCGAATTTTGCACCGCCGCTCTCACATCTCGATGTCGCCCGCCGCCAGCCGGTCGATGCGACGCGCCTCGAGCGCTATCGCCGCGTCGTCGGCGACGATTTCTGGTCGATCGACATTCCCGGCTGGCGCCTGATCGGGTTGAACGCGCTTCTGCTTGGCCTCGACCTGCCCGGCGAGGCGGAGCAGCAGGAAATGGTCAGGCGGGCATGTTCGACGCTCGGCGGCCGCGCGCTTGCACTCTTCCTGCACAAGCCGTTGATGGACTTAAGCTACGACGAGATGCTCGCGAGCAACCGCTTCACCACCCACGGCCCGCGGCAGCGCCTGTTGGAGGCCTTGGGCGGCGCCGTCCCGGCGATCGTGGCCAGTGGCCATGTGCATCAGTACCGCGATAGCGAAGTGGCGGCCACGCGGCACGTGTGGGCGCCGGCGACGTCGTTCATGATCTCCGATCCCTGGCAGCCCGGTTATGGCCTGAAAGCGGTCGGCTATCTGATGCACGAGTTCGATCCCGACGGAAGCTGGCGCCACCGACTGGTCGGTGTGCGTGGTCTTGTCCATCACGACCTAGCCGAGTTCCCTCAGGCCTATGGCGACGTCAGGCAATGGGGGCAGGGCAACGCCTGAGCGGAGGCAGCAGATCATGCGGGTCTGTCGGCAAGGAGACTGGTGCCATCTTTTATGCAGCCGGGGCACCTCCGAAAGATCCGCCCTTGTGGTAGTCGCTGCCGTGGTCATGTCTGCTCGGATTTGGCCAATTCGTCCGCGATCCACCGGGTGAAATGGCCGATGGCGGGATCCGCGCGGCGCTCGGGAGACGCCAGCAGATAGTAACCTCCGAGCCGTATGTCTGTGTCGAACAGTTCGTGCAGCGCTGCGGTTTCCAGTTCGCGCTGAGCGAGCACCCGGCTGACGAGGGCAATGCCCTGACCGGCGAGGGCGGCGTCGAAGCCGAGATTGGCGTCGCCCAGCCGTGGTCCGCTGAGCGGCCCCCGGACCTGTACCTGAGCAGCCTCGAACCAGTCGTGCCACTGGCGGTGGCTCTCCTCGTGAATGAGCGGCAACATCGGCAGCCGTGCCAGGCTTTCCGGCATGCCGTTTTCTGTAAGCCAGCGGACCGAGGCGACGGGAAACATACGCGGCTGGACAAGACGGATCGCGCCGTCCGGCAGACCGTCAAAGGGACCGAAGCCGATCACGAGATCCGCTTCTGACCGGGCAAAATCAGGCAGGACCGACGTCGAGCGCAAGACGATGTCCGCGCCAGCGAGTTGCTTTTCGATCTCCGAGATTCGCGGCGTCAGCCAGCGCGATGCGAGGCCCGGCATGCTCCAGATTCGAATGCTGCCGCCGCGGGGGCGGGGGCGCAGTTCGGATGCAGTCGTGGCGATCGCCTGGAACGCGCGGCTCACGCTCGCCAGCAGGATCTCGCCCGCGTCGGTAAGCGCCACTCCGCGTGGACCGGCGGCCACAAGCTTGCAGCCCATCCAGGCCTCCAGATTGCGCACGTGCCGGCTGACCACGGTGTGGCTTACACCGATATCGTCGGCCGCCTTTCGCATACTGCCGGTGCGGCCGACCGCTTCGAAGGCGCGCAGGAGGATCAGCGGCGGCAGGCGCGAAAGGGTTCTGGTCGCGCTATCGTTCGGACCTTTGACAGTCATAGGGCTCCGGGCCATGAAGAGCAGTGGAAACTATGATGCACCACACTGTGTAAATCAATGTCGTACCACCTGCCGCGCATCGTCCCTATCATCACGGCCGAAAACCAGTCTGGAGATCACACCGTGGACAATTCCTCTTTGCAGCAGCGCCGACAGGGTGCCATCCCGCGCGGCGTTTCGACCGCCTATCCGATCTTTGCGGCGCGGGCCGATAATTCCGAACTGTGGGACGTCGAGGGCAAGCGCTACATCGATTTCGCAGGGGGTATCGCGGTGTTGAACACCGGTCATAGGCATCCCAAGGTGATGGCGGCGGTCGCCCGTCAGCTCGACGCCTTCACCCATACCGCGTTCCAGGTCGCGCCCTACGAGCCGTATGTCGAGCTGTGCGAGCGGCTGAACGCCCTGGCGCCGTTCAAGGGTCCTGCCAAATCGCTTCTGTTCACGACCGGCGCCGAAGCCGTCGAGAATGCCATCAAGATCGCTCGTGCCCACACAGGGCGTACCGGCGTCATCGCCTTTGCCGGCGGGTTCCACGGTCGCACCGCGTTGACCATGGCGCTGACCGGAAAGGTGGCGCCCTACAAGAGGAAGTTCGGCATTTCTCCGGCCGGGATCTTCCACGCGCCATTCCCGTCGGACGAACTCGGCGTCAGCGTCGCCGATGCGCTCAAGAGCCTCGACTTCCTGTTCCGCGCCGACATCGAGCCGAGCGAGGTCGCGGCCATCATCGTCGAGCCGGTCCAGGGGGAGGGCGGCTTTCTGCCGGCGCCGACTGAGCTGATCGCTGCACTGCGCGACCTCTGCGATCGCCACGGCATGGTGCTGATCGCCGACGAAGTCCAGACCGGCTTCGCGCGCACCGGCAAGATGTTCGGCATCGAGCATTCGGGCGTCGAGCCCGATCTGATCACCGTGGCGAAGTCGCTTGCCGGAGGCTTTCCGCTGTCCGGGGTGATCGGCCGCGCCGAGATCATGGATGCGCCCGAGCCCGGCGGCCTCGGCGGCACCTACGCCGGCAGCCCAATCGCCTGCGTGGCGGCGCTCGCCGTCCTCGACGTCATCGCCGAGGAGAAGCTGATCGACCGCGCGAATGCCATCGGTGCGCGGATCAAGGCCAGCCTCGAACGGGCGCGCATGCGCAACGACACCGTTGCGATTGCCGCGATCCGCGGACCCGGCGCCATGATCGCGTTCGACGTCATTGCGCCCGGGGCGACGTGGACGCCGGATGCCGACGCAACGAAACGGGTCGTCAATGCCGCTCTGGACGACGGCCTCATCGTGCTGTCCTGTGGGGTTCACGCCAACACGATCCGCATTCTCAATCCCCTGACGATCAGCGACGAACTGCTCGACGAGGGGCTCGACAAGCTGACCCGGGCGCTGGTTGCCGCCAAGGCCTGACGACAAGGAAAAGGAGTACGGCATGCGGTCGCTTACCGATCCGACGCTGCTGAAATCCCAGTGCTATATCGACGGTTGCTTCGTGGGCGAGGGACGCGTCGACGTCACCGACCCGGCCACCGGTCGGGTCCTCGCCAAGGTGCCCGACATGGGCGCCGACCAGGCTGTGCAGGCCGTCGAGGTTGCTGCGGCGGCGTTCAAGTCCTGGGCCGCCCTGACGGCCCGGGAGCGCAGCACGGTGCTGCGCGCCTGGTTCGACCTGATCATGGCCAACCGGGCGGACCTCGCCGCGATCCTCACCAGCGAGCAGGGTAAGCCCTATCCTGAAGCATTGGGCGAGATCGACTATGCGGCGTCGTTCGTCGAGTTCTACGCCGAGGAGGCCAAGCGAGTGCTGGGCGAGATCCTGCCCTCGCACACCACTGATGCCCGCCTGCTGGTGCTGCGCCAGCCGATCGGCGTCGTCGCTGCGATCACGCCGTGGAACTTTCCGGCGGCCATGATCACCCGCAAGATCGCGCCGGCACTCGCCGCCGGATGCACGGTGGTTGTCAAGCCGGCGCCAGAAACGCCACTGACGGCCCTGGCGTTGGCCGAACTGGCCCATCGCGCCGGCTTCCCCAAAGGCACAGTGAACGTGCTGACCGGCGATGCCGTGGCCATCGGCGGCGTGCTTACCAGCCACCCCAAGGTCCGTTTCGTCGGCTTCACCGGTTCGACCGCTGTCGGCAAGCTGCTGATGGCTCAGGCGGCAACGACGGTCAAGAAGGTGGCGCTCGAACTCGGCGGCAATGCGCCGTTCATCGTCTTCGACGATGCCGATCTCGATGCGGCCGTCGAGGGAGCGATTGCGTCGAAATACCGCAACATGGGTCAGACCTGCGTCTGTTCGAACCGCTTCTACGTCCATGATGCGGTGTACGACGCCTTTGTCGACAAGCTGGCGGCGCGCGTGGCCACGCTCAAGGTCGGCAACGGCTTTGAAGAGGGTGTCGTCCAGGGACCGTTGATCAACGAGCGGGCGGTTTCCAAGGTCGAGCGGCACATTTCCGATGCGCTCGGCAAGGGAGCGCGGGTGGTGGCGGGCGGCAAACGGCACACACTCGGCCACACCTTCTTCGAGCCTACGGTGATTGCGGATGCGGCAGAAGGCATGCAGATCGCGGCCGAGGAGACCTTCGGGCCCGTCGCGCCGGTCTTCCGCTTCCATGCCGAAGCCGAGGCGATCGCGGCTGCCAACAACACGGAGTCGGGGCTCGCCGCCTATTTCTACGCGCGGGACGTGGGGCGTATCTTCCGGGTCCTGGAAGCGCTCGAGTACGGCATGGTCGGGGTCAATTCGGGTCGTATCTCGACCGAACTGGCGCCGTTTGGCGGCATCAAGGAAAGCGGCAACTCTCGCGAAGGATCGCACCACGGCATCGCCGAGTTCACAGAGCTGAAATACGCTTGCATCGGCGGTCTGACAGCCTGATCGCCCGAACTCCAGGTCATAGACGGCAGGACACGCCGAGTGGCTTCGGTGCGTCCTGCTGTCTGGGTCTGTCAGCCGCTGCCAAGCGCTACGGAAATGAAGGCACGGAAGACGGCGGCGGCTTCTTGCATCGGCCGTTCACGGGCCCAGGCGAGGCCCACATCCATGCTCGGGATGCTGTCGACCAGCGTACGCAGTTCGATCCTCTGACCCTCCAGGGACCAAGGCCGGTAAACCATGTCCGACAGGATCGTGAGGCCCATGCCTGCCGCCACCATGGAGCGGACGGCCTCGACCGAGGACGTCACGAAAACCGTTTCCGGCTGCAGCCCGGCCCTTTCCCAGTAGCGCCCCGCCGTTTCGCTGGCCTCGTCGACCGTCAGCATGATGTAGGGTTCCTGCGCGACATCGGCCAGGGTGATGGCCGGAGCGGACAGCAGCGGATGATCGGAGGGCAGCCACAGTCGTCTACGCGAGCGGAACAGCGTTTCGTGGTCCAGGACGCGGTGGTTGGAGAGGTTCGAGGTCAGCATGACCGACAGATCGAGTTGGCCGTCGACCAGCGCCTCCTCGACGGCGCTTCGCGGCAGTTCGATCATGTCCAGCGTTATGCCCGGATAGCTGCGGCGAAAGCGGGCGTAGTGGCGTGCCATGAAGTAGCCGGCGACCGTGTAAGTGACGCCGAGACGTACGCGCCCGGTGATGCGCGCGCCTTCGCCCAGAGGACTGCGTACGGCATCGTCGACCGCAGCGACGATGGCGCGGGCATGATTGAGAAAGCGCGCTCCCTCGGCGGTCATGGTCACGCCGGTGGGTCTGCGCTCAAGCAGCCGCACGCCGAGCTGAGTTTCCAACCCCTGGATCGCCGCCGTCACGGCCGACTGCGAGATGTTCATCTCCATGGCCGCGTGACTGATCTGGCCGGTTTCTGCGGCGGCTATGAAATATCGTACTTGCTTCAGGGTCAGGGTCATGGCGCGTCCGTATCGAAATTTTCGATACGGTGATTTAAAATTTCGTATTTTACAATATCGTTCGCGCGTCCAACACTTCCTCCAAAGAAGCATTTCGGAGGGGGCTATGGCGGTAACCATAAACTGTGACATGGGTGAGAGCTTCGGCCTGTACCGCATCGGCGACGATGCCGGCATCATGCCGTTCATCCACATCGCCAATGTCGCATGCGGGTTTCATGCCTCTGATTTCAATCACATGCGCGAAACTGTCCGCCTGGCGAAGAGCCACGGGGTGAAGGTCGGCGCGCATCCCTCGCTTCCGGACCTGCAGGGCTTCGGCCGCCGCGAAATGAAGATCGGCCGCGAGGAGATGGCCAACTGCCTGATCTACCAGATCGGTGCCCTGCTCGGCTTTCTGAAGGCTGAGGGAATGGAACTCAACCACATCAAGCCCCATGGCAGCCTGTATGGCATGGCCGCGCGTCAGGAAGAGATCGCCCACGCGGTCTGCGATGCGGCGGATGTGTTTCAGGTTCCGATCCTGGGCATGACGGGGACGCTGCACGAGACGATCTATCCGGCCCGCGGCCATCGCTTCGTGGCCGAATTCTATGCCGATCTCGATTATCGGCCTGACGGCAGTCTGATCGTCACGCGCGAGCATGAGGCCAAGGACCCTGCACTGATGGCGGCCCGCTGCGTGCGCGCCATCACCGAGGGCAAGGGGACCGCCACAGACGGCAGTGACATCCCCGTGCGATGCGAAACGATCTGCATCCACTCCGACACACCGAACGCCCCGGATATCGCGCGCGCCGTAAGCGCCGCCGTCGCCCCGTTTACCGCCTGACAGGAGCATCTCATGGCCCAGATCCTTTCCCATCTGCCCGGAACCTTCTACCGCAGCCCGGCGCCGGATCAGCCGCCCTACAAGGCCGACGGCGACAGCGTTGCCGCGGGTGACGTGATCGGACTGATCGAGGTGATGAAGAGCTTTCACGAGGTGAAGGCCGAGGTGGCCGGCACAAATATCCGGTTTGTCGCCGACAACGAGGAGCCCGTGATGGCCGGGGCGGTTCTGGCGGAGATCGATTGATGCTGCGCAAGCTTCTGGTCGCCAACCGGGGCGAAATCGCGGTGCGGGTGATCCGTGCCGCGCGCGATCTCGGCATAGCGACCGTGGCAGTCTATTCGGACGCCGACCGAGACGCGCTGCATGTGCAACTCGCGGATGAGGCGGTCCACATCGGTCCGCCGGCCCCGAAGAAAAGCTATCTCGACATCGGCGCCATCCTGCAGGCGGCGGTCGACACCGGTTGCGACAGCGTCCATCCGGGTTACGGGTTCCTGGCCGAGAATGCCGCTTTTTCCGACGCGGTCGCCGCGAAGGGGCTGGTGTTCGTCGGTCCCTCGGGGGATGCTATCCGCCTGATGGGCGACAAGGTAGCGGCACGCTCGGCTGCCCATGCGGCGGGCGTACCGGTGGTGCCGGGCTCCATGGGGCGGGTGGCATCCATCGAGGAAGCCCGCGCGATCCTGATCGATACCGGCTTTCCGGTGATGATCAAGGCCGCGGCCGGTGGCGGCGGCCGGGGCATCCGCATAGCCAACAATCTCGCCGAGTTCGAGAAGGCGTTTCCGCAGGCTGCCGCCGAGGCGCTCGCCGCCTTCGGCGACGGCGGCCTCTACATGGAAAAGGTCATCGGCCGGGCCCGGCACATCGAGGTTCAGGTCCTTGGCGATGGCGCCGATGCGGTGCACTGCTTCGAACGCGAATGCTCGCTGCAGCGGCGCCGGCAGAAGGTCTGGGAAGAGGCGCCGTCGCTGGCCTTGTCCGACAAGGTGCGAGAGGAGCTGTGCGCGTCCGCGGTGCGCCTTGCCCGCGCCGTCGGCTATTCCGGCGCCGGGACGATCGAATACCTCTACGACGATGCCGAAGATCGCTTCTATTTCATCGAGATGAACACCCGTATCCAGGTCGAGCATCCGGTGACCGAGATGATCACCGGCATCGATCTGGTCGCCGAGATGCTCCGGATTGCAGGCGGCGAGCCTCTGCGGCTGCGCCAGCGCGACATCGCCGTCAGCGGTCACGCGATCGAGGTCCGGATCAACGCGGAAGACCCTGCGCGCGATTTCGTGCCCTTTCCCGGCACGGTGGGCGACTTGCGTGTGCCAGGCGGCCCAGGTGTTCGGTTCGATTCCATGCTTTACCCGGGATATGCGGTCCCGCCCTTCTACGATTCGCTTCTGGCCAAGCTCATCGTGCACGGCGAAACGCGCGAGGCTGCCATCGTCCGCCTCGTGCGCGCCTTGGCCGAGTTGCGTATCGCGGGCCTCAAGACGACCAAGCCGCTGTTCACCGCTCTGGCCGCCGATCCCGCCGTGCAGGCTGCGGACGTGCACACGCGGTGGCTTGAATCCTGGCTCGACCAGCATGCTGGCACCCTGATCCCCGACCCTGAAACCTGAGAAAGGAGGGCCGATTCCATGTCGATACGCTTTTCGTTCGGCGGCGACGAACACATCTTCGCCGAGGTCTCCGAGGAGATGTCGCTTGAGGCATTCTTCACCAGCCTGTCGATGACAAATGCGGTACGCGCCGCGTCGATCCGCGGTGTTACCGAGATCTGTCCGGCCAACGCCAGCTTCCAGATCAAGTTCGATCCGGATCAGATCAAGCCGGATGACCTGCTGAAGGAATTGCAGTCGATGGAAGGGGCGGCGGCCAAGTCCGACGCCAGCCTCAAGACCCGAATCATGGAAGTCCCAGTGTTCTACCAGGATCCCTGGACGCATGAGACGCTGATGCGCTTTCGTGAGCGCCACCAGGACCCTAAGTCGACCGACCTGGAATATGCCGCCGCGGTGAACGGCCTCGGATCGGTCGAAGAGTTCGTCAAGGCGCACTCCAGCCAGCCGTGGTTCGTGTCCATGGTCGGCTTCGTTGCAGGCCTGCCGTTCCTCTATCAGATGGTCGAACGCAAACGGCAACTCGAGGTGCCGAAATATCTGCGCCCGCGTACCGATACGCCGAAGCTGACCGTCGGTCACGGCGGCTGCTTCTCGTGTATCTATTCGGTGAGAGGCGCCGGCGGCTACCAGATGTTCGGGATCACGCCAATGCCAATCTACGACCCGAACCAGAAAGTGTCTTATCTGCAGGACGAAATGTGCTTCTTCCGTCCAGGCGACATCGTGAAGTGGAAGCCGATTACCCGCGACGAGTATGACGCGGCGCTGGAAGAGGTCGAGGCCAACCGCTTCGAACCGCTTATCCGCGACTGCACCTTCAGCCTGTCCGATTTCAACCGCGACATCGATGGCACCAACACCAAGCTGATGGAGGTTCTCCATGGCCGTTAAGGTGATTTCTCCCGGTCTCTCCACCACCGTGCAGGACCTTGGCCGGCCCGGCTACTACCATCTGGGCATTCCGCTTTCGGGCGGCATGGACCGCTTCAGCCTGCGTGCCGCCAACATGCTGGTCGGCAACGACGAAGGGGCGGCCGTTCTCGAGGCCGTTTTTCTCGGCCCTGAACTCGAGTTTACCGCTCCCGCCACGGTAGCCGTGACCGGCGGCGACCTGCCCCCAAAGGTCAACGGCGAGGAACGCAGCGGCTGGGAGGCATTTCCGGTCAAGGCGGGGGATCGCCTGTCCTTCGGATTCCTGAAGTCCGGCGCACGCATTTACATAGCCGTTTCCGGCGGCATCGACGTGCCGCTGAAGCTCGGTTCGCGCTCCACCTATACCCTCGGAGCGCTCGGAGGCCACGAGGGGCGCGCCCTGCAGGCCGGCGACGAGTTACCTATCGGTGCGAGCGCTGCAGCCGGCGGTGGGTCGGTTCCGTCGAATCTGCGGCGGCAACCGGGCAATCCAGCCGAACTGCGGATGCTGCCTGGGCTCTACTGGCACCGCATCACGGCCGATGCCGGCCGGCGCTTTTTCGCCGATACCTGGAAGGTCGCGCCCGAGGCCGACCGTATCGGTTATCGCTTCCGGGGCGGTACGCCGCTCGACTTCGTGCCGCGCAAGCAGCCGTTCGGTGCAGGTTCCAATCCGTCGAACATCGTCGATGCCTGCTATCCCTACGGCTCGATTCAGGTGCCGGGCGGAACCGAACCGATCGTGCTGCATCGCGACGCGGTTTCCGGGGGGGGCTACATGATGGTCGGCACCGTGATCTCTGCCGACATGGACCTCATCGGTCAGCTCCAGCCGCACATGCCTGCCCGTTTCGTCGAAGTGACGATGGAACAGGCCTTGGCGGCACGCGCGGACCGTGCGGCGGCGCTGCAACGCGTCCGCGCGCATCTCGGGCGCTGAGAGTGGAGGCGGGGGCCGTGACTTTCTCAGCCCTCGCCGCGTTGCCCGATTCTCGCTTCCGTGGGCGTGATGCCGTAGCGGTTCCGGAAGGCACGGGAGAACTGAGCCTGATCGGTGAAGCCGCGCGCATAGGCGATCTCGCCGATGGATCGGCCGTCGGCGGAATTGCGAAGATCCTCGTAGGCCGCGGCCAGCCTCTGGTCTCGGATCCACTGGCCGAGTGTCTGGTTCGTGTCGCGCAAAAGTTCATGCAGGTAGCGCACCGAAATGCCGCAGCCGGCGGCGACCTCATCGGGGCCGAGATCGGGGTTGGCGATGTGACGGCGTACGAAGGCCTCGATCCGGCCGAGATGCGCGGCACGCACCGAACTCGCCCCCGAGGTGAGGACCCGCTCGTCGGACTGCAGCGCAAGCGCCAGCAGGTCGACCAGCTGCCGTCCGACGGTCGACCGGGTTTCCTCGGTCATGGCGTCGTATCGTTGCGGGATGAGATGGATCATGTCGACGAAGAGACCGTTGGCGCCGTTCGTCGCATCGAACTCCAGCGAGCAGAAGCGGCCCGGTGCGCGCAGACGTGTGCCCAGCATCGCCGAAGACAGCTTCATGACCCAAAGATCCGCATGCTCCGCATGGCTGAACTCGTACGGCTCGTGACTGCGCTCGATGAAGAAGCTCCCGGGCGCCGCGCGGACTTCCTTGCCGCCCTGGCTGAAACGGACCTCGGACTTGGCGGGCAGGGTGACCAGGAACTCCTCCGGACCTGGCTGCTGGAAGTGTTTCGGCAGCCGCCGGTACAACAGGGCATCGGAGGTAAGCCGGGACAGGGATACCTCGCCCAGTTGCCACATGCTGAGCTCCCCGTCGAACGCCTCCGGCGAGCGGAATGTGAGGTCGAGGGGAAAATAGGCGCGTCCTATGGCTTCATGCCAATGTCGGCTGCGCCCCGCGATGTCGATGTCCTTGGTCGTGATCGTGGTCTTCAAGACGCGACCCTCCGTTGGCCTAAGTTGGCCATGCCTTTGTGCGCCTGTAAAGCGCGACCTGCCTCCAGAAAGGCGAAGTGCGCTCAGCGTCAAAAAGCCATGCACCGGCTGCAAAGACGGCGCCCGGCAAACGTGTCTAGCCTGTTCCCCTCAACGGTGCATAAGACGCCGCGCAGAGGGGATAATTGGCAGTCCGGACGGGCCTTCGGCCCGAACGTCGCCCTTTTGCGCGGCCTCGTTATGGAGGCTGCAACATGACAAAGGGGAACGCCCCCGGAAGAGCCGACGTCGATCCGATCACCCTGTCGGTGGTGCGCGGCATTCTGGAAACCACGCAACGCGAGATGACGTTGTCGCTGGAAAAGACCGCGCGCTCGAGCGTGTTCAATCTCGCCCATGACTATTCGACCGCCCTGTTTAACGCGCGGCCGGAGATGATCTTGCAGGGCCAGGACATCCCGATCCACCTCGGCTCCTTGATCCCGGCAATGAAGGTCGTCGCCAGGTACTTCGAGGGCGACATCCACGAGGGCGACCTGATCATCCACAACGACCCGGCCTGGGGCGGGAGCCACGCCATCGACACCTGCTTCTACCGGCCGGTGTTCTACAAGGGCAAGCTGAAGTACTGGACGGTTTGCAAGGGGCACCTGACCGATGTCGGCGGACCTGTGCCGGCGGGCTACAACCCCAACGCCAAGGAAATCTACGCCGAATGCCTGCGCATTCCGCCGGTGAAGGTGTGGGATCGCGGCGTCCCGCGCAAGGACGTGCTGAACCTGCTGCTCACCAACATGCGGGCCAGGCGCGATCAGGAAGGCGACTTCAATGCGCTGATCGGCGCCTGCCAGGTGGGCGAGCGCGCGCTGATTGCCATGCTCGACAAGTATGGCGAGGAACAGGTCGACGCCTGCATCGACACCCTTCTCGACATGGCGGAGCGCCAGATGCGCGGGCTGATCGCCTCGGTGCCGGACGGCAGCTACGAGGGCTCGGCGATCCTTGAGGACGCGGGCCACGGTTTCGGCGATTTCGAGATCAAGGCGAAGGTCACCATCGCCGGCGACAACTGCCACATCGAGATCTCCAGCCCGCCGCAAATCCCGTATTTCATCAACAGCTACGAGGGCAACAGTTATTCCGGCGTCTACCTTGGACTGATGATGTTCGCCCAGTTGCCGCCGCCCTACAACGAGGGGCTTTACCGCTGCGTGACGGTGGACATGGGGCCGAAGGGCACCCTGTGCAACGCAAAAGAACCCGCACCGCACATGAACTGCACCACCACGCCGATGGAAACGCTCACCGACGCGGTGCGCCTTGCCTTCGAGAAGGCTGTGCCGTCCAAGGTTTCGGCCAGCTGGGGACACGCCAACGGCCTGAACATCGCCGGCTGGGACAAGCGCCACGACGAGGAATACGTCACCATGGTGCTGGCGACCATCATCTCGGGCGCCGGCGCCACGCCCAGCCAGGACGGCTGGCACGCCTGCGGACCGGAATGTTGCTTCGGGGCGCTCACCTCGGGCGACGTCGAACTGCTGGAATACAGCTACCCGATCATCATCCACCGCTACTCGCTGATGACCGATTCCGGCGGGGCGGGGAAGTTCCGGGGGGGATCCGGGACCGCCTGGGAGGTCGAGCCTCTCAACGACGACATGACCTTCATCACCTTCGGAGAAGGCCGGCGCATTCCGGCGGTCGGCGCCGCGGGGGCGGCCTCGACGCTGGTTGACCGCAAGGTCGGGCGGCTGGAGCTCGTCAAGGGCGACGAAAGCCGGATCATCCGGGAAAATGTCATCGAGGTCATCCGCCCGGGCGACCGCATCACCAATATGAACCCCGGCGGCGGCGGCTACGGCGACCCGATGGAACGCGCCGTGGAGAAGGTCGTCTGGGACGTGAAGAACGGACTGGTGTCCGTCGAAGGAGCAAAGGAGGACTACGGCGTCGTCATCGCTGACCCCGCAACCCTGGCCGTGGACATGGCCGCAACCGATGCCCTGCGCGCGCAACGCCGCGCCGGCACCGCACTGTGAGGGAGACGAGACGATGAGAACCGAATATCGACTGGGTATCGACGCGGGCGGCACGTTCACCGACTTCGTCCTGGCTGACAGGAGCGGCCAGGTGCGCCTCTACAAGGCCTTGTCCACTCCCCAGGACCCGACCCTTGCAATCCGCAACGGGCTGGCGCTGATTTCCGAGGACCTCGGGGTTGCCGCAAGCGAGATCATTCCGAACTGCGATCTGTGCATCAACGGCACCACGGTCGGCCTAAACGCCCTGATCCAGCACAAGGGTGCCAAGACCGGACTGATCTGTACGGCCGGTCACGAGGACAGCCTCGAGATCCGTCTCGGCCACAAGGAGGACGGCTACCGCTACGATCCCGAATATCCGCCTGCGACGATGCTCGTGCCGCGCTACCTGCGGCGCGGTGCGCGCGAGCGCGTGCTCTCCGACGGCCGGGTCCGCATGCCGCTCAATGAGGACGATGTGCGCGCCGCATGCGAGTTGTTTCGTGCCGAGGGCGTGGAGACCGTGGCGATCAGCTTCGTCTGGTCGGTGCTGCATCCCGATCACGAGCGCCGCGCCGGCGCGATCGTGCGCGAGATGATGCCGGGCGCCATCCTCACCCTGGGATCGGAACTCTATCCGCAGGTGCGCGAGTACACGCGGACCTCAACGGCCGTGGTCAACGCCTATCTGGCGCCGATCATGAAGCGCTATGTCGATGCCGTGGATGCCTATTTCCAGGCGCTCGGGGCGAGGCAGCCGGTGCGCTACTTCCAGTCCAACGGTGGGCTGGCGATCGGTCAGGCGATGACCGACAGGTCGGTCTATGCCATCAACTCCGGCCCCGCCTCGGCCCCCGCCGCCGGCCAGTATGTCTGCGAGCCCTTCGGCAAGCGCGACGTCATCACGGTCGACATGGGCGGCACATCCTTCGACATCACGCTGACCAAGGATGGTCTGACCAACATCAACAAGAACATAGATTTTCTGCGTTACCGGATTGGCGTGCCGATGATCCAGGTCGAGACGCTCGGCGCCGGCGGCGGTTCGATCGGCTGGATCGACGAGATGGGCCTGATGCAGATGGGGCCGCAATCGGCCGGGTCGGATCCGGGGCCGGCCTGCTACGGCCAGGGCGGTACGCTGCCGACCGTCTCGGACGCGAACCTCGTGCTCGGCTATCTCAACCCGGACGGTCTGGTGGGCGGCCGGTTGCCGCTCGACTACCGCAAGGCCCATGACGCGATCCGTACCAACCTTGCGGAGCCACTCGGCCTGACGGTCGAGCGAGCAGCCTACGGCATGTTCACCATCGTCAACGCCAACATGGTCAACGGCATCCGGCGCGTGACGGTGGAACGCGGCTACGATCCGCGCGACTTCGTGCTGGTCGGGGCCGGCGGTGCGACGGCGGCCCATATCACGGCGCTTGCCGAAGCCATGGGTATCAACACGATCGTCCTGCCGAAGCTCGCGTCGGGCCTGTGCGCCTTCGGGCAGATCATCTCCGACGTCAAGTACAATTACATGGCGACCGCGCCGCTGCGGCTCGACAACGATGCCGCCTATGCACGGGTCGATGCCCTCTTCCACGAGATCGAGGCGCAGGGCATCGCACATCTGAAGGCCGACGGCTTCGACGACGGCAGCATCGCGATCCGGCGCAGCCTGGACATGCGCTATGTCGGACAGGTGCACGAATGCACGGTCGAGATTGACCGCTTCACCGTCGACGCCAGTTCGGTCGAGGCGATCCGCGAGGCGTTCCACCGGCGGCACGAGCAGCTCTACACCTACTCGGAGCGGCATTCGACGGTCGAGGTCGTCAACATCGAAAGCACCCTCTACGGCCTTCTCGACAAGCCGAAGCGCATGCATCTGGGAGCAGGTGTCCGACCGGATGAGGCCCTGAAGGGCCACCGCGATGCGGTGTTCGGCGCCGACGGCTCCCGCCGCAGCACACCGATCATCGACGGCGGCCTGCTTGGGGCCGGCGCCCGGGTCGAAGGACCGGCGATCATCGAGGAAGTCACCACAACCATCGTGATCGAACCGGGATGGACGGCCGTGCTTGACGAAAGCGGTTCCTACCTGATCACCCGCAACCGGACGGAGGGCAAATGAAGCAACTCAGCGCAGACGGGGTGTCGGTCGCCTTCGCGGGGCTCAGAGCCCTGTCGCATGTGACCCTTTCCATCGAGCCGGGCCGGATCACCGGCCTCATCGGTCCCAACGGGGCCGGAAAGACGACCCTCGTCAATGTGCTGACGGGCTTTCAGGGCCCGACGGAAGGGGCGGTGACGCTGGACGGCGCCGCCCTGACTGGACTGCAGCCGCACGAGGTGCGCCGACGCGGGGTCGCCCGCACCTTCCAGGGAGGGCGGCTGTTCCGCGACCTGCCGGTGATCGACAATCTGGAAGTCACCGGCGTTGGTCTTGGTCAGAGCCGGGCGGCTGCGATCGCCGAGGCCGAGACGATGCTCGACTGGATCGGCATCTCGCCCCTGGCCGACCGGATCGCCGGCACCCTGCCATACACGGACGAGCGGCGCGTCGCCATCGGTCGCGCCCTTATGGGGCGACCGGGCTATGTGCTGCTTGACGAGCCGGCCGCGGGCATGAGCGCTCCGGAGGTGGCTGATCTCGCCGGCCTGATCCGCCGCATCGCCGGTGAAATGGGCTGTGGCGTGCTGCTGATCGAGCACAATGTCGGGCTGGTCTTGGACCTGTGCGACCATATCGTCGTGCTGGACTCGGGCGCGGTGATCGAATCCGGCCCGCCTGCCGTTATCCGCGACAGCGAAAAGGTCCGCCACGCCTACATGGGTACGGCCGCCGACACGAGGCTGCCTGTCCTAGAGGTGATGCAATGAGCCTGCTTTCCCTGTCCAACGTGACCATCCGCTACGGCCGTCTGACCGCGGTGCGCAACGTTTCCCTGTCGATGGAAGAGGGCGAGATCCTGTTCGTGACCGGTCCCAACGGGGCGGGCAAATCCTCGCTGCTGCGCGCGATCGCAGGCGTGACGCCGCCTGCGGGCGGGCGCATCGACCTCGCAGGCAACGACATTACCGGCCGGGCGCCGGAGGACATCGCCCGGCTCGGCCTGTCGATGGTGCCGGAGGGGCGCGAGGTCTTTGGCAGCCTCACCGTCGAGGAGAACCTCCTGCTCGGCACAGGCATGCATGCGCGCGAACGTAACTGGCGCTCGCGCGCGGCCAGCGAGCTCGAACTGATCTACGATGCGTTTCCGATTCTCAAGGAGCGACGGCACGGTCAGGCCGGACTCCTGTCCGGCGGCCAGCAGCAGATGCTGGTGATCGGTCGCGCGCTGATGACCAATCCGAGGCTCATCGCGATCGACGAACCGTCCCTGGGGCTTGCCCCCAACATCATCGACCAGGTTTACGACCGGCTGATCGCGCTCCGGGCGCAGCATGCTCTGAGCCTGCTGATCGTCGAGCAAAGCTCGACCCGCGCCATGATGGTCGGCGGACGGATGATCCTGATGCGGGGCGGCGAGGTGCTCCTGGACGGCGATGCCCGCGCCATGGGGCAGAGCGAGGCGCTCCAGGCAGCCTATTTCGGATATGGAGACCACTGATGCCGGGGACACTGCAAATCCTCTTCGATGCCCTGAGCCTCGGATCGCTCTACGCGCTCGGGGCGCTCGGCATCGCTCTGATCTTCGGCGTAATGCGGCTGGTGAACTTCGCCCATGGCGACGTCATCGCCTTCTCGCTGTTCGCGCTGCTCTGGCCGTCCGTGGATGCCGTGGCCATCGTCTTTGCCGGCCAGTTGCCCTGGTTCCTGCTGATTCCGTTCATGCTTGCGGTCGGGGCCGGCCTGTCCGTGCTCTCCGAACTGGTCGTGTTCCGTCGGTTCCGGCGGGCCAACCCGGCCACGATGATGATCGCCTCCTTCGCGCTCGGCTTCGTCATTCGCTATTTCCTGCTGATGCTGTTCTCCAGCCGGCCGAAGTCGATCCTGCTCTTGCCCGGTCTGGCGCAGCCCATCGAGCTCTTCGGAGCGCGCATTCCGCTGCTCCAGGTGATCACCATCGCGGTGACCATCGCCATCCTGCTCACGCTCACCGCCTTCCTGCGTCGTACCCGCTTCGGCCTCGAAATGCGCGCAGCGGCGGAAAACTTCACCATGGCGCGCATGCTCGGGGTCAGGGCCAACCGTGTGATCATGGGCGCCTTCGCGCTCTCCGGAGCCCTGGCCGCCGCCATCGCGCTGATCCTCGGCAGTCAGACCGGGACGGCCGACATCCAGATGGGCGGCGCGGTCATGCTGATGGCCTTCATCGCCACAGTGATCGGAGGACTGGGCAGTCTGCCCGGCGCCGTCCTGGCCGGATTCTTGCTCGGTGCAGCCTCGGTGACGATGCAGTTTGCGCTCCCCGTCGAGGCGCGGCCGTTCCGCGACGCTTTCGTCTACGGGGCGGTGATCCTCGTGTTGATCTGGCGGCCGCAGGGGCTCCTGTCCGCACGCGGTACCAAGGAAAGGGTCTGATCCATGTCCAGGAGAGCTTCGGTCGCCCGCCGCACGATCCTCACGCCGGTTCTGCTGTCTCTCATCCTCGTCGGTCTGGCCCTTTTGGCCTTCTTCGTCGAATCGAGGCCGTTCAACCAGACCGTCATCGACATCTTCCTCCGCGTGATACTCGTCGTCGGTCTCTACGTCTTCATCGGCAATTCCGGAGTGATTTCCTTCGGGCATATCGGCTTCACGTGCCTCGGCGCCTATGCGGCGGCCTGGCTGACGATACCGCCGATGATGAAGCGCATGTCGCTGCCGGGCCTGCCGGACTGGCTGATCCAGATACAGCTTCCCTATTGGGGTGCTGCGGTGCTAGCGGCGCTCTTCGCGGCCATCTTCGCGTTTCTGTTCGGGCGCGTGCTGATGCGTCTGTCCGGCATTGCGGCGTCGATCGCCACCTTCGCCATGCTGGCCATGATCAACACGATCTATTCCAACTGGGCGAGCGTCACCGGCGCAACCTCCTCGGTGGTGGGCATTCCGATTGTGCGCAGTCCCTGGCCCTATCTGATCGCCGCGATCGCGATGATCTTTCTGGCCTGGCTCCATGCCATCAGCCGTGCAGGTCTTGCGCTGCGGGCGGCACGCGACGAGCCGACCGCGGCGGCGGCATCCGGAGTGGACATTCCGCGCGAGCGGCTGATCGCCTTCACCGTGTCGGGAGCGATCATGGGGCTTGGAGGCGCGCTGTTCGCACATTCGATCGGTCTGGTGACGCCCGACACCTTCTACCTCGGCCTGACCTTCATCACGCTGTCGATGCTGGTTGTGGGCGGCATGGGCAGTCTTTCGGGGGCGGTGCTGGGCGTCGTCCTCCTGTCGATCCTGATCCAGGTACTGCGCTGGCTGGAGCAGGGCGTGTCCGTGGGCAGTTCCACGTTCGCCCTGCCGAACGGCATGCAGGAAATCGCCCTGGGGATCGTGATGATCGTGATCCTGATGTTCCGGCCCGCCGGCATCATGGGTAACCGCGAACTTTCCTGGCCGCGCGCCAGGTCTGCCACACCGGAAGCAACCCGGACCTCAGAGGCCGGGACTGCCGGTTCCATTGCAAGGTAAACCACCAGAGGAGTTCATGACATGACACTGATGACACGTTGGGCGGTCGCTCTCGCGAGCACTGCGCTGTGCGCTCTTCCCGCGCTGGCCGATGACGACCGGATCATCATCGGCTTCGCCACGGCGGAATCGGGCTTCATGCAGGCCTATGACAAGCCCGCCCAGGATGCGGCAATGATCCGCATTTCGGAGATCAACGCCGCTGGCGGCCTGCTCGGCAAGCAGATCGAAGTCGTCAATGCCGACACCAAGACGGATCGTGCCGAGGGCGCCAAGGCCGGCTTGAGTGTCGTCGACGCAGGCGCCGATCTCGTTGTCGTCTCCTGTGACTACGACTTCGGTGCGCCGGCCGCTCTGGCGGCGGAAAGCTCCGGCAGGGTGTCGTTCTTCCTGTGCGCGGAATCGATCAAGGCCGGCATCCAGGGCGTCGGCCCGCACAGCTTCTCGGCGTCCGTGCTGGCCGCCGTGCAAGGGGCGACGATGGCGGAATGGGCCTACACCAAGAAGGAAGCCCGCACCTTCTATCGCCTGCTCGACACCTGGACGGAATACAACAAGGGCATCTGCGACGGCTTCGACTGGATGCTGCCCAAGCTCGCGGACGCCAAGCTCGTCGGCGAGGACACCTTCAAGAACGAGGATGCCTCGATCGCAGCCCAGATCACGCGCATCAAGTCGCTGCCGGAAGAGCCGGACGCGATCATGCTGTGCACGATGATGCCGGGTGCGGTCTCGGCCATCAAGCAGCTCCGCGCCGCCGGCATCAACTCGATGATCCTCAACGGCTCCGGCGTCGACGGCAGCTACTGGCTGTCCGCCGTCCCGGACCTGTCGAACTTCTTCGTTCCGGTGCAGGGCTCGATCTACGGCGATGATCCGAACCCGCAGGTCACCGCCTTCAACGCCAAGTTCCAGGCCGTCACCGGCGCCGAGCCGTCGACGCAGTATACTTACCCCGGCTATGTGATGGTCGACGTTTGGGCGAAGGCGGTGGAACGGGCCGGCACCACCGAGGCTGGTGCCGTCGTGGCGGAACTGGAAAAGATGCGCGACGAGCCGACCCTGTTCGGCCCGCGCACCTTCACCAGCGAGTTGCACCACCAGAACCGCGCGCGCTACCTGATCGTGGAAACGTCGAATGGCAAGCCGGGCGTCGTCGACGAATGGACCATCTCCGAGGCCATTCCGGTAGCCGACCTGATGAAGTAACCGTGCCGAAGCCGGCCGCCGGAGATCCGGCGGCCGGCAAGCAGTACCCGCTTGCCGGCGGCTGCCGTGCCTCCGGCGCGAAGAATGGATGCCTGCGGGTTCAGGGCCGCGCCTTGCGGTAGGAATCCTTGACCGCGATCAGGTCACCCGCGAAGGTCAACACGTCGCAGCCGTGGACATCCACGTCGCGTCCTTCCCTGTCCGTGCCGACGAATCGCCAGGTCGACAAGCCGATATCGCCGCTGATGCTGTGGCGCACCTCGGTCCACGCCGCGCTGGAATAGGCCGCAAAGATCGCCTCATAGGCGGCGCGCACGGCATCGCGTCCTACGTGGCGCGTGCCTTCCGGCGTTGGTCCGAGCGCGGAGAGGAATTCGCAGCCATCGGCCATGCAGGCCATCAGCGCGTCGACGTCACCGGCGTTCCAGGCGTCGGCAAAGCGCTCGAGCGTGGCGAGCCGCCGCCGGACCGGCGCGTCGTCCACGACCTCGATTTCCAGGAAGGCGAGATAGCCGTCGCCGCCGTTGACGACGTTGTGGGAGACGCCGGTACGGCGCGAATAGGGGACGCCCTGTAAGAGGGGCGCCGTGCTGGTCGAACCGTCAGGATGGCTGAGTTCCAGGGTCCCGTCGGTCAGCGGGACGATCACATAGTCATGCCCGTGGACGTGCCAGCCGGTCTCGGCGCCGGGGGCGAACCGCCATTCCGTCACCTTGAATCGGTCGTCGTCGATATGCGTGACGGATTCCGCTTGGGCTGCCATGCACTTGTTCCCTTTTCCTGCGTGCGTCGAGGTTTCGCGGGACTGCAGGGGGCTATCACGTTTGCCGGCATGTTTGCCGGCAACACCGCAGCTGCCGCCAGTCTCCCGTCCGGGATAATTTGAATCATTGTTCGCGGGTCTGGGGAAGCCCAAATCGGCCGGTGATGTCGGCGTTCGTCCGGCGTCTTCTGAGGGGCAAGGAAGATCCACGGCACGGACGCGGAAGCCGTCTTGGTTCGGTCGTCGGATTAGCAGGCCTCAGGTTTCGGAAAGGCCGCGCAAGGTGGCGCGCAGATCCCGGCTCGTGTCGAGCGTCCGGCGCGTCTCGGCGCCGAACGGCGAGTGCGCCAGCAGGGACATGGTCTGGGCGGCTCCCTCGTGAAATCCGGAAGGCACGCCGACCGCGGCGAAGGTCGCCGCGATCTCCTCCATCTCCGCGGTCCAGCGGCCGGCGTCGGCGGGAAGCCTGGGGATGGCCGTCTCCGCCCTGCGCAACAGGTCCGGCTGACTGGCGGCGAGTTCCGCCAGCCATGCGTCGAGCAGGCCGAGGCGGTCCGCCGTCAGTGCGGCGGCGGTCAGCAGGGCATTGAGGCCCTTGCTGATCGCCGCGTAGCTCATCTTCAGGCCGGATGCCGCGCCGACCTCCGGCCCGAGATCACGCAGATCGAAGGCCAGACCGTCGAGGCCGTCAAGCGCGGGGCAGGCCGGACCGGAGCGGTAGAAGCGGGGGATCTTCGCGCCAGGTGGCTGGCCGATGATGCCGCCGTCGACGAACCGCACAAGGCTGCCCGCGAACAGGGCGCCGATCTCGCGCGTCTGCGCGGGCGAGATGGCGTTGCAGTCGACGAAGGTGAAGGCTCGGCCGTCGCGCCGGGCGACGACGGCAACGGCCTTGGCGAGCGCCATGGCCTGCGCGGGCGGCACGATCGACAGGAACAGGTCGCAGTCCGCCAGCAGGGCGTCGAGGCTGCCGGCGTCGGCGACGCGTGCCTCGTCAGCCCGCGCCCGTGTTTCGTTGCTGCGGCCGCCAAGCACGCTCGCCACCGGGAGGCCGGCTCGGACCAGCTTGCCGCCGATCGCCGCTCCCATCTCGCCCATCGCGACGATCGCAACCCGTGTCATCGGCGCCTTCCTCCCGCTTCCCGATGGCGCCGACACTACACGCAAGCTGGAAGCGACCCAAGAGCCGGGGGCCGCGAAGCTTCCCTACTTGATCCCTGCGCGCATGAAACTTTGGACGAACTGGCGCTGGAACAGCAGAAAGGCGATCAGCAGTGGTCCGGAGGTCATCAACGTGGCCGCGTTGATGGTCGCCCATTCGATGCCGGAATCGACGGCCGAGAAGACGCTGAGCCCGACGGTTACCGGCCGGGTATTGACTGAGTTTGTGACGATCAGCGGCCAGAGGAAATTGTTCCAGTGGTGACTTACCGACACCAGGCCGAAGGCGAGATAGGTCGGCTTGGCCAACGGTATGTAGATGCGCCACAACAGGCCGAGATAGGACGAACCCTCGACGCGCGCGGCCTCGTCCAGTTCGCGCGGGATGGTCATGAAGGTTTGACGCAGCAGGAAGATCGCGAAGCCGGACGCGACATAGGGCAGGGCGATCGCCGTGATCGTGTCGACCAGGCCGAGTTGGCGCATGGTCCTGTAGTTTTCGACGATTAGAATGTCGGGCATCACCAGCAATTGCAGCAGCACGAGGGCGAACAGGGCGGATCTGCCGGGAAACCGGAACCGGGCGAAGGCGAAGGCCGCCAGGGTGCACAGCACGAGTTGGCAGGCGAGGATGCCCGTCACCAGGATGAAGGTGTTGAGGAAATAGCGACTGAAGGGAGCCGCGTTCCAGGCCTTGGCGAAATTGTCTGCCGTCAGCGGCGCAAACAGGTCGAAGCGGGCCTCATAGGCAGCCGGGTGTACCGCGGTCCATACCGCATAGGCGAGCGGCAGCACCCAAAGCACCGCCAGAGCCCAGGCGCCGAGTGTGTTCAGCCATCGGTCGATGTCCGGAGCGAAGCGGGTCATTTGTAGTGGATCCGTCGGTCGAACAGGAAGAACTGGCCGATCGCCAACGCCGACAGCAGGGCAAGGAGCACGACCGTCAACGTCGCCCCGTAGCCCGTCTCCCAGTATTTGAAGGCGATTTCGTAGATGTAGAACAGCAGCAGCGAGGACGCGTTGTCGGGCCCGCCGCCGGTCAGGAGGAAGATGTGGTCGACAAGCCGGAACGAGTTGATGACTGCATTGACGGACACGAACAGCGTGGTCGGCATCAGCAGGGGAAAGATGATCCGGCGGAAGATCGTCCAGCGTCCGGCGCCCTCTACCCGTGCCGCTTCTACCAGCGAGACCGGGATCGATTGCAGGGCGGCCAAGTAGAAGATCATGAAGAAGCCGGCCTCCTTCCATATGGTCACCACGATGATCGCGCCGAGGGCGGTGGTGTGGTCGCCGAGC
Source organism: Polymorphum gilvum SL003B-26A1 (assembly GCF_000192745.1). Classification (NCBI taxonomy): domain Bacteria; kingdom Pseudomonadati; phylum Pseudomonadota; class Alphaproteobacteria; order Rhodobacterales; family Paracoccaceae; genus Polymorphum; species Polymorphum gilvum. The sequence goes on from NC_015259.1 coordinate 778,306, forward strand.
AGGTTGCTTTGCGGCCAGCCGAACAGCGCTGCCGTGATCTGGTCGAACAGGCCGAAGCCGGGCGTGTAGAAGAACAGCCAGATGTTGGCGACCGCGATCAGCGGCAGGACGGTCGGGGCGAAGTAGGCCATGCGCACCGCCGCACGACCGGCGAGCCTGTCGTTGACCCAAAGGGCCATCAGCAAGGCGATGCCGATCGAGGTCGGGATGGTCCCGAGGGCGAACCAGGCGTTGTTGCCGAGCACCTTCCAGAACACCGGGTCGCCGATCAGCTTCTCGTAGTTGTCCAGCCCGATGAAGCGCGCCGGTCGCCGGCCGCGCGGAGTCGAGTGGAAGCTGTGCCAGATCGTGGCGATCGCAGGCAGGTGGGTGAAGGCGAATAGGAACACCAGCGCCGGCAACAGCAGCAGCCAGCCATAGATCCATTCCCGCCGCAGCATCAGTCCGCTCGTCACCGTAAGTGTCTCTGCCGTTTCTGGTGATGCCGGTGGCTCGCAAGGCGAGGCCGGAAGGGGCGGGGCGGCGCGAGCCGCCCCGCGGTCGGTTCTGTCAGCGGTATTCCTTGAGGATTTCCTCGGCCTGGGCCTGGGCCTCCTTCAGCGCGCTTGCAGCGTCCTTCTGCCCGGTGATGGCTGCGGCGAGCGCATCGTTGAGCAGGGTGGTGACGCGCTGGTTCTGGTAGGTTGCCAGCTCGGCGACGGCGAACTCGAGCTGGTCGCGGGCAACGGTCACGGCGGGGAAGTCAGCGGCATAGGCCTTCATCGCCTCGGTTTCCCAGGCATCCGGGCGCGGGGCGACATAGCCGGTTGCGATCGTCCACTTGGCGGCCTGCTCAGGGGCGGAAATCCACTTCACGAAGTCGACGGCAGCCGCGAGTTGTTCCTCGGACGAGCCCTTGAACAGGTAGAAGTTGCCGCCGCCGGTCGGCGCGCCGCGGCGCTTGTTGGCCGGCAGCATGGCCACGCCGAAGTCGAAGGGCGCGTTGTTGCGCACGTTGGTCAGGTTGCCGGTGGTGGTCCACATGATGGCGGCCTGGCGCTCGAAGAAGGCCTTCGGCGTGGTGCCCCATTCCACGATGCCCGGCTCCATCACGCCATGGACCTTGCTGAGGTCGACGAGGTACTGAGCGGCCTCGACCACCTTGGGGTCGTCGAAGTTGGTCTTGTTGCCGTCGCTGTTGGCGAGGATCACGTCGTTCTGCGTGGTCAGGCCCTGGAACAGCCAGTAGGGGAAGCCGGAGGTCGGAATACGCACGCCCCACTGGGTGACGTTGCCGTTGGCGTCCTTCTTGGTCAGCTTCTTGCCGAACTCGACCAGTTCTTCCCAGGTTGCCGGCGCAACGTCCGGATCAAGTCCGGCTTCCCTGAAGGCTTCCTTGTTCCAGTACATCACCGGCGTGGAGCGCTGGAACGGGATGCCGTAGGTCTTGCCGCCGGTCTGGCTGTTTTCCATGAAGGCCGGGTAGAAGCCTTCGAGCCAGGCCTTGTCTTCGTCGGTCTTGATGAAGTCGTCGAAGGGAATGACCAGGTCCTCGTCGATGAGGGTGAACATGTCCGCGGACAGGGCGACCGACAGCTGCGGCGGCGTGCCGCCGCGGGCAGAGGTGATGACCTTGGTGATGGTGTCCTGATACGAGCCGGCGTAGACGGCGTCGATCTTCACGCCCGGGTTGGCCGCGACATATTCGTCGGTCAGGCTCTGGATGACGTCCGCCGCGCCGCCGCCGACGGCGACCGGGAAATAGAACTGCAGGTCGACGGCCTGGGCGGACGCCCAGGTGCCGACGGTAAGTGCCGTCGTGGCGACGGCCTTCATGAAGATGGTCTTGAACATTGGCTGCCTTCCCTTGTTGGCCGCCGCGACGCTGCGCGGCGGAGTGCGCTTCCTTGCGGAAGCCGACTCAGGGCCGCAACAGCGGCCCGAACTCGTGGATGCGCTCGTCCAGACGCCCCCCGGTCTCGGCGTCAAACACATGCAGGTCCGTTTCCTTCGCGACCAGGCCGACCTCGGATCCGACGCGGATCTCCTGGGATCCGGGCACGCGAACCTGCATGATCTGCGATCCGAGGGTGCAATCGACGAGCACATCGGCACCCAGGTACTCGACCGCAGTGACCGTTGCGCGGAGACGGGCGCCTTCGGCAATGCGCAGCGCTTCCGGCCGGACGCCGAGCAACAGGCCTGCCTGGTCCGGCGCGGTCCCGGGAATCTCGGCGGCTGTCAGGATGTTCATCGGCGGTGTGCCGATGAAACGGGCGACGAAGGGAGACGCGGGACGGGCGTAGATGTCCCGGGGTGCGGCGACCTGCTCTATCCGGCCCTTGTTCATGAGCACGATCTGGTCGGCCATGGTGATCGCCTCGATCTGGTCATGGGTGACATAGACCATGGTGAAGCCGATTTGCCGCTGCAGCGCGCGGATCTCGATCCGCATCTCGTGGCGCAGCTTCGCGTCGAGGTTCGACAGCGGCTCGTCCATCAGGCAGACGGGCTTCTCGGAGACGATCGCGCGGCCGAGGGCGACACGCTGCTGCTGGCCGCCTGACAGCTGAGCCGGCTTGCGGTCGAGCAAGGCCGAGAGGCCAAGGAGATCGGCGACTTTCCGCAGCCGCCGGTCCCGTTCGGCGCGCGGCAGCCGCCGGACCTTCAGCCCGAAGACGATGTTTTCCGCCACGGTCAGATGCGGAAACAAGGCGTAGGACTGAAAAACCATGGCGATGTCGCGGCTTGCGGGCGGCAGGCGGGTCACGTCGCGCCCTCCGATCGCGATCTTGCCGCCGTCGGCCGCTTCCAGGCCGGCAATCATGCGCAGGGTCGTCGACTTGCCGCAGCCGGAGGGGCCGAGCAGCACGGTGAAGGTTCCCTGTGGAACGTGCAGCGATATGCCGTCGACGGCAGCGGCGCCGCTCCATTGCTTGGTGACGGCGGCGCATTCGATCGACTGGCCGCGCAGGGCCGTGGACGTGTCGGCCGGTCTCATCCGCCGTCCTCTGTGGTTGCTGATAGGATACGCGTTCGCGTGCGCGCCAGGAGAACGACCAGGGCAGAGGGGACCTGCCGGTCGCAGACGATCTGCGCGACCTCGGAAATATGGCCGCCGCGAACATGCGCTGCCCGGCCGAACTTGCTGTGGTCGAGGACCAGGATCGACTGCCGGCAGTTGGCGAGGATCGCCTGGCGTGCGGCGACCTCTTCCTCGTGGAAATCGAGCAGGGTGCCGTCCTCGTCGACGCCGGCCACGCCGAAGATGCCGAAATCGACCTTGTAGCTGGCGAAGAATTCCTGCGTCGAGGTGCCGAGAATGTCGCGATCGCCCGGACGAAGACGGCCGCCGGCAACCGTGATCTCGAACCCGGCGTTCTCGCAGGCGCTGAAGGCGACGTTGAGGTTGTTGGTGAAGATCTTGAGGCGGTCGTGCGCGACGAGGGCCTGCATGACGATCTCGGGCGTGGTGCCGATCGAAAACGCGATTGAGGCGCCGTCCGGAATCATCGCGGCGACGCAGGCCGCGATCCGGCGCTTGGCCGGGAGGTTGAGGATCTGGCGGGCGCGATAGTGCATGTTCGCCGACAGGACCGGCGGCTCGACGCCACCATGGGTCCGCCGCAGCACACCCATCTCGCACAGCCGGTTGAGGTCGCGGCGGATCGTCTGGGTGGTGACGTCAAACCGCTCGGCGAGCGCATCGACCGCCATGAAGCCGTGGGCCTGTACCAGATCGGCGATGTCCGCTTGCCGTTTCGTGACGTCGTATTGAGCCTGCATCGTCCGCGTGCCAAGGTCCTTCCAGGGACGGCGCGGTGTCGACCGCGCGCCTGTGCGTTGCCGAGTGACGCATAGTGGGCTCACATGAATGCTGAACGACGTTCATATGAATGTAGAATGACGATCCGGCGGGGTGCGGCGGGGTTGGTCTGATGCGAAAATAAGCCCGCTTGCGCAAACAATCGGCTTGACCAAACGGCCGGCATATTCCTAGGTTTTTTGACCAATTGGTCAGCTTGCGGCGGGCCGGCGGCAAGCCGGTTTCAGCGGTGGGGCGGGCCGATTGAACGGGGCGGCGGAGATGCCGCAGCCGTATGTCGCACAAGCAAGCCCGGGCCAACCGGGTGGAGGAGGGACCTGATTCTCGACCGGATATCAATAGGTTCCGCCAGGCGGATGGCCGCGGCGGGGCGGTTGCGATGCCCGGATCGCGTGACGCAATCCCAGGCGACACAGACTTTCCAGGCCGGCGACGGCAGTCGCGGCAGACCATGAGGAGAACGGAAATGGCGCAGATGACATTCAAGGCCCTGGCCGCCGCAACGGCGCTGGCCGGCGCACTGGTTGCCGGCGCGGCGCAGGCGGCGGACCAGCTGACGCTGCAGCTCAAGTGGGTCACGCAGGGCCAGTTCGCCGGCTATTACGTGGCCAAGGACAAGGGCTTCTACGACGAGGAAGGCCTCGACGTGACGATCAAGCCGGGCGGGCCGGACATCGCGCCGCCGCAGGTAATCGCCGGCGGCGGGGCGGACGTGATCATCGACTGGATGCCGTCGGCGCTGGCGAGCCGCGAGAAGGGCGTGCCGCTGGTCAACATCGCGCAGCCGTTCAAGAAGTCGGGCATGATGCTAACCTGCTTGAAGGAAACGGGAATTACCTCTCCGGACGACTTCAAGGGGCGCACGCTCGGTGTCTGGTTCTTCGGCAACGAGTATCCGTTCCTGTCGTGGATGAGCCAGCTCGGCATCCCGACCGAGGGCGGATCGGACGGGGTGACCGTGCTGAAGCAGGGTTTCAACGTCGATCCTTTGCTGCAGAAGCAGGCGGACTGCATCTCGACGATGACCTACAACGAGTACTGGCAGGTCATCGATGCGGGCATCTCCCCGGACGACCTGATCGTATTCAAGTATGAAGATCAAGGGGTTGCGACCCTGGAGGATGGGCTCTACGTGCTCGAGGCCAGCCTCAAGGACGAGGCGATGGTCGACAAGCTCGCCCGCTTCGTGCGCGCGTCGATGAAGGGCTGGGCCTATGCCGCCGAGAACCCGGAAGAGGCCGCCGAGATCGTGCTCGAGAACGACGCCACCGGCGCCCAGACGGAGAAGCATCAGGTCAGAATGGTGAGCGAAATCAACAAGCTTGTCGATGGCTCCGATGGCCGGCTGGACATGGAGGCGTATGAGCGGACGGTCAAGTCGCTGCTCTCCGGCGGCTCCGATCCGGTCATCACCAAGGAGCCGGAAGGCGCCACCACGACGGTGGTCACCGACAAGCTCTGAGTCGGACCGATATCTTGCGGAAAGGGCGCCCACCGGGCGCCCTTTTCTGGGTTTTATCCTGATAAGACCTTGAAGCTAATATGGAAAATGGCAGATATCGCGCCCCGCCCCGGCGTGTCCTGCTTCTGTCCCACTTCGCTCCGGCTTCCGGCTCGAAACCCGCCGATCCCCTGCCGGCCCCTTGCTGCCGTCGCTACTCCGCCGCCTGCAGGGCGTTGGGGTTCCTCGGATGGGTCGTCCAGTTGGCATAGGTCGCATCGACGGTCCTGCCGGTGCGCGGGTCGACGCTGCCCGGCGTCATCGGTTCCATGGTGATGCAGTTCTCGACCGGGCAGACGTTGACGCACAGGTTGCAGCCGACGCATTCGGCGTCGATGACCTCGAACCGGCGCACCCCGTCGACCATGCTGGTGATCGCCTGGTGGGAGGTGTCCTCGCAGGCGATGTGACAGCGACCGCACTTGATGCACAGATCCTGGTCGATCTTGGCCTTGGCGATGTAGTTGAGGTTGAGGTGCTGCCAGTCGGAGCAGTTCGGCACGGCGCGGCCGACGAACTCCGACACGCCGGAATGGCCGGCGCCGTCCATCCAGTCCTTCAGGCCCTCGATCATGTCCTCGACGATCTTGAAGCCGTAGGTCATGGCGGCGGTGCAGACCTGGACGTTGCCGGCGCCGAGCGCCATGAACTCGGCCGCGTCGCGCCAGGTGGTGACACCGCCGATGCCGGAGATCGGCAGGCCGGCGGTCTCCGGATCGCGGGCGATCTCGGCGACCATGTTGAGCGCGATCGGCTTGACCGCCGGACCGCAATAGCCGCCGTGGGCGCCCTTGCCGTCGATGGTCGGGCTCGGGCACATGCGATCGAGATCGACCGAGACGATCGAGTTGATGGTGTTGATCAGCGACACCGCATCGGCCCCGCCGGCCCTGGCCGCCCGGGCGGGCTTGCGGATGTCGGTGATGTTCGGCGTCAGCTTGACGATGACCGGCATGCGGGTGTGCTGCTTGCACCAGCGGGTGACCATCTCGATGTATTCCGGCACCTGACCGACCGCCGAGCCCATGCCGCGCTCGCTCATTCCGTGCGGACAGCCGAAATTGAGTTCGACGCCATCGGCCTCGGTGTCCTCGACCTGCTTCAGGATCGTCTGCCAGTAGTGTTCCTCGCAGGGCACCATCAGCGACACGACCAGCGCCCGGTCCTTCCAGTCGCGCTTGACCCGCTTGATTTCCTGCAGGTTGACCTCCAGCGGCCGGTCGGTGATCAGCTCGATGTTGTTGAGGCCGATGAGCTGGCGGTCCTTGCCGTGGATAGCGCCGTAGCGCGGGCCGTTGACGTTGACGATGGGGTCGCCGAGCGTCTTCCAGACGACGCCGCCCCAGCCGGCCTTGAAGGCGCGTACGACGTTGTATTCCTTGTCGGTCGGCGGCGCGGAGGCGAGCCAGAACGGGTTCGGGGACTTGATGCCGGCGAATTCGGATCTCAGATCAGCCATGGTGCGATCTCCGGATAGGGCGTGAACGGGCGTCAGGCGGCCAGGGTCAGGCCGGACTGGGTCAGGCGGACAAGGCTCAGGCGGACAGGGCGCGGTGGATGGCTTCGGCGGCGATCTTGCCGTCCTCCACCGCCGCGACGGTCAGGTCCTCGCCGCCGAGGACGCAGTCGCCGCCGGCCCAGACGCCGTCGAGGCTGGTGCGGCGGTCGGCGTCGACCACGATCCGTCCCTTGTCGACGGTCAGGCCGCCGATGCCGGCGAGATCGCCCTGCTCGAGCTTCTGGCCGACCGCCTTGAACACCATGTCGGCGGCGAGCGTCACCGTCTCGCCGGTGCCGACCAGGCGCCCGTCGGGGCCCTGGGCGGTGCGCTCCAGTTCGATCTCCGTCACCTGGCCATTGCTCGGGCCGTTCGTGCCCCTCATCGCCCTGGGCTGGGCCCAGAGCATGATCCTGACGCCGTTGGTCTGGGCGAGATGCTGTTCGTATTCGCTGGCGTTCATCTGCTCCTGGCCGCGCCGGTAGGCGATGGTGACGTCCTCGGCACCAAGCAGTCTGGCCTGCACGGCCATATCTATGGCGGTCATGCCGCCGCCGATGACGACGACCCGGCGGCCGATCGGCAGGCTCGACAGGTCTCTCGTCTGGCGCAGGTCGGCGATGTAGTCGACCGCGTCGAGCACGTTGCCGAGGTCCTCGCCGGGCACGCCGAGGCCGTTGACGCCGGCGAGGCCGATGGCGAGGAACACGGCGTCATGGTCGGCGCGCAGGGCGGCGAGGTCGAGGTCGGTGCCAAGGCGCCGGCCGGTCTCGACGCGGATGCCGCCGATCGACAGGATGAACGCCACCTCGCGGGCCGCGAAATCGTCGACCGCCTTGTAGGAAGCGATGCCGTATTCGTTGAGGCCGCCGGCCTTGGGTCGGGCGTCGAAGATCGTGACCTCGTGGCCGTGGACGGCGAGGCGGTGGGCGCAGGACAGGCCCGCGGGACCGGCGCCGACGACCGCGACCCGCTTGCCGGTCGGCGCGGCGCGGGTGAACGGCGTCGTGGCATGAGTGTCCATGTAGTGGTCGGTGGCGTAGCGCTGCAGCTCGCCGATCTTGACCGGCTTGTCCTCCGCCTCGTTGCGGACGCAGGCTTGTTCGCACAGGGTTTCGGTCGGGCAGACGCGGGCACACATGCCGCCGAGAATGTTCTGGGCGAAGATCGTCCTGGCCGAGCCGGTCGGATTGCCGGTGGCGATCTGGCGGATGAACAGCGGGATGTCGATGCTGGTCGGGCAGGCCTGGACGCAGGGAGCGTCGTGGCAGAAGTAGCAGCGGTCGGCCTCGACTTGCGCCTCGTGGGGATCGAGGCGCGGATGCAGGTCGCAGAAATTGCGCGCGTACTGGTCCGGCGTCAGGCGTGCGGGCGCAACGTCGGGACCTTGGACGGTCTCGGTCATCGGGATCTCCGGAAGGGTGGCGATCTATGTCCGGCGTCCGTTTCTTTTCGCGAACGGACTGCCTTGGAAGCATTGGAAAAAAATTTGGCCAAATAGTCAAATATTTTCGAAAAACAAAATAATATGAGTTAGTTAGTCATATTTTTAATGACTGTAAGTGCTTGAAAATGCGTGCTCATTCGACATGATCAAAAAGGCGGCAGCGGACGACTTGCAGGCCGGCCGATGGCGGTGGCGACGGCACGTCGAGGCGCGGCGGCCCGATCCGGTCGCTCCTGTTGCCGGCCGCTGCCGCGGCGGCCCGCCTCAGGGGGGCAGCGCAGGCGATTGGCGTTGACCTGACCGGGAGAGGTGGTAGTGAAGCGGGGCCCGGGACGGGCGGGTTGACGAAGGAGCGGCGAGAGGGTGCGGACAGTTCTGGTTACCGGGTCGGCCGGGTTCATCGGGTCGCATGTGGCGCAGCGGCTGCTCGACGACGGCTGGCGGGTCGTCGGGATCGACAACGTCAATGCCTATTACGATCCGGCGCTGAAGGAGGCGCGGCTCGCCCGGCTGAGGGCATCGAACCATTTCCACGAGGAGCAGGTGTCGGTCGAGGACCGCGAGGCGGTGACGGCGGTGTTCCGGCGCCACGCGCCCGAGCGCATCATCCACCTGGCCGCCCAGGCGGGCGTGCGCCACAGCCTCGACGCGCCGCAGGACTATGTCGACGCCAACATCACCGGCTTCCTGAACATCCTGGAAGCGGCGCGCGCGCATCCTGTCGACCACCTGGTGTTCGCCTCGACCTCGTCGGTGTTCGGCCTCGACAAGGCGATGCCGCTGTCGCCGCACCGCGGCGGCAACCATCCGGTGTCCTTCTATGCGGCGACCAAGAAGGCCAACGAGATGATGGCGCATGCCTACGCCCATCTGTTCGCCATCCCCTGCACGGGGCTGCGCTTCTTCACCGTCTACGGCCCGTGGGGTCGGCCGGACATGGCGCTGTTCAAGTTCACCAAGGCGATCCTCGCGGGCGAGCCGGTGCCGCTCTACAACGAGGGGCGCATGGTGCGTGACTTCACCTATATCGACGACATCGTGGAAGGGGTGGTGCGGATCGCCGACAGGCCGGCCGCGCCTGATCCGGCCTGGGAAGCGGAACGGCCCGATCCGGCGTCGAGCGCCGCCCCTTACCGGATCTACAACATCGGCAACAGCCAGCCGGTCGAACTGCTGACCTACCTGGAGGCGATCGAGGCGGCGACCGGCCGGACCGCCCGACGCGAGCTGCTGCCGATGCAGCCGGGCGACGTCTCCGCCACCTGGGCCGACGTCGAGGACCTCGTCGCGGCGACCGGTTTCCGGCCGAGCACGCCGGTCGCCGACGGGGTGAGGGCCTTCGTCGACTGGTATCGGGACTATTACGGCGTGTGAGCCGGCGTTTGCGCTTCCGCCACTCCCGGCAGCCGTCCAGCCCGTGCGCAGATTAACGACAAACGAACACCGTCGTAATCCGGCAGGCCGCGACGCGGAGATGCGGGGTCGGTGAGCCCTGGTCCCGACAGGTCAAAGAGCCGGAACCGGCAACGCCTCGGCTCTCCGGTTCCGGCTCTCCGTTTCGCTGCGGCCGGAATGACGAAGCCGAGGGTTGTCAGCAGCCCGAGGCGGGCTTGACTGCGTCCGTTCCCGCCCGCAAGGGGCGAATGGCATCAGGCGTGGCGGCGGATGTCGTCGTCGCCGAGGTAGCTGCCCGACTGGACCTCGATCATGCGTGCCGGGATCTTGCCGGGGTTGTACAGGCGATGGCGGGCACCGAGCGGGACGTAGGCGGACTGGTTCTCGGTCAGCAGCTTGGTCTCGCCCTCGATGGTGATCTCGATGGTGCCGGAGACGACCACCCAGTGCTCAGCCCGGTGCACGTGGCTCTGCAGCGACAGCTCGCAGTCCGGCTTGATCAGCATCGAATGGACGGCGAAGCGGTCGCCGGTGTTGATGCGTTCGGTCCAGCCCCAGGGCCGGTAGGAGCGCGGGTGGGCGACGGTTTCCGGGCGGTTCTCCGCATCCAGGCTTTCGACCAGCTTCTTGACGTCCTGGGAGCGGGTCTTGTCGGCGACCAGCACGGCGTCACGCGTCGCGACGACCAGGATGTCGGTCAGGCCGATGACCGAGACGAGGCTGTCCTCGGCATAGGCGAGGCAGTTGTCGGCGTCGAGGAAGCGGGTGTCGCCGAGGCCGGCGTTGCCGTGGCCGTTCTTGGGCATGACGTCCCAGACCGCGGCCCAGGAGCCGAGGTCGTTCCACTGCGGCGCCATCGGCACGCAGGCGATGGAGTCGACGCGCTCCATGATGGCGTAGTCGATCGAGATGTTGTCGATCTGACCGAAGGTCTCGGCGTCGAGGCGGGTGAAGTCGAGGTCGGCGTAGCTGGCGGCGAGGGCGGCGCGCACGCCATCGAGGATCTGCGGCGCGTGGCGCTCGAAGGCGGCGACCATGGCGGCGGCGGAATAGAGGAAGATGCCGGCGTTCCAGACGTAGTTGCCGTCGTCCAGGAAGCGGCGGGCGGTGTCGAGGTCGGGCTTCTCGACGAAGGCCTCGACCGCGCGCACGGGATCGTCGCCCGGCTTCAGGCGGATGTAGCCGAAGCCGGTGTTGGGCTCGGTCGGGGTGATGCCGAAGGTGACGATGGCGCCGGCGCGGGCGGCCTCGACGGCATCCGCCACGGCGGCGCGGAAGACGTCTTCGCGCTCGATCAGGTGGTCGGAGGGCAGCAGCAGGACGAGGGCGTCGGGATCGCGCTCGAGCGCGATCAGCGCCGCGGCGGCGGCCGGCGCGGCGGTGTTGCGCCCTTCCGGCTCGAGCAGGATGGTGTCGGCCCTGACGCCGATCTCGGCCAGCTGTTCGCCGATCAGGAAGCGGTGTTCCTGGTTGCCGATGACGATCGGCGCGGCGAAATCGTCGCCGGTGCAGCGCAGGCAGGTCTTCTGCAGCAGGCTCTGACCCTGGAAGATGGGCAGGAACTGCTTGGGCCGCTTGCGGCGCGACAGCGGCCACAGGCGCGTGCCGACGCCGCCCGACAGGATGCACGGTAGGATCATGCTGCGTATGCCCCCTTCGACGGGAAATGTCCGAGGCCGGACCATAAGGAAAAAGCGACGACGAAAAAACGAAGGAATCAGCTTTTCGGAGACCCGATCATGCACTTTTTTCGCCGATCCCGGAATCGCGGCGCAAACCGGAGGCCGGCACCGTCCGACCGGACGCGCGAGGTCAGGCCGTGCGCCGTTGCGGGCGGGCGTCGGAGGGGCGGCGGCGGGAACTGCCGGCGGCGGCGAAGATACCGCGGTCGAGGCGGCGCATGGCGCGTGCGATCAGGCCGCGGCGGATGAAGTCCTCGTTCCAGGGCACGACATCGATCTCGACGGCGCGACGCAGGTCCTCGACCAGGGCGTCTTCCAGCGCGGCGTCCATGGCGGCGCGCATGTAGGGGACGGTGCACACGCCGGCGCCGGTGAGCACCACGCGCTGCGGGTCGATGACGGCGAGCAGGCGGGCGAGGCCGTAGCCAAGCGCGCGCCCGGCCCGCTCCAGCGTGTCGAGCACCGCCCGGTCGCCCGCCCCGGCGCGCTGGGCCAGGTCCTCGAACGTCCGGCCCGTGACCGGCACGCGGGCCGGGTCGGTGTCCTCGGCAAGACCAGTGGCGCTGCGCAGCAGGGCGTAGTCGGCGAGATAGGCCTCGAGGCAGCCGCGCCGGCCGCAGCGGCACAGGGCGCCACCGGGGATGTGGTTGGCATGGCCGATCTCGGCCGCCGCGCCGGTCGCGCCGACGAATAGGTGGTCGTCGAGAAAGAGGCCCATGCCGACGCCGTAGTCGATCATGACGACGGCGAAGGTGCCGCTGTAGCGTCCGGGCTCCGACCAGTGCAGGGCCTCGGTGATCATGTTGGTGTCGTTGGACAAGGTGCAGTCGGCGGAGAAGGCGTCGCAGAGCGGCGCGACGATCGGGATGTGGCGGCCGGCGAAGGCTGGGCTCCAGACGATTTCGCCGGTGGTCGTGTCGACGATGCCCTGGGAGGCGACGCCGATCTCGCGCACGGAGGCGGGATCGACCGCCGAGTCCGCGACGAACTCGCGGATGCGGGCGACCAGCAGGGCGGGGAAGCTGTCGCGGTCGGCGCGCGCAGTGTCGAAGGGGACACGGCGGCTGCAGGAGATGCGGCCGGTGAAGTCGGCGAGCGCCAGGTCGATCGAGTTGACCGAGAGGCGGACGCCAACGACCGAGGCGGCGGCGCCGTTGAGGGCGAGCAGGCTGCGCGGGCGGCCGCGGGCGAGCGGCGCCTTAGGCTCGTCGGCCTCGATGCCGACGATAAGGCCCTCGTCGAGCATGTCGGAGGTGATCGCGGTGATCGTCGCCGGGCTGAGGCGGGTGGCACGGCCGAGATCGATGCGCGCCATCTGGCCCTCGCGGCGCAGGGCCTGGAGGATGATGCTGCGGTTCTGCCGCCGGATCTGGTCCTTGTCCGCCTTCTTCGTCATCGCGTGGCGTGTCTTTCCTGAAGCGTTTCCTGCCGCCGCCGGTCCTGGTGCCGGTCTTTCTTGCCGGCCGGTGCGGTGCGTCGACCTGCATAGCAGGTTCCAAAACCATGTTGACAGCCGTCATGGTTTGGAGCAACTTTTTTTCGGACGCTAAAAAAAATATCGCCGCGCGTCCGGCAGGTGAGGGCCGAACCCGCCCTCGGGATGAACAAGGCGACGCCTCGAGACAAGGGGCTGCGTCTTCAGGAGGAAACACCGCTATGCGCACGATTGCCAGGATTCTCGCGGGCGCGCTCATGTCCGCCACCGTCCTTTCTCCCGCTTTCGCCCAGGACATCACCGTCGGCGTGAGCTGGTCGAATTTCCAGGAGGAGCGCTGGAAGACCGACGAGGCGGCGATCAAGGCCGCGCTCGAGGCCGCCGGCGCCAAGTATATTTCCGCCGACGCGCAAAGTTCTTCGGCCAAGCAGCTGTCCGACATCGAGGCGCTGATCGCCCAAGGCGCCAATGCGCTGATCATCCTCGCGCAGGATTCGCAGGCGATCGGCCCGGCCGTGCAGGCGGCCGCCGACGAGGGCATCCCGGTGGTCGGCTACGACCGGCTGATCGAGGACGCGCGCGCCTTCTATCTGACCTTCGACAATGTCGAGGTCGGCCGCATGCAGGCGCGCGAGGTGCAGAAGCTGGCGCCGGAAGGCACCTACGTGATGATCAAGGGCTCGCCGACCGACCCGAACGCCGACTTCCTGCGCGGCGGCCAGCAGGAGGTGCTGCAGGCGGCGATCGACGCCGGCAAGATCAAGATCGTCGGCGAGGCCTATACCGACGGCTGGCTGCCGGCCAACGCGCAGCGCAACATGGAACAGATCCTGACCGCAAACGACAACAAGGTCGATGCGGTGGTCGCCTCCAACGACGGCACGGCCGGCGGCGTGGTCGCCGCGCTGACCGCCCAGGGCATGCAGGGCATCCCGGTGTCCGGCCAGGACGGCGACCACGCGGCGCTGAACCGCGTCGCCAAGGGCACGCAGACCGTCTCGGTGTGGAAGGATGCGCGCGAGCTCGGCAAGGCGGCCGGCGAGATCGCCGTGGCGCTGGCCAAGGGCGGCGCGATGGACTCCATCGAGGGGGCCGGCACGTGGACCTCGCCGGCGGGGACGGAGCTGACCGCCCGCTTCCTCGAGCCGCTGCCGGTCACCAAGGACAATCTGACCGTCGTCGTCGACGCCGGCTGGATCTCCAAGGAGGCCCTGTGCCAGGGCGTCGAGGCCGGCCCGGCACCCTGCAACTGATCCGTCCAGACCTCGCCGACACTGCCCCGGCCGCACAGGCCGGGGCAGTGCCGAGCCTTGCCGAGCGAGGCCTTATTGACCGACAGGCCGGCCGGGTGTCCAATCCGCACTGACGCAACGGTCGCCAAACGGGAGCCATCCGATGTCCGATGCCGCCCTGTCCGGGTCGAAGACCCCGACGGCCCGACGCTTCCTATCCGCGCTGCAGCTGGACACGCGCCTGCTCGGCATGATCGGCGCCTTCGTGGTACTGTGCCTGATCTTCAACGTGTTCACCGACGGCCGCTTCCTGACGCCGCGCAACATCTTCAACCTGACCATCCAGACGGTGTCCGTCGCCATCATGGCGACGGGCATGGTGTTCGTGATTGTCACGCGCCACATCGACCTGTCGGTCGGCGCGCTGCTCGCCACGGTGGCGGCGGTGATGGCCGTGGTGCAGACGCAGATCCTGCCGCAGTGGCTCGGCCTCGGCCATCCGGCGATCTGGATCCTGGCGATCTTCGCCGGGCTTGTCGTCGGCGTCGCCATCGGCGCGTTCCAGGGCTGGATGATCGGCTATCTCGGCATTCCCGCCTTCATCGTCACCCTCGGCGGACTGCTGGTGTGGCGCAACACCGCCTGGTTCATCACCAACGGCCAGACCATCGGGCCGCTCGACGAGACCTTCACCACGATTGGCGGCATCGGCGGCACGCTCGGCGAGGCCGCCTCCTGGGCGTTCGGCATGGTTTCGGTGGCGGCCGCGCTCGCCCTGCTGATCGCCTCACGCCGGCGCAAGGCGGTGCACGGGTTCCCGGTCAAGCCGGCGTGGGCGGAAGGCGTGATCGGGGCGCTGATCGCCGCGATCATCCTCGGCTTCGTCGCGACGCTGAACGCCTACGACATCCCGACGGCGCGCCTGCAGCGGATGTTCGAGCAGCGCGACGAGACGCTGCCCGACGGCCTGACCATGGGCTACGGCATTCCCTATTCGGTGCTGCTGCTGATCGCGGTCGCGGTGGCAATGACCGTCGTCGCAAGGCGTACGCGGCTCGGCCGCTACATCTTCGCCGCCGGCGGCAATCCGGACGCGGCCGAGCTGTCGGGCATCAACACCCGGCTCCTGACCGTCAAGGTGTTCGCCATCATGGGCGGGCTGTGCGCCCTGTCGGCGGCGGTGGCGGCGGCCCGGCTCGGCTTCTCGACCAACGACATCGGCACGCTGGACGAACTTCGCGTGATCGCGGCCGCGGTGATCGGCGGCACCGCCCTGTCGGGCGGTGTTGGCACGATCTACGGTGCCATCCTCGGCGCGCTGATCATGCAGTCGCTGCAGTCGGGCATGGCGATGGTCGGCGTCGACGCGCCGCTGCAGAACATCGTGGTCGGCATCGTGCTCGTGGTCGCCGTGCTGGTCGACATCCTCTACCGCAAGCGGACGGGAGACTGAGCCATGGCGGCGCCCCTGGTCCAGATGAAGGACATCTGCATCTCCTTCGGCGGCGTTCGCGCGGTCGATCACGTCTCCGTCGACCTGCGTCCCGGGGAAGTCGTCGGCCTGCTCGGCCACAACGGCGCCGGCAAGTCGACGCTGATCAAGATCCTGTCGGGCGCCTACCGGGCCGACAGCGGCGATATCCTGATCGACGGGAAGAAGGCGACGATCCACAGCCCGCGCGACGCGCGCGCCCACAACATCGAGACGATCTACCAGACGCTGGCGCTGGCCGACAACCTGGACGCCGCCTCGAACCTGTTTCTTGGCCGCGAACTGGTGACGCCGCTCGGCTTCGTCGACGACGACCGGATGGAGGCCGAGACGCGCAAGATCATGGGTCGGCTCAATCCGAACTTCCGCAAGTTCAAGGCCCCGGTGAAGGCGCTTTCCGGCGGCCAGCGGCAGTCGGTAGCAATCGCCCGGGCGGTGTATTTCAACGCCCGCATCCTGATCATGGACGAGCCGACGGCGGCGCTGGGCGTGCAGGAGACGCAGATGGTCGCCGACCTGATCCAGGAGTTGAAGAAGCAGGGCCTCGGCATCTTCCTGATCAGCCACGACATCCACGACGTGTTCGAACTCGCCGACCGGCTGGCGGTGATGAAGAACGGCCAGTTGGTCGGCACCGCCGAGACCCGGCAGGTGACCAAGGACGAGGTGCTGGGGATGATCATCCTCGGCAAGTGCCCGCCCGGCGCCGCGCCGGGTCCGGGGGCGGTCGGCGGGGAGAGCGCCGCCGCCTGATTCCTGGGCCCGCAGATTTCCACCGACGCCCGGACCGTCGCCGTCCGGGTTTTCCCTGCATCAGAATGAGGGGCGCACCTCATGTATCTCGGCCTCGATATCGGCACCAGTTCGGTGAAGGCGATCCTGCTCGACGAGGACCAGGACCAGGTCGCCTCGGCGAGCGCGCCGCTGACGGTCGAGCGACCGCAGCCGAGCTGGTCCGAACAGGACCCGGACGCCTGGTGGGACGCCTGCGTTGCGGTGCTCGACGGTCTCGCCGCGGAATATCCGGTACAGATGGCTGTGGTCGCCGGCATCGGCTTGTCGGGCCAGATGCATGGGGCGACGCTGCTGGACGCCGCAGACCGGCCGCTGAGGCCGTGCATCCTGTGGAACGACGGGCGCTCTGCGGCGGAATGTGCGGCGCTGGAGGCGGCCGAGCCGCGGTTCTGGACGCTTGGCGGCAACCGGGTCATGCCCGGCTTCACCGCGCCCAAGCTCGCCTGGGTGCGCGCGCACGAGCCGGAGATCTTCGCCCGGACCGCCCGGGTGCTGCTGCCGAAGGACTACGTGCGGCTGAAGCTGACCGGCGAGCACGCCTCCGACATGTCCGACAGCGCCGGCACGCTGTGGATGGACGTCGGCGCGCGCGCCTGGTGCGAACCGCTGCTGGCGGCGACGGGCCTGGGCCTCGACCACATGCCGCGGCTGGTCGAGGGATCAGAGGCGTCCGGGGCGGTGCGCGCGGAACTTGCCGCTCGCTGGGGCTTCGCAAAGGTCCCGGTGGTCGCCGGCGGGGCGGGCGACAATGCGGCGTCTGCCTGCGGTGTCGGCGCCGTCGCGCCGGGCACGGCCTTCGTGTCCCTCGGCACCTCGGGGGTGCTGTTTGTCACCAACGACCGGTTCTCGCCCAATGTCGCCAGCGCGGTGCATGCGTTCTGTCACGCGGTGCCGCAGACCTGGCACCAGATGGGCGTGATCCTGTCGGCGACCGACAGCCTGAACTGGTTGGCAAGGACGCTGGGCGAAAGGCCCGAGGCGCTGACTGCGGCGCTCGGGCCGGTCGACGGGCCGGCGCCGGTGCTGTTCCTGCCGTATCTTTCGGGCGAGCGCACGCCGCACAACGATGCCGCCATCCGCGGCGCCTTCGTCGGCCTCGGCCACGAGAGCGGGCGCGACAGCCTGACCCATTCTGTGCTCGACGGCGTCGCCTTCGCGCTCAAGGACTGCCTCGAGGCGCTGGTCGCGGCGGGCGCGCGCATCGACCGGCTGACGGCGGTGGGCGGCGGCTCGCGCTCGCGGACCTGGGTGAGGATCCTCTCCAGTGTGCTCGGCGTCAGTATCGACATTCCCGCCGACGGCGACTTCGGCGCCGCCTTCGGCGCCGCGCGGCTCGGCCAGGCGGCTGCGCTCGGCCGCCTCGACGGCCTGTTCGAGCCGCCGCCGCTCAGCGTCAGCATCGACCCCGACCCGACCCTTTCGCGCGCCTACGGCGAGGCCCATGCCCGCTGGCGCAAGCTCTATCCCGCATTGAAGGAGATCTGAGGTGGCCACTGGATTTTTCGACGGACTGGAGCCGGTCCGCTTCGTCGGCGCCGATGCCCGCGAGCCCTACGGCTATCGCTTCTACGACAAGGACAGGGTGGTGCTCGGCAAGCGCTTGGAGGACCATCTGCGGCTGGCCGTGTGCTATTGGCATTCGTTCTGCTGGCCGGGCACCGACCCGTTCGGCGGCGAGACGTTCCAGCGCGCCTGGATGGCGGCGGGCGACCCGATGGCGCAGGCGCGGCTGAAGGCGGACGTCGCCTTCGAGATGTTCGACCTGCTCGGCCTGCCGTTCTTCACCTTCCACGACCGCGACATCGCGCCGGAGGGCGCGACGCTGGCGGAGAGCAACGCCAACGTCAACGCCATCGCCGATGTGTTCGAGGGCAAGATGGCCGACAGCGGGACGAGGCTGCTGTGGGGCACGGCGAACCTGTTCTCCAACCGCCGCTACATGGCCGGGGCGGCGACCAACCCGGACCCGGAGGTGTTCGCCTACGCGGCCGCACAGGTGAAGACCGCGCTCGACGTCACCCATCGCCTCGGCGGCGCCAACTACGTGCTGTGGGGCGGGCGCGAGGGCTACGAGACGCTGCTCAACACGGACCTGAAGCGCGAGCTGGACCAGCTCGGACGGTTCCTCGCCCTGGTGGTCGAGTACAAGCACCGGATCGGTTTTACGGGAACGATCCTGATCGAGCCGAAGCCGCAGGAGCCGACCAAGCACCAGTACGACTTCGACGTCGCCACGGTCTACGGCTTCCTGAAGGCCTACGGGCTGGAGGCCGAGGTCAAGGTCAACATCGAGCAGGGCCATGCGATCCTGGCCGGCCATTCGTTCGAGCACGAGCTGGCGCTCGCCCATGCGCTCGGCATCTTCGGTTCGGTCGACATGAACCGCAACGACTATCAGTCGGGCTGGGACACCGACCAGTTCGCCATGAACGTGCCGGAACTGGCGCTGGCCTATCGCGAGATCCTCAAGGGCGGCGGCTTCACGACCGGCGGCACCAACTTCGACGCCAAGCTGAGGCGCCAGTCGCTCGATGCGGTCGATCTGATCCAGGCCCATGTCGGTTCGGCCGACGCGATCGCGCGCGGGCTGTTGGCGGCGGCGGCGATGATCGAGGACGGGCGGCTGCAGGCGACCGCCGACGCCCGCTATGCCGGCTGGGACAGGCCGGAGAACGCGGCGATCCTTTCGGGCGAGCGGTCGCTGGAGGATCTGGCGGAGCGGGTCAGCCGCGACCGCCTGGAGCCGCAGCCGGTGTCGGGACGGCAGGAGTACCTGGAAAGTCTGGTCAACCTGTTCGTGTGAGCCACGGCTTCCGGCCCGCGCGCCACGGGGCGCGCGGGCGTTGCCTTGCGGCGACAGTGCCCGCATTTGAGGCAGTCCGGAGGGGGAAAAAGCGGGCCGCCGGACTGGAATCGCGGCGAGGCAGCGCCTAAGAAGGGGCCATGATGGAAGCGCCCCGTTTGACCGCGGATGCGGCCTTGTTCCTCGATTTCGACGGAACCCTGGTCGATCTCGCGCCGCGACCCGACGCCGTCCAGGTCGACGGCGCCCTCGTCGACGCCCTCGACCGGCTGCGCCGCCGCCTCGGCGGCGCGGTCGCGATCATCTCCGGCCGGCCGATCGCCGAGATCGACGTCCATCTCGCGCCGCTGCACTTGGCCGCCGCCGGCCTGCACGGTCTCGAGCACCGCGACGCGCCGGACACGCCGGTGCGGCGCGAGGAGGCGGGCGCCGAGATCCGGGCGCTGCGCGGGCTGCTGAACGCCTCAGGGCTGCTGCGCGACGGCGTGTTCCTGGAGGACAAGGGGCCGGCGCTGGCCGTCCACTACCGCGCCGCGCCGGAGCGCGCTGGCGAGGTCGAGGCGCTGCTCGTCGAGGCGACCGCGGTGATGCCGGGGCTGCATCTGGTGCGCGGCAAGATGGTGGTCGAGGCCAAGCCGTTCGACCGCGACAAGGGCAGCGCGCTGCGCGCCTTCATGGCGCATGCGCCGTTCGAGGGCCGTGTCCCGGTCTATGTCGGCGACGACGTCACCGACGAGGACGGCATGCGCGCGGCGCTTGCCGCCGGCGGGCTGGCGATCAAGGTCGGGGCGGGCGAGAGTTGCGCGTCGTACCGGCTCGCCGACGTCGCCGCCGTGCATGCCTGGCTGGAGACGCTGGCGCCGGCGCTGGAGTGCCAGCCGTGAGCTGGAGCGCGCCCGCGGCGATCACGCCCTCGCTCGATCTGGCCATGGTCGGCAACTGCTCGTTCGCGGCGCTGATCGACCGGATGGGGACGGTGGTGTGGTGCTGCCTGCCGCGTTTCGACGGCGACCCGGTGTTCCACGCGCTCCTCGGCAGCGCCGGCGAGGCCGGCGACGGCGCCTTCGCCATCGAGCTCAACGGCGCCGTGCACAGCGAGCAGGCCTATGTGCCGAACACCGCGATCGTGAAGACGCGCGTGTTCGACGGCGAGGGCAACGGCATCGAGATCACCGACTTCGCGCCGCGCTTTTCCGCCAAGGGCCGCATGTACCGGCCGACTACGCTGGTGCGCCGCGTGCGGCCGCTGGTCGGCCATCCGCGCATCCGGGTGCGGCTCAGGCCGCGCTTCGCCTGGGGCCAGCGCGCGCCGGAGATCACCACCGGCTCCAACCACATCCGCTTCGTCGGCAACGGCACGACGCTGCGGCTGACCACCAACGCGTCGGTGACCTACGTGCGCGCGGAGACGCCATTCCTGCTCGACGGGCCGCTGTCGTTCCATCTCGGCCCGGACGAATCGCTGACAGACAACCCGGAAACGCTGTGCCGCGACTTCGAGGAGCAGACCGAGCAGCACTGGCGGGCCTGGACGCGCCGGCTCGGCCTGCCGCTGGAATACCAGGAGGCGGTGATCCGGGCGGCGATCACGCTGAAGCTGTGTACCTACGAGGAGACCGGCGCGATCGTCGCCGCCGCGACGACCTCGATCCCGGAGGCCGCCGGCACCGGGCGCACCTGGGACTATCGCTACTGCTGGCTGCGCGACGCCTTCTTCGTCGTGCGCGCGCTGAATTCGCTCTCCGAAATGGAGACGATGGAGAACTACCTGCGCTACCTCAACAACATCGTCGCGGTGACCAACGGCGGCTACGTCCAGCCGTTGTTCGGCATCGGGCTGGAGGAGCGCCTGGTCGAGGAGACGGTCGACCTGCCGGGCTATCGCGGCGACGGCCCGGTGCGCGTCGGCAACCAGGCCTACGAGCATTTCCAGCACGACGTCTACGGCAACATCGTGCTCGGCGCGGCGCAGGCCTATTTCGACCGGCGCCTGCTGCACCAGCCGGGGCTGGAGGACTTCCAGCGGCTGGAGAAGGTCGGCGAGCGGGCCTTCGCCATGCACGACCAGCCGGACGCGGGGTTGTGGGAACTGCGGACGCGGGCGCGCGTTCACACCTCGTCGTCGCTGATGTGCTGGGCCGCTTGCGACCGGCTGGCCAAGATCGCCGGACAATTCTCGCTGCCCGAACGGGCGGCCGCGTGGCGGGCGCGGGCGGACACGATCCATGCGACGATCTGCACGCGTGGCTGGAACGAGCGCATCGGCGCCTTCGTCGAGAGCTTCGAGGGCTCCGATCTCGACGCCAGCCTGCTGCTGATGGCCGAGGTCGGTTTTTTGCCGGCAAAAGATCCCCGGTTCATCGCCACGGTGGACCGCATCGGCGCGGCACTGCGGCGCGGCAGCCACCTGTTTCGCTACCACGCGCCGGACGACTTCGGCGCGCCGGAGAACGCGTTCAACATCTGCACCTTCTGGTACATCGATGCGCTCGCGCGCATCGGCCGCCGGGAGGAGGCCCGGGAGATCTACGAAACCATGCTGTCCTGCCGCAACCACGTCGGCCTGCTGTCGGAGGACACGGCGCCGGCCACGGGAGAGCTGTGGGGCAATTTCCCGCAGACCTACTCGATGGTCGGCATTATCAACGGAGCGGTGCGGCTGAGCGCCGGCTGGGAGACGGTCGTCTGAACGGCCTCGCCCCGCCGGCGGCAGGCCGCGGAGCAGGAGGACAGAACGCATGGGGCGCCTGGTCGTCGTATCCAACCGGGTCGGGCCACTGAAGGACACCGGCCGGGCCGGCGGTCTGGCAGTCGCGCTGGTCGACGCGCTGACGCAGACCGGCGGACTGTGGTTCGGCTGGAGCGGCGAGGTGTCGGAGGAAGGCACCTTCGGCCAGATCAAAGAGCAGAGGACCAAGGCGGTCCAACTGGCTCAGATCGACATCACGCCGGCCGACTACGAGGATTACTACGCCGGCTATGCAAACCGGACGCTGTGGCCAGTTCTACACTACCGGCTCGACCTCGCCGTATTCGACAGGCGCCATGAGACCGGCTATCGCCAGGTCAACGACCGCTTCGCGACCCGGTTGCGCCCGCTGATTGAGGCGGACGACGTCCTGTGGGTGCACGACTACCATTTCCTGACCTTCGCCGCGGCGCTGAGAGCGATGGAGGTTGGCAATCCGATCGGCTTCTTCCTGCACATCCCGTTTCCCGCGCCGGAGATCCTGGCCGCGCTGCCCAATGCCGGCTCGATCGTGCGGGCGATGCTGGCCTATGACCTGATCGGCTTCCAGACGCGGCGGGACGCGGCCAATTTCCGCCGCTTCGTGGTCGAGGAACTGGGCGGGACGGAAGTCGGCGACAGCAGGCTGAGCGCCGGAGGGCGAACCGTCATCGTCAAGGCCTATCCGATCGGCATCGACGCGGAGGCGTTCTCTAAATTCGCCATGTCGCCCGAAGCGCGGCGCAGCGTGTCGCGGCTGGAGAAGCAGCTGGCCGGGCGCCAGCAGATCATCGGCGTCGACCGGATCGACTATTCCAAGGGCCTGCCGGAACGTTTCCGGGCGTTCGAGCGGCTGCTGGACGACTATCCGGAAAACCGCGGCCGAGTGTCATTGATGCAGATCGCGCCGCCGTCGCGCTCCGAACTGGACGCCTATATCGAGATCCGCCGGACGCTGGAGGAACTGACCGGCCACGTCAACGGCCGGTTCTCCGACATCGACTGGACCCCGATCCGCTTCCTGACCCGCTCCTTCCCGCGCCGCGTGCTGGCCGGGATCTACCGGGCGAGCCGGGTCGGCCTTGTGACGCCGCTGCGCGACGGCATGAACCTGGTCGCGAAGGAATATGTCGCTGCCCAGCGGGCGGAGGATCCGGGCGTGCTGGTGCTGTCGCGCTTCGCCGGCGCGGCTGAGGGGATGCCGGAAGCGCTGGTCGTCAACCCGCATTCGGCCGAGGAGGTCGCCCAGGGACTGCAGAGTGCGATCACCATGCCGCTGGAGGAACGGCGCGACCGATGGCAGGCGATGTTCGACCGCCTGTGCCGCGAGGACGCCCACGCCTGGGCGCAGGCGATTCTGAGCGACCTGCGGAGCGTGGCGTAAGACGCAGGCCGGCCGAGGCGCGCCTTGCGTCCGGTCGACGCCGCTGACCATCCCCCCTGATCCGTCCCCGCAGGGAGGGAAGTGTGCCTGCCCTGCGGAGGCGCCTGCCGTCGAGACGGCCTATTCGGCAGCGTCGACCTTGAGTACGCCGCGGCGGATCTGGTCTTCCTCGATCGACTCGAACAGGGCGCGGAAGTTGCCTTCGCCGAAGCCTTCGTCGCCCTTGCGCTGGATGAACTCGAAGAAGATCGGACCGATCACGGTCTTGGAGAAGATCTGCAGCAGGATCCTGGTCATGCCGCCGTTCACAACACCCTCGCCGTCGATCAGGATGCCGTGCTTCTTCATCCGCTCGATCGGCTCGTCATGGCCGCGCACGCGGTCGCGGGACATCTCGTAATAGGTGTCCGGCGGGCCGGGCATGAACTTCAGGCCGTTGTCGGCGAGCCGGTCGGTGGCGTCGTAGATCGCATCGGTGCCGACGGCGATGTGCTGGATGCCCTCGCCCTTGTACTTCTTCAGGTACTCGACGATCTGGCTGGTGTCGTCCTTGGACTCGTTGAGCGGGATGCGGATCTTGCCGCAGGGCGAGGTGATGGCGCGGCTGACCAGGCCCGTGATGCGGCCGTCGATGTCGAAATAATGGATCTGGGAGAAGCCGAACAGTTCGCGGTAGAAGTCCCACCACTTGTCCATGTTGCCGCGATAGACGTTGTGGGTCAGGTGGTCGAGATAGTAGAAGCCGACCCCTTCCGGGCGCGGGTCGACGTCGCCGAGCCAGTCGAACTCGGCCGAATAGGGCGAGCCCTTGGCGCCGTAGATGTCGACGAAATAGATCAGCGAGCCGCCGATGCCGACGATGGCCGGAACGTCGAGCGCCTTGTCGTCGCCCTCATAGGGGGTAGCCCCCTTCGATACGGCATGGTCGAAGGCGTGCCGCGCGTCGACCACACGCCAGGCCATGGACGGGGCGCAGGGGCCGTGGGCGTCGACGAAGCGCATGGCGTGGCTACCCGGCTCGGCGTTGAGGATGTAGTTGATGTCGCCCTGGCGGTAGACGGTGATCGCCTTGGTCCGGTGCCTGGCGACCGGCGTGTAGCCCATCCGCTGGAACAGGGTATCGAGCTTTTCCGGCTCGGGATGGGCGAATTCGACGAATTCGAAGCCGTCGGTGCCGGCGGGGTTGTCGGTGCCGATCTTCGCCGGCGGGGCGTCGTGCGGAAAGGGTCCCATGCTGTCCTCCTCTGGGTGTGCGTGAGATCCAGAATGCGGCGGCTTGCGCGCAAGATGTGTGCAAACTGCGCGAAAACACGTATCATCACGCATGGAACGTGCAAAAAAATCGGGTCTGGCGAATGATTGAGGAAACGGACGGCTTCGATCTCAAGCTGCTCGCCGCGCTGCAGGAGAACGCGGCGCTGACCAACCAGCAACTCGGCGAGCGCATCGGCCTGTCGGCGAGCCAGGTGTCGCGGCGGCGACAGAGGCTGGAGGCGGAAGGCATCATCCGCCGCTACCGGGCCGATCTGGCGCCGGAGCGGCTGGGGTTCTCGGTGACTGCCTTCGTCGGCGTGACGCTCGGCGCGCACAGCCGCGAGAACGCGCGCCGCTTCCGGGCCATGGTGGCGGCGATGCCGGAGGTGCAGGAGGCGCACACGCTGACCGGCGACGTCGACTACATGCTGAAGATCGTGGTGCCGGACCTGAAGGCGCTGAGCCGGGTGATCAACGACGATCTGCTGCCGCACGAGGCGGTTCAGAACGTGCGCTCGTCGATCGCCATGGAGACGCTGAAGGACGACAACATCCTGCCGCTGGCCAGGCACTGACCGCAGCCCTGACCGCAGCCCTGGCAGAGGGGCTTGCAGGGCGTCCGGCCCGACACCATGTCACCGGCGATCCAGTCTGCAACCCCTCGCGGAGACCGCCGTCATGTTCGATCCCAAATCCCTTCTCGACCAGGTTCTCGGCGCCGGTTCGTCCGGCGCGTCCGGCAAGGCCGGGTCCGACGACCTGATGCGGCGTGGGCGCGACTTGCTGTCTTCGCAGCGCGGCGGACTGGCGGTCGGTGGGCTGGCCGGTCTGCTGCTCGGCACCAAGACCGGGCGCAAGCTCGGCAAGACGGCGGTCACCTACGGCGGGCTGGCGCTGGTTGCAGGGCTTGCCTACCGGGCCTATCAGGACTACCAGGCCGGCAAGCAGGGCCGGATCGAGCCGCATCGGCCGACGGACGCGCGCGGCACCGACTTCCGCCTGGAGGCGCCGAAGGGCACGGGCTTCGACCCGGCGCAGGCGCCGGGCGGCGAGGCACGCGTGGCGACCGCCCTACTCAGCGCAATGATCGCGGCGGCCAAGGCCGACGGGCATATCGACGCCGAAGAACAGCGCAGGATCTTCGGCAAGATGGACGAAGCCGGGCTTGGCGCGGACGAAAAGGCGTTCCTGATGGACGAACTGCGCGCGCCGCTCGACATGGACAAGGTGGTGACGCTGGCGCGCACGCCGGAGGAGGCGGCCGAGATCTATGCCGCCTCGCGGCTGGCGATCGATCCCGACCATCGGGCCGAGAAAGCCTATCTCGACATGCTGGCTGCCCGGCTCGACCTCGACCCCGCGCTGGTCGACGAGATCGAATACGCCGTACGCGAGGCCGAACTGTCGTAAGCTGGGGCCGCGGCGCGACGCCGCGTCGGGTTTCGCCCTACTTGCGCGCCCTTGCGCGATGCGCCTATGACAGGGCCGTGACGCCAATGCGCGGGGAGGACCGATGCAGGATCTGGGCGCCTGGGACTATGTCGTGGTCGGGGCCGGCTCGGCCGGCTGCGTGCTGGCCAACAGGCTGTCGGCGGATCCGGACGTGCGGGTTCTTCTGCTGGAGGCTGGCGGCAAGGACAACTATATCTGGGTCCACATCCCGGTCGGCTATCTCTACTGCATGGGCAACCCGCGCACCGACTGGTGCTTCACGACGGCGCCCGAGCCGGGCCTGAACGGGCGCGCGCTGAATTATCCCCGCGGCAAGGTGCTTGGCGGCTGCTCGTCGATCAACGGCATGATCTACATGCGCGGCCAGGCACGCGACTACGACCACTGGCGCCAGCTCGGCCTGACCGGCTGGGGCTGGGACGACGTGCTACCGCATTTCCGCGCGTCCGAGGACCACTATGCCTGGAACGACGCGCTGCACGGCCAAGGCGGCGGGCTGCGCGTCGAGGAACAGCGGCTGTCGTGGGAGGTGCTGGATGCGTTCCGCGACGCCTGCGAGGAAGTGGGCATCCCGAAGATCAGGGATTTCAACACCGGCGACAATTTCGGCTCGGCCTATTTCCAGGTCAACCAGCGCGCCGGCATCCGCTGGAACACGGCGAAGGGCTTCCTGAGGCCGGCGCTGGGGCGGGCCAATCTGAAGATCGTCACCGGCGCGCATGCCCGCCGCATCGTGATCGAGGAGGGGCGGGCAAGCGCGCTGGAACTGACGGTCGCCGGCCGGCCGGCGCGGGCTTCGATTTCCGGCGAACTGGTGCTCGCCGCCGGCTCGATCGGCTCACCGCAGTTGCTGGAACTGTCCGGAATCGGCCGCCCGGATGTGCTGGAGAAGGTCGGTCTGGCCGTGCAGCACGAGCTGCCGGGGGTCGGCGAGAACCTGCAGGACCACCTGCAGCTGCGCACCATTTTCAAGGTCAGGGGCGCGCGGACGCTGAACCAGCTGGCCGGCACGCTCGCCGGCAAGACGCGCATCGCGCTGGATTATGCGCTCAGGCGCGCCGGGCCGATGTCGATGGCGCCGAGTCAGCTCGGCGCGTTCGCGCGCTCGGATCCCTCGTTCGAAACGGCCAACATCGAATATCACGTGCAGCCGCTGTCGCTCGACAGGTTCGGCGAGCCGCTGCATGCGTTCCCGGCGATCACGGCGAGCGTGTGCAACCTGCGCCCCGACAGCCGCGGCCACGTCCACATCGCCAGCGCCGACGCGGCCGTGCAGCCGGAGATCCGCCCGAACTACCTGTCGGCATCCTCGGACCGCAAGGTGGCGGCGGATTCGATCCGCCTGACGCGGCGGATCATGGCGGCGCAGGCGCTGAAGAAATACGCACCGGAGGAATACCTGCCGGGGGCGCGGATCGAGACCGACGAGGACCTGGCCCGGGCGGCCGGCGACATCGGCACGACCATCTTCCATCCGGTCGGCACCTGCCGCATGGGCGCCGATGAGGCATCCGTCGTCGACGGCAGGTTGCGGCTGCGCGGACTTGCCGGCATCCGCGTCGCCGACGCCTCGGTGATGCCGACCATCACCTCGGGCAACACCAACGCGCCGACCGTGATGATCGCAGAAAAGGGGGCCGCGATGATGCGGGAGGACCGCAGGCGGGGCGGATCGAAGGCGGCGTCGTGAGCCGGTTCTTCGCAGGCAGCTTGCTGCTATGATGGCGCCATGACCCAGCGCTACCAACGCCGGCGCGCGCGCCGCCTGAAACTCGTCGTCGCGGTCGCCCTGCTGGCTTCGAGCGCGGCGATCGTCTGGCTGACCGGGGCGATTAGCCTGCGCTTCTTCCTGAGCGACCTGGAAGTGCGCAAGGACGCGGCGCTGGCGGTACAGAGCGGCGCGCTGGAACGCCTGCTCGACAAGTTCCGCCTGATGACGCCGCTGACGGCGCGTCGCCCGGACGTGGCCGACGTCGTCGAGCGGCGCGATGCGGAGGAGGGCGGCCGGATCGCGGCGATCGCAGCGGGCATGTCGGGCGCCAAGGAGGTGTGGTTCCTGTCGCCGCAGGGCGAAACGATCGCCACCAGCGATGCCTCGACCAACTCCGGCGCGCTGCTCGGACGGCAGTGGATCCCCAAGGCATTCCGCGAGGCAGCCATGGGCCAGCTCGGTCGGCAACTGATCCCGGGCAACGGCTGGCAGCCGGCAAGCTACGTGTTCGCGTCGCCGATCCGCGTGCGCGACCGGCTGGCCGGGGTGGTGGCGGTGCGGGTTCGCCTCGACGACGTCGAGCAGGCTTGGGCGCTGAGCAAGGACGCGCTGGTCGCGCTCGACGAGAACGATGTCGTGGTGGTGACCAACGTCCACGACTGGCGCGGCACGACCTTGCGCACCGATACGGCGCCGGGGCGCGGCGCAGCGATCGATCTGCTGCGCGCGGGCGGCCACCTGGGCCGATTCCGCCTGGTGCGCCCGGCGCAGCAGGCGGGCGGACGGGCCTTCCTGGAACTCAGGGAGGACCTGCCGGTGCTCGGCTGGAAGGTGGTCATCCTGTCGGACGTCGCCGAGGCGCGCACGCAGTCGGCCAACGCCATGCTGATCGCCTTCCTGCTCTGCGTCATCGGGGCCGGCGCGGTCTGGTCGGCGGTCGAGCGGCGCGAGGGCCTGATCCGGCGCCTGCGCAGCGACAGGGCGGCCGCCTTGCGGCTGGAGCGGCGGGTGCGCAGCCGGACGATCGACCTGACGCGCGCCAACCAGCGCCTGGAAGCCGAGATCGAGGAGCGGCTGGCGGCGGAAGCGGAGCTCAGGCGGGCTCAGGCCGAACTGGTGCAGGCGGCCAAGCTGGCGACTCTCGGCCACATGTCGGCTGCGCTCAGCCACGAATACAACCAGCCGCTGGCGGCGATCCGCACCAATGCGGAAAACGCCACGCTGCTGATCGCGCGGGGCGAGCCGGAGCGGGCGACCGAGTCCCTCGCCAGGATCGGCGGCCTGGTGGCGCGCATGGCCGAGATCGCGCGCACGCTGAAGGGCTTCACACGGCGGGCCGGCACCGATCTACAGCCCGTGTCGCTGCGCCAGGCGATCGACGAGGCGCTGTTGCTGCTGACGCCGCAGGTCCGCCAGCAGGGCATCCGGCTGACGACCCGGCTGCCGGATGGCGACCTGGTGGTCTTGGCGGGGCGGATCCGGCTCGAACAGGTGATCATGAATCTCGTCGCCAACGCCATCGACGCGGTGCGCGGCAGGGAGGACCCGGCAATCGACCTCGACGTCGATGTCGCCGATGGCGAGGTGAGGCTGTCCGTCGCCGACAACGGCACGGGGATTCCGGAGGTGGCGATGGGACAGATCTTCGACCCGTTCTTCACCACGAAGGACGTCGGCGCCGGTCTCGGTCTCGGCCTGTCGATCGCCTACAAGATCGTCCACGACTTCTCGGGCAGCCTGACGGCTGAAAACCGGCCCGAGGGCGGCGCGCGCTTCGTCATGCGCCTGCCCCTGGCACAGGCCGTGCGGACGGCGGCGGAATAGGGAACTCCATGGATCGGATCAAAGTCCTGCTGGTCGACGACGACGACGAACTGCGCGACGCGCTTGCCCAGGGGCTCGAACTCGTCGGCCACGACGTCATTGCGTTCGACGGTGCCGATGGCGTGACGGAATGGATCGGCCGGGACTTCTACGGGGTGCTGGTAACTGATATCAAGATGCCGAAGACCGACGGACTGGACCTGATGCGCCGGGCGTTCGAGATCGATCCGGCGCTGCCGGTGATCCTGATCACCGGCCACGGCGACGTGCCGCTGGCGGTGGAGGCGATGCGGGCCGGGGCCTACGACTTCCTGGAAAAGCCTTTCGCCGTGGCGGGGCTTGCCGCGGTCATCGAGCGGGCGCTGGAAAAGCGGCGGCTGGTGCTGGAGAATCGGGCGCTGCGCCAGGAACTGGCCGATCGTTCGGGATTGGAAGGGCGCCTGGTCGGCCGGTCGGCGGGCATGGAACGGTTGCGCCGCAAGGTGCTGGCGCTGGCGACGACCGACGCGGACGTGCTGATCCTCGGCGAGACCGGGGCCGGCAAGGAGGTGGTGGCGCGCGCCCTGCACGAGGAAGGGCCGCGCGGCGACAAGCCGTTCGTGGCGCTGAACTGCGGCGCGCTGCCGGCCGACATCATCGAGTCGGAGCTGTTCGGCCACGAGAAGGGCGCCTTCACCGGCGCCAGCGGCCAGCGCATCGGCAAGCTGGAGCATGCCCACGGCGGCACGGTGTTCCTCGACGAAATCGAATCCATGCCGCTGGAACTGCAGGTCAAGCTGCTCAGGGTGATCGAGACGCGGACCATCGAGCGACTCGGCTCCAACAGGGCGATCGCGCTCGACGTGCGCTTCATTGCGGCGACCAAGGACGATCTGGAGCGGGCGAGCGCGGAGGGGCGGTTCCGCCAAGACCTGTTCTACCGCCTCAATGTGGTGACGGTCGCGATCCCGCCGTTGCGCGAGCGGCGCGAGGACATCCCGCTGCTGTTCCATCATCTGGCGCGCGAGGCGCGCGCCCGTTACCGCCGCGAGATCCCCGACGTCCCGAGCGATTTCGTCGCCGACCTGATGACGAGGTCCTGGACGGGCAACGTGCGCGAACTACGAAACGTTGCCGACCGCTTCGTGCTCGGGCTGGAGGCGGTCGACGACGCGTCCGAGGCTGGCGCCGACGGATTGTTCGCCAAGGTTGCCGCCTACGAGAAATCGCTGATCGCCGCGGAACTCGCGCGCAACGACGGCAGCATCAAGGCTACCTACGAGGCGCTCGGGCTGTCGCGCAAGGCGCTGTACGAGAAGATGCGCAAATACGGGCTGGGGCGTGAGGACGCCGACCGAGTCTGACGGCACGGGCATGTGTCGGAATCGACACATCGGAGGGATGCGAAGGGTGGCTTTCGACCCATCGGCATTGCGATTGGCGCGTTCGAAGCGGACGCAGACCCAGGATTGCCTGCGGATTGCGTGCAGACGGCGGGTGAGCCGTTCCTGGCATGCGGCTTGCTAACCTTACGGCGTCCGGCCGCGCCCTGCGGCCAAAATCAAGTCCGGTCGCGCCCGCGGCCCAAACCAAGATGTCTGGGAGGACATTCATGAAAAAGTTCCTGCTGGCGGCCACCGCGGCCGTCTCCTTCGCCCTTGCCGGTCCGGCGCTTGCCGACGACTGCCAGGACGGCGAAATCGTCATCAAGTTCAGCCACGTGGTTGCCGGAAGCGGCCATCCGAAGGGCGATGCGGCGACGCTGCTGGCCAAGCGCATCAACGAGGAGATGAACGGCAAGGCCTGCATGCAGGTGTTCCCGAACTCGCAGCTGTTCGACGACGACAAGGTGATGGAAGCGCTGCTGCTCGGCGACGTCCAGCTGGCGGCGCCCTCGCTGTCGAAGTTCGAGGCCTACACGCTCAAGTTCCGCCTGTTCGACCTGCCGTTCCTGTTCCAGGACCTGGAGGCCGTTGACCGGTTCACGGCCAGCGATGCAGGCAAGGACCTGCTGAACTCGATGACCGACGTCGGCTACCTCGGGCTGGGCTACTGGAACTCCGGCCTGAAGCAGTTCTCGGCCAACAAGCCGCTGCTGCTGCCCACCGATGCCAAGGGCCTGAAGTTCCGCATCCAGACCTCGGACGTCGCCGAGGCGATGATCGCCGCCATGGGCGCCAACGCCCAGAAGCTGGCTTTCAAGGAGGTCTACGGCGCGCTGCAGACCGGCGTCGTCGACGGCCAGGAGAACTCCTGGTCGAACATCTACACTCAAAAGTTCTTCGAGGTGCAGGACGGCATCACCGAGACCAATCATCAGGTTCTGGCCTACCTGCTGGTCACCTCCGATGAATGGCTCAACAGCCTGGAGCCGGACGTGCGCGAGCAGTTCCTCAAGATCACCGAGGAAGTGACGGCCGCAGCGAATGCCGAAGTCGCCAACATGGAAGCGCAAAACCGCCAGCGCATTCTCGACGCCGGCTCGACCATCCGCGAGCTGAACGCCGATCAGCGCAAGGCCTGGATGGATGCCATGAAGCCGGTTTGGGAACGCTTCGAGGGCGACATCGGCAAGGAGCTCATCGACGCCGCCGTCGCGGCCAACAACGCGAGCTGAGCGGACACGTCCGAGACGCGGAAAGGCCGTCCCGGCCTTTCCGCAGCCTGCGCGCGGAGAACGCGCGGCAGAACAAGCAACAAGCCAATCGGCACCGTGCGGGGGAACTCATGCAACGCGTCGACAATTGGGTCACGCGCTTCGAGGAGGGCGTGCTGGCGTTCCTGCTCGCGGCGATGACCATCGTGACCTTCACCCAGGTGGTTGCGCGCTACGGCTTCAATTCGGGCTGGACCGGCGCGCTTGAATTCACCCGTATCCTGTTCGCCTGGCTGATCCTGTTTGGCATGAGCTACGGCGTGAAGATCGGCGCGCATCTGGGCGTCGATGCCGTCGTGCGGCTGCTGCCCACCCGGCTGTTTCGCACCGTCGCCGTGTTCGGCGCGCTGTGCGGCGTCGCCTATGGCGTCATCCTGCTGTCGTCCGACTGGCTGCAGCTGTTCGGCGCCAACGCGCGGGGCGGAGCGATCGACTACTGGTCCAAGATGTACAAGATCGGCATCGGCCTCGACGACCTGCGCTATCCGGAGTTCATCCAGGAGACCTTCGGCACCAAGCAGCGCGTGCAGCGCTGGATCGCCTACCTGATCCTGCCCATCGGCCTCGCGCTGTTCGCCTTCCGCTGCCTGCAGGCGGCCTGGCAGATCGTCCGTGGCGAGCGCGAGATGATGATCGCGGCGCACGAGGCGGAAGAGCTCGTCGCCGAGAACAAAGACGTGCTGAAGGACTGAGGGGGACATCATGGAAGCCGCAGCCCTGTTCATCCTGGTCCTCGCCCTCCTCTTCCTGGGCGTCCCGATCGCCATCTCGCTCGGCCTGTCGAGCGTGCTGACGATCGCCTTCTTCTCCAAGGACTCGATCTCATCGGTCGCGTTGCAGCTGTTCACGGCGTCGCAGAACTACACGCTGCTGGCGATCCCGTTCTTCATCCTGGCCTCGGCCTTCATGTCGACGGGCGGAGTGGCGCGGCGCATCATCCGCTTCGCCATCGCCTGCGTCGGCCATGTGCGGGGCGGCCTCGCCATTGCAGCGGTGTTCTCGTGCATGCTGTTCGCGGCGCTGTCCGGCTCCTCGCCGGCCACCGTGGTTGCCATCGGCACCATCGCCATCGCGGGCATGCGCCAGGTCGGCTACACCAAGGAATTCGCCGCCGGCGTGATTGCCAATGCCGGCACGCTCGGCATCCTGATCCCGCCGTCCATCGTCATGGTGGTCTACGCGGCGGCGACCGACGTGTCGGTCGGACGCATGTTCCTGGCCGGCGTCATACCCGGCCTCGTTGCCGGCCTGATGCTGATGATCGCGATCTACGTCAACGCGCGGCTCAAGAAGATGCCGAAGCAGCCGTTCGCCGGCGTGCCGGAAGTGCTGTCGGCGGCCGGCGAGGCCGGCTTCGGCCTGCTGCTGATCATCATCATCCTCGGCGGCATCTATGGCGGCGTGTTCACGCCCACCGAAGCGGCAGCAGTGGCGGCGGTCTATGCCTTTCTGATCGCGGTGTTCGTCTACCGCGACATGGGACCACTGAAGGGCGTGCCGATGCGCAAGGAGAGCGAGACCATCCAGGGGGCGATCCTGCGCAACCTGTGGCTCACGGCGGTCTATTTCCTGCCCGGCTGCGTCCATGCCGACACCAAGAAGGTGCTGGTCGACGCGGCCAAGACGACGATCATGCTGATGTTCATCATCGTCAACGCGCTGCTGTTCGCCCATGTGCTGACCTCGGAGCGCATCCCGCAGGCGATCACCGACTGGATGGTCGGCGCCGGCTTCAACTGGTTCACCTTCCTGATCGCGGTCAACATCCTGCTCCTGATCGGCGGCCAGTTCATGGAGCCGTCCGGCTTGCTCCTGATCGTCGCGCCCGTGGTGTTCCCGATCGGCATGCAGCTCGGCGTCGACCCGATCCACCTCGGCATCATCATGGTGGTGAACATGGAGATCGGCATGATCACGCCGCCGATCGGGCTCAACCTGTTCGTCACCTCCGGTATCACCGGCATGAGCCTGGTGCAGGTGGTACGGGCGGCGGCCCCCTTCGTGGCGATCCTGTTCGTGTTCCTGATCCTGGTCACCTACGTGCCGGTGCTGTCGACCTGGTTGCCCTACAGCCTCATGGGACCGGAGCTCATCATCAACCGCTGAGCGCGACCGGCGCGACACGGACAAGGGCCGGGGCATCGCTCCGGCTCTTCGCGTCGGAGCCGCAAGATGACCGCCACGCTTGTGTGCAGCGCAACCGGGATTTGTACCTAGGTGGGGCTCGCGGCGGCGCGGCTGACGTTCCTATTATTTTCGTGGGGTTGTCCGTTTTGACGGGCGAAAGTCTTTGCTGTCGAGGCAATGGCCGGCCACCGCCGGTACCGCGCAGCTTTCGGTATCAGACGAGCGGGCTCCCGGCGCGTCCTTCCCAGAAGGCGCGCGAGCAAACACGCAGGGAGGTGCGTCGCAATGTCATTCCTTTCCAGTATCTTCGGCGGAGGCAGCGCCCCGTCGAAACCGGCCCGGCCGATGCCGAGCAACATCAAGATCCACCCCCAGGTGGACAACGGCTTTCCGCCGGCTCGGGCGGGCTTCAGCGGCGGCACGTTGACCTGCCACTGCAAGACCAATCCGGTGAAGGTGAAGATCAGCGCCCAGAGCGCGCACAACCACGTATGCGGCTGCACCAAGTGCTGGAAGCCGAAGGGGGCGGTGTTCAGCCAGATCGCAGTGGTGCCGCGCGAGGCGGTGCAGGTGATCGCCAACGGCGACAAGCTGCAGATCGTCAACCCGGCCGCGCCGATCCAGCGCTACGCCTGCAAGGACTGCGGCGTGCACATGTACGGGCGGATCGAGAACACCGAGCATCCGCTCTACGGCCTCGACTTCATCCATACCGAGCTGTCGGACGAGCAGGGTTGGTCGCCGCCGGAATTCGCCGCCTTCGTGTCGTCGATCATCGAATCCGGCTACGATCCGTCGAAGATGGGGGCGGTGCGCTCGCGGCTGCGCGACCTGGGGCTCGAGCCCTACGATGCCCTGTCGCCCCCGATCATGGACCTGATCGCCACCCACGCGGCCAAGAAGTCCGGCGCGCTGCCGGCCTGACAGGAGGTTCGCGCAAGCGGAAGAAAGCGGCGCCGGTCCGTCCGACCGACGCCGTTCGTCCCGATCGCGTCAAGCGCCGCGACAGGCTTGGACGGCGATGGCTCAGACGATCTTGCCGAGCTTCATGGCGACGCTCATGTCGCCGGCGACCTTGATCTTGCCCATCATGAAGGCCATGGTCGGATTGAGCTCGCCGGCCAGAAGGCTTGCGAGGGTGCCGGCGGATATCATGACGGTGCAGTCGGACGGCACGTCCTCGTTGGTGACGAGGGTGCCGTCGACACGGATGACGCCGGCGTCCCCGCAATCGAACGTCACGCTGCGGTCAATGCCGCCGCCGGCCACCTTGGCACGCACGGTTTCGGTCAGGCCTTCAAGGGTCATGGGTCGGTCTCCGGAAAGTCGACGCAGCCGGCGCCGGTTCATCGGGACCCAAACATGCCGTTTACGTAATCGTCAAGTCGTGCCGTTGCGACATCGGCCGAGAGTTGAACGCCGCGGCGTGGCCCCAAGCCGGCCAGAGGCCGACCCGGGGCAGCCGGTCAGTGGTTGTTGCGTGGCAGGCCACCGGTGTGGGCGACGTCGCGGTACTTGACCGCCGGCCTGAGGACCATGCCCTTGTCGAACTGCTCGACCATGCCGCGCTGGATCTCCTGCCAGGGCGTCTGGTGCGGCGCGTAAGCGAAGCCGCCGGCGGCCTCGAGTTCGGCGCGGCGGGCGGCCAGGTCCTCGTCGGAGACCAGAATGTTCGCCGTGCCCCGCTTCAGGTCGATGCGGACCCGGTCGCCGGTTCGCACGAGCGCCAGCCCGCCCATCGCGGCAGCCTCCGGAGCGGCGTTGAGGATCGACGGCGAGCCGGAGGTGCCGGACTGGCGGCCGTCGCCTATGCATGGCAGGGAACGGATGCCGCGCTTCAGAAGCGCGGCCGGCGGCTGCATGTTGACCACCTCGGCGCCGCCCGGATAGCCGATCGGGCCGGTGCCGCGGATGAACAGCAGGCAGTGCTCGTCGATCTCCAGCGCAGGGTCGTCGATGCGGGCGTGATAGTCCTCCGGCCCCTCGAAGACGACGGCGCGGCCCTCGAAGGCGTCCGGATCGTCGGGGTTGGACAGGTAGCGCTGGCGGAAGTCCGGCGAGATCACGCTGGTCTTCATGAGCGCGCTGTCGAACAGGTTGCCCTTCAGGTTGAGGAAACCGGCGCGCTCCTTCAGCGGCCGGTCGAACGGGCGAATGACCTCCGGCGCAGCGATCTCACAGGCGATGCAGTTCTCGCGGATGGTCCGGCCGTTGGCGGTGACCGCCTCGGGATGGGGCAGGCGGCCGGCGCGCAGCAACTCTCCGACGACGGCGGGCACGCCTCCGGCGTGATGATAGTCCTCGCCGAGATATTCGCCCGCCGGCTGCAGGTTGACCAGCAGCGGCACGTCGAGGCCGATATCCTGCCAGTCGTCGTTGTCGAGCGGCACGCCGAGATGGGCGGCGATGGCGTTCAGATGGATCGGCGCGTTGGTCGAGCCGCCGATGGCGGAGTTGACGACGATAGCGTTCTCGAAGGCAGCGCGCGTCATGATGTCGGAAGGCTTGAGGTCCTCCCAGACCATGTCGACGATGCGCCGGCCGGTCTCGTAGGCGATCTGGCCGCGCTCGCGGTAGGGTGCGGGAATGGCGGCGGCTCCGGGCAACTGCATGCCGAGTGCCTCGGCGAGCGAGTTCATCGTCGTTGCCGTCCCCATGGTGTTGCAGTAGCCGACGGAGGGTGCGGAGGAGGCCACCAGGTCCATGAAGCCGTCGTAGTCGATCTCGCCGGCGGCGAGCATTTCGCGCGCCTTCCACACGATGGTGCCCGAGCCGGTGCGCTCGCCCTTGTGCCAGCCGTTGAGCATCGGCCCGACCGACAGGGCGATGGCCGGGATGTTGACGGTCGCGGCGGCCATCAGGCAGGCCGGCGTGGTCTTGTCGCAGCCGATTGTCAGCACGACGCCGTCGATCGGATAGCCGTGCAGCACCTCGACGAGGCCGAGATAGGCGAGGTTGCGGTCGAGCGCGGCGGTCGGGCGCTTGCCGGTTTCCTGGATCGGATGGACCGGGAACTCGAAACAGACGCCGCCGGCGGCGACGATGCCCTCGCGCACACGCCTAGCCAGCTCGAGGTGATGGCGGTTGCAGGGCGACAGGTCCGAGCCGGTCTGGGCGATGCCGATGATCGGCTTGCCGGATTGCAACTCCGCGCGCGTCAGGCCGAAGTTCAGGTAGCGCTCGATGTAGAGCGCGGTCATGCCCGGGTCATCGGGGTTGTCGAACCAGGCGGTCGAACGCAGGTAGCGTCGGGTGCGGTCGGGCATGAGCGTCTCTCCCTCGTCGCCGGCGCGGCCGGACTCAATCGATTAGATCGCGATGATTAGCATGCCTGACGGGCCTCGGGGTAGGCAGTCAGGCGAGCCCGGCGGCCTGTGCGAGGATTGCGTCGGCCTCCTCGTCGGCGTCGCCGCGCCAGGCGACGACCTGATCCGGACGCACCAGAGCGAGCCGTGCCTCGTAGAGCGCGCGGGCTTCTGCGGTGGGGACATGGACCAGCCTCAGGTCCAGCCCGGCGGCACGGGCGGCGGTTTCGAAGGCTGTGCCCGGCGGGGCATCGGCGCCGAGACGCAGCAGGGTCCATTCGAAGCCGAACAGGTCGTAGAGAGAGGTTTCGCCGTCGATCCAGATGTGCGGCGCGCGGCCGCCCGGACAGGCGGTCGGCCGATAGTCGTTGGCGGCGTCTGGCGGCGGCTCGGTGCCATCGGCGACGATGATCGGCGAGCCGTCGTAGCGCGCGCCGAAGGTGACGCCGGGAATGTCGAACTCGCGACGGACATGGGCGTTGAAGTGCGCGCCGGCGCGCCGGCGCGCGGCCTCCCCGGCAGGACTGTCCCGCTCCAGGTCCGGATCGGGGCGGAAATGACCCATGGAGTCGGCGAAGGCGCGGGCATAGCCGGTGTTGCGCACCGCGACCGGGCGGCGCTCCGCCGCGTAGCTGTCGAGCAACGACGGCGCCGCGATGCCCTTGACGACGGCGGCGAGCTTCCAGCCGAGGTTGACGGCGTCCTCGATTGCCGTGTTGTAGCCGAGCCCGCCGGCGGGGGTGAACAGATGCGCCGCATCGCCACCGATGAAGACGCGGTCCGCCTGCATGCCGTCCGACACCAGGGCATGGCCGGCGGTCCAGCCGCCGCGCGACAGGATCTCGATCTCGAAATCCGCAGGCGGCGCGCCGGCAAAGACCGCCTGCAGGACCATCGCCCGCGCGCGCTCGTCGGTTATCGCCTCCTCGTCCTCGCCGTCCTTCAGCTGAGTGTGGAAGGCGAATTCGTCGCGCCCGTTGACGCTGGCCATGAAACTGCGCCGCTCGGAATTGAAGGTGCAGTACATCCAAGCGCGCTTGTGCGGGACGACGTCATAGAAGGCGGGAGCCCGCAGGTAGACGGCGTACATGCGCCCGCCCATGAAGTCGCGGACGACGCCGGTCTCGCCGGCATAGGAAAAGCCCAGCTTCTGGCGCACGAAGCTGCGAGCGCCGTCGGCGCCGACCAGCCACAGGCCGGACACCGTTGTCCGGCTGCCGTCCGAAACGTTCTCGACCTCCGCCACTACGCCGTCGCCGGTGTCGGTGAAGTCCCGGAGCCTCCAGCCGTAGTTGACGGAGATCCCGTCCAGCGCTTCGGCCTTGGCGCGCAGGACCTTCTCGACGAACTTCTGCGATACGCGGTGGGGAAGTTCGGACGTGCTCCAGGCACCCTTCGAGTGCTTGGCGACATCCGCGGCCCGGGATGCGGACGGCAGTTCGATGCGCGCCAGTTCATGCGCCGTGTGGCGGGTGAAATAGGCGATGTCGGTCGGATAGTCCGAAGGCAGGCCGAGCGCCCGAATCTCGTCGGCGAAACCGAGCCGCCGATAGTGCTCCATGGTACGGGCCTGGGTGGCGTTGGCCTGCGGATTGAAGGCCGTGTCCGGCTTCAGATCGACAAGCACGGCGGTCACGCCGCGCCGACCGAGTTCGTTGGCCAGCATCAGCCCACAGGGACCGCCGCCGGCGATGATCACGTCGCAACGATCCGGAATGTCCACCTCGACCAACTCCTCCTTCGAATCCTGGAGGACTATATCGTGGGATTCCAGCGCCGCAACAGCCCGGCGTTGGTGACCACGGAGACGGAACTCATCGCCATGGCAGCGCCCGCGAGCGCCGGGGAGAGCAGGCCGAAGGCTGCGAGCGGGATGCCGACGACGTTGTAGACGAAGGCCCAGAACAGGTTCTGACGGATCTTGCGCAAGGTGACGCGCGATACGTCGAGGGCGGCCGGAACCAGCCGCGGATCGCTCCGCATCAGGGTGATGCCGGCGGTCTCCATGGCGACATCGGCACCCGAGCCCATGGCGATGCCGATGTCCGCGGCGGCGAGCGCGGGGGCGTCGTTGAGGCCGTCGCCAACCATGGCGACGGCGTCGCCGCCGGCCCGCAACTCGGCGATGGCTGCCGCCTTCTGCTCCGGACGGACGCCGGCGCGCAGATCGTCGAGGCCGATCTGGCCGGCAACCGTCCTGGCGACGGCTTCCGAATCGCCCGTGATCATGACTGTTCGTACCTGGCGCCTGCGGAGCGCCTCAATCGCGGCGGCGGCTCCAGGGCGGACGGTGTCGGCCAGTGCGATGACCCCGACGGCGCGGCCGTCGACGGCGACGGTGACGCTGGTCTTCGCCTCGGCCTCGAGCGTGCGGCGCAGGGAGTCGGCGGTGAAGCGGTCGACCTTCAACTGGTCCATGAGCGCGGTGTTGCCGATGGCGACGGAATGGGCGCCGATCATGGCGACCATGCCCTGGCCGGGCACTGCCTCGAACTCGTCGGGCGGGGCGAGCGGCAGGCCCCTTGCCTGGGCGGCCTCGACCATGGCGCGGGCGAGCGGGTGTTCGCTCGCCATCTGGGCCGAGGCGGCGACGGCAAGAAGGCGGTCGGCGTCCTTGTCGAAGGCGATGATGTCGGTGACGACGGGGCGCCCCTCGGTCAGCGTGCCGGTCTTGTCGAAGGCGACGGTGCGGACCCGGTGGGCGATCTCCAGCGCGTCGATGTCGCGGATCAGAATGCCGGCGCGGGCGGCGGCGCCGGTGCCGGCGACCAGGGCGGTCGGCGTGGCGAGGCCGAGAGCGCAGGGGCAGGCAATGACGAGCACGGCGACGGCGGCGCCGATCGCCTGCTCCAGGCCGGGGCCGAAGGCCATCCAGGCGCCGAAGGTGACGAGGGAGACCACGACGACAATCGGTACGAAGACGGCGGCAACCCGGTCGACCAGCTTCTGCACCGGAGCCTTCTTCGCCTGGGCGCCCTCGACCAGGCGGATGATGCGGGCAAGGGTGGTGTCCTCGCCGAGCGCGGTGGTCTCGACGCGCAATGCGCCCGAGCCGTTGACGGTGCCGGCGGTCACGGCATCGCCGACGCCCTTGCCGACCGGCAGGCTTTCGCCGGTGATCAGCGCTTCGTCGAGTTCGCTCGCACCCGCGAGGATCCGTCCGTCGACGGGCACGCGTTCGCCTGGGCGCACCAGCACGATGTCGCCGAGGCGGAGTTGCGCCACCGGAACGGTCTCGATCGCGTCGCCGACCAGGCGGTTGGCCACGTCCGGCCGCAGCGCCAGCAGGGCGCGCACGGCGGCCGAGGTGGAACGCTTGGCGCGCGCCTCCAGCAGCTTGCCGAGCAGCACCAGCGTCAGGATCACCGCAGAGGCCTCGAAATAGAGGTGACCGGGACCGGACGCTTCGGGCACGAAGACACGAAACAGGCTGTAGCCGAAGGCCGCCGAGGTGCCGAGCGCGACGAGCACATCCATGTTGGCGCCGCCGCTGCGCAGGGCGTGGAACGCGCCCCTGTAGAAGCGGGCGCCCACCAGCACCTGGACCGGGGCGGCGAGGGCCAACTGGACGAGGGGAGCGGGCATCCAGTGGATGCCGAAGGGCATCAGCGCCATGGGCAGGGCGAGCGGTGCGGTCAGCAGCGCGGAGAGCACAAAGAGCAGCAGCATCCGGCGTTCGTGGGCCCGGGCGGTCGCTTCGGCCTCCTCGCGCGCGGCGCGCACGGAGGCGAGGTCCCGCGGCTGGAGGCGGGCGCCATAGCCGGCCTTCTCGACGGCTGCGATCAGCGTCTCGGCCGGCACCGGCTGTGCCAGCGACACGGTGGCGTTCTCGAGCGCGACATTGACGCTGGCCCCGATCACGCCCGGCGTGCCGGCGAGCGCCTTCTCGACGCTGACGGCGCAGTTGGCGCAGGTCATGCCGGTGATGTCGAGCGTGACGGTGTCGCCGTCTCCTCTGGCGGGCGCGGAGGGAGGGACGGGCCGGCGTTCGAGCACGGTGGCGTCGGCTTTGGATGCGGCTTGGGCCGTTGTCGACTGCGCGGGAATGCCCGGCGCAGGGATGCTGGCGCCGAAGCCGAGGCGTTCCAGCGTTTCGACCAGGGTCGCAGGAGTGGTGACCGGGTCGACGAGCGAGACCTCGACCTGCTTGCGGGCGAGGTCGACGGCGACGCCGCCGACGCCGGGCAGGCCGGCCAGAGCCTGTTCGATTCGGCCGACGCAGCTGCGGCAGTGCATGCCGGTGACGTCGAGCACGATCCGTTGCGCGGGGCCGGGCAGTCGGGCGCCGAAACCGGCGGCCTCGACCGCCGCAATCAGGGCGTCGGTCGGAACCGGACGGGTCAGCGCGATCTCGGCGCGGGCGTTGCTCCGGTCGACGGCAACACTGCCGACGCCGTCGACGCGGTTCAGCGCCGCCTCGACCTTGCGGACGCAGCTTCCGCAATGCAGTCCGTCAATGGCGAGGGTAACCTGCCCGGCAAGGGGTGTGACGGCAGCGTCCATGGCTGATGTGTCCTGTCAGGAATTCAGGTATCGTGCGCCTAGATAGGCCTTCCAGTCACTGGAAGGTCAAGCCTTGTGCGGGTTGCCGCGCTTTTTTGCGCAGATCCCGCCGCTTCTGCCTGAAATATGAGCGTGTATGCCCTTCCGGCGCGAGCCTGTTGCGGTACACTTGACGTATAGGAAGTCCTTGCGATCCGCCGCATTTAAGGGTCCGATCCGTTTCTCGACATTCATCCGGGCGTTTCTCACTGGGGAGGGGGCAACCCCTCCCCGATTTTCGTTTCCACCCGGTCAGGGGCCTCGCCCAGTCCGGCGCGCGACAGCAGCGTCATGGACGGCATCAGGCGCAGCAGGTCTTGCGTGTAGGGATGCTGCGGGCGTTCGAACAGGTCGTCGGCGGTCGCCACCTCACACAGCGCGCCGTGGCGCATGACGCCGATGCGGCTGCACATCTGGCGGATGACGGCGAGGTCGTGGCTGATGAACAGCATTGTCAGGCCGAGTTCGTCCTGAAGGTCCTTCAGCAGGTTGAGGATCTGCGCCTGGATCGAGACGTCGAGCGCCGAGGTCGGCTCGTCGCAGATCAGGAACCGCGGCCGGGTGGCGAGCGCCCGGGCGATCGAGATGCGTTGGCGCTGGCCGCCGGAGAACTCGTGCGGGTATTTCGCCCCGGCCGCGGTGCCGAGGCCGACGTGATCGAGCAGGTCGTCGACGATGCGGCGCACCTCGGCGCCGGACCCGGCCAGCCGGTGGAAGCGGATCGGCTCGGCGACGATGTCGGCGACGCGCATGCGCGCGTTCAGCGAGGAATAGGGATCCTGGAAGATCATCTGCATCTGGCGGCGCATGGCCAGGACCTCGCGCCGGCGCGCCGGCGCGGTGAGCTCCGTGCCGGCGAAGGCGACCGAGCCGCCGGTCGGCCGGCAGAGGCCGGCGATGACGCGGGCGATGGTCGACTTGCCCGAGCCGCTCTCGCCGACGAGGCCGAAGGTCTCGCCGGGGAAGATGTCGAAGCTCACCTTCTTCAGGGCATCGACATGGCGCCGGCGCGAGGGCAGGATCGAGGTGCGCGTGCGGAACCGCATGTCGAGGTCGCGCACGCACAGCAGCGGCCCGTCGATGCGGCCGTAGGCGCGCGCCTGGCCGAGCCAGTGGGTGGCGACGTCGATGCGGCGCGTCGGCGTGCCGGCCGCCTCGATGTAGTCGACGACGGGGAACCGCTCCACCTTGACGTCGGGCCTGGGCACGGCGGAGATCAGGCTGCGGGTGTAGGGGTGATCGGGATCGCCCAGCACCTTGGCGGTCTCGCCGTATTCGACCAGCCTGCCCCGGTACATGACGGCGACATGGTCGGTGATGTCGGCGATGACGCCCATGTCGTGTGTGATGAGCATCATGGCGACGTTGCGACGGGCGCACAGGTCCTTCAGCAGGGTGAGGATCTGCGCCTGGATGGAGACGTCGAGCGCGGTGGTCGGCTCGTCGGCGACGATCATCTCAGGGTTCGCGCACAGCGCCAGCGCGATCACCGCGCGCTGGCGCATGCCGCCGGAGAACTGGTGCGGGTACTGGCGGATGCGTATGGCCGGGTCGGGAATGCCGACGGCGTCGAGGAGGTCGACGGCGCGCCGGCGCGCCTCGGCGCGCGACAGCGGCAAGTGGGTGCGGATGGTCTCGACGAGCTGGGATTCGATCGTCTGCAGCGGGTCGAGCGAGGTCAGCGGGTCCTGGAAGATCATGGCGATGCGCCGGCCGCGCAGGCGCCGCATGCGCGCCTCGTCGAGCGTGTCGATCCGCTCGCCGTCGAGGCGGATCTCGCCGGCGGCGATGCGGCCGGGCTCGGCCAGAAGCCCGATGACCGCGTTGCCGACGGTCGACTTGCCGGCGCCGCTCTCGCCGACGATGCCGAGGATCCTGCCGGGATCGAGCGCCAGGTCGAGGCCGTCGACGGCGACGAAGGTCGACCTGCGACCGGGAAACTCGACCCTGAGGCCGCGGATCTCGAGGACGGTCATGGCATCTCCTCAGCGCAGCTTCGGGTTCAGCGCGTCGCGCAGCCAGTCGCCGAGCAGGTTGACGGCGAGCACCAGCAGCGCGAGGGCGAGGCCGGGGAAGATCGCGATCCACCATTCGCCGGAATAGAGGAAGTCGTTGCCGGTCGCGATCAGCGTGCCAAGCGAGGGTTGGGTCGGCGGCATGCCGACACCGAGGAAGGACAGCGTCGCTTCGGTGACGATGGCGATGGCGAGGTTGAGGGTGGCGATGACGAGGACCGGCCCCATGACGTTGGGCAGGATGTGGCGGACCATGATGACGGGGGCGGGAATGCCGATCACGCGCGCCGCCTGGACGTAGTCCTTGCTTTTCTCCACCATCGTCGAGCCGCGGACGGTGCGCGCATACTGGACCCAGAACGACAGCGCGAGGGCGAAGATCAGGATCCAGAAGGCGTAGACTTCTCGGTCGAGGGAGCCGAAAAGGCCGCGCGCGGCGCCGTCGACCAGCAGCGCGATCAGGATCGCCGGAAAGGTGAGCTGGACGTCGGCGATGCGCATGATCAGCGCATCGGTGCGGCCGCCGAAATAGCCGGCGATGAGTCCGAGCGCGATGCCGAGGATGGCGGCGGCGGCGACCGAGCAGACGCCGACCACGAGCGAGATCCGCATGCCGTAGAGGATGCCGGACAACAGGTCGCGGCCCTGGTCGTCGGTGCCGAACAGGAAGCGGGCATCGCCCTCTTCCAGCCACACCGGCGGCAGGCGTGAATCGAGGATGCTGATGGCGGCGAGGTCGAAGGGATCGTGCGGCGCGATCCAGGGCGACAGGAACGCCGCAGCGACGCAGGCGAG
Organism: Polymorphum gilvum SL003B-26A1; assembly: GCF_000192745.1. Classification (NCBI taxonomy): domain Bacteria; kingdom Pseudomonadati; phylum Pseudomonadota; class Alphaproteobacteria; order Rhodobacterales; family Paracoccaceae; genus Polymorphum; species Polymorphum gilvum. The sequence goes on from NC_015259.1 coordinate 823,163, forward strand.
GGTGCCGAGCGCGGCGATCACCGTCACCCTGGAGCGCAGGAAGGAATGCAGCAGGTCGCTGTCGAGGGCGCGGGCGAGCGCGCGTTTCGGTGCGCCGCTGCGCGCAGGGGGCGGATCGGGAGCGGCGGGAGCGGCCATCGCTCGTCTCCCGTTCAGGCCTGATCGACCCGCAGGCGCGGGTCGATCAGGTAATAGAGGATGTCGACGACGAAGTTGATCGTCACGAACAGGAAGGCGGTGAGCATCAGGTAGGCAGCCATGATCGGGATGTCGACGTTGCGCACCGCCTGCAGGAACATCAGGCCCATGCCAGGCCACTGGAACACGGTCTCGGTGATGGTGGCGAAGGCGATGATGGAGCCGAGTTGCAGGCCTGTGATGGTGACGACGGGCACCAGGGTGTTTTTAAGCGCGTGGCGGAAATGGACAAGCCGGTCCGGCAGGCCGCGGGCGCGGGCGAACTTGATGTAGTCGGTGCGGATGACCTCCAGCATCTCGGCTCGGATCAGGCGCATGATCAGCGTCATCTGGTAGAGGCCGAGGGTGATCGAGGGCAGCACCAGGGCCTTCAGCCCGGACGCGGTCAGGAACCCCGTGGTCCACCAGGAGCCGACCTGTACGATCTCACCGCGGCCGAAGCTCGGCAGCCACTGCAAGGTCACCGAAAACAGGAAGATCAGCAGAATGCCGATGAAGAAGGTCGGCAGCGAGATGCCGACCAGGGACAGCGACAGGAACAGGCGGGACAGGGGTGAATCGCGCTTGAGGCCGGCATAGACGCCCATCGGGATGCCGAGGGCGAGGGCCAGCACTGCAGACGCGAAGCTGAGTTCCAGGGTGGCCGGAATGCGCCTGGCGAACAGGTCGGCGACCGGCTGGCGGAACTGGTAGGACGTGCCGAAGTCGAAGCGGGCGGCGTTGGCGACGAAGCGGGCGAACTGGACGAGGACCGGATCGTTCAGGCCGAGTTCCTGGCGCAGGGCGGCGCGCTGCTCGACGGAGGTCTCCATGCCGACCATCTGGTTGACGGGGTCGCCGACGAAACGGAACAGGCTGAACGCGATCAGCGCGACTGTAACCATGACGATGCCCGCCTGCAGCAGGCGGCGGAATGCGAAACCGAGCATCAGGAACCGTTCCGGGGTTCGGTCCCGCTTCCGGACACCTCGATCCGCAAGCGGGCGGGGTCTGGCGGGGTCAGTTCTTGGTCACGAAGCGGAACAGGAACTGGTCGTCGGCGCGCTGGGCGACCGTGAGCCGGTCCGAGACGCCCCAGGCGAGGCTTTGCTGGTGCAGCGGCAGATGCGCGATCTCCTCATGGGTGATGCGGAAGGCCTCGGCGATCAGCGCGTCGCGCCTGGCCGGGTCGTTTTCCGACAGGATCTCGGCGGCAAGGGCGTCGACCTTGTCGTTGCAGTAGCCGCCCAGATTGAACGCGCCACCCTTGCCGGCATCGTCGCGGCAGGTCAGCAGGTTGTCGATCACGTTCCAGCCGTCGAGCGATCCGGGCGTCCAGCCGAGCATGTAGAACGACGTGTCGTAACCGCCCGAGGGCAGGATACGGGCGAAATACTGCGCCTTGGGCTGGGCGTTCAGGGCGACCTTGACGCCGACGCGGGCGAGCATGGCGGCAACCGCCTGGCAGATGGCCTCGTCGTTCACGTAGCGGTCGTTGGGGCAGTCCATCGTGACCGAGAAGCCGTCGGGATAGCCGGCCTCGGCGAGCAGGGCCCTGGAGGCTTGCGGGTCGTAGGGGAAGCGCTGGAACTCGTCGGCGCGCTCAAAGAGCAGCGGCGCAATGAGCAGGGCCGTCGGTTCCGCCATGTTGCGCATGACCCTGGACTTGATCGCCTCGATGTCGATCGCCTGGTAGAAGGCCTTGCGCACCCGGACGTCCTTGAACGGGTTCCTGCCCTTGACGTCCGAGTAGAGCAGTTCGTCGCGGCGCTGGTCGAGGCCGAGGAAGATCGTGCGCAGTTCCGGCCCGGTCAGGGCGCGGGTGCCGGAATTGTCCTCGACGCGCCTGATGTCCTGGACCGGTACCGGATAGACCATGTCGAGTTCTCCCGACAGCAGCGCCGCGACGCGGGTGGCGTCGGAGGCGATCGGGGTGAACTCGACGCGGTCGATGTTGTGCCTGGTCGTGTCCCACCAGTCCGGGTTCTTCTCGAATACGGTCTTCACGCCCGGTTCGTGGCTGACCAGCTTGAAGGGGCCCGTGCCGTTGGTGTTGAAGGCGGCGAAATTCGAACTCGTGTCAGACGCCGAGGTGACCCTGACGGCGCCGTTCCCCTCGGTCCACTCCTTGTCCATGATGTACCAGGTGTCCCACTCGTGGTGCAGGATCGGGTTCGGTCCCGGCAGGACGAAATCGACCGTGTGGTCGTCGACCGCCACGACCTCGACGTCCGTCCCCAGACGCTTGGCGAGATCGGAGCCCTCCGAGCGCAGGCGGGTGGCCGAGAAGACCACATCCTCGGCGGTGAAATCGTTGCCGTTGTGGAACTTGACGCCCTGGCGCAGGTGGAAGCGCCAGCGGTTCGGCTCGACGATCTCCCAGCTTTCGGCGAGCGACGGCTCGATTTCCAGGTTCTCGTTGCGCCGGGTCAGGCCTTCGTACACGTTGCCCACGGCCGACAGGGTGAAGGTCTCGTTGAGGCTGTACGGGTCCAGCTGGTTGAGCGTGCCCTGATAGGCATATTTCAGCGTTTCCGCACTCGCGGGGACCGCGGCGATTGCGGCTGCCAGGGCGGCCGCCGCGGTCAGACGACGATTCAGCATGTTCCCCTGCTCCTTCTCCGGCTCTGCCCCTGCGGGAGTTTGGTCCCCGATTCGTCGGCAGCGTTGCGTCCGGCCATGACCAGGCCATGACTGCCTGTGGCTGATCGCATCTGTCATCATCGCAACGGGACAGCACCGCGTCCAGAGCTAGATTTTTGTGATATCAGGGTAATTTCGAAACCAATTGACGTTGAGCCGGTTGCAGACGCGCCGTGGCAGCCCGGATCAACCGGCCCGGCTCGTCTCCATCGCGCTGCGCAGGATGTCGACATCGGGCGGGCAGGCGACGTCGAGCGGCGCGGTCCGGCCACGGATCGACACCTGGCACAGGGGGGCGAGCGCGTCGCGGTCGAGACCGGCGGCGTTCACGATGTCGAGGGAGATGGCGGCCAAGGCGTTCTGTTCCTTGGCGACGCCCTCCAGCCGGCTGGCGACGTTGACGACGTCGCCGAGGGCGGTCAGGCCGGAGGCGACGCCGTTGCGACCGTCGAGGCCGATGCGGCCGAGGATCGCCGGACCGCCATGAAGGCCGACGGCGATGCGCAGCGGCGCGCCGATCTGGTCGGCGAGGTCGCGGTTGATGAGGTGCAGTTCCGCACCGAGGTCGACGATGGTGCGCAGCGCCGCCCGGGATGCGGCGGCCAGATCGCTCTCGATGCCGTAGAGCGCCATGATGCCGTCGCCCATCACCTTGTCGATGACGCCGTCGTGGCGGCGGATGACGCGCACGACGCTGTCGACGTAGCGGTTCAGGATGAACACGACGTCGAAGGGCAGGCGGCCCTCGCTGAGCGCGGTGAAGCCGCGCAGGTCGACGAACATGACCGCGACCGGCTGTTCCGTGCCCCAGCGGTAGCGGTCGTGGATCGCGTCCTTGGGCAGGGACGCACCGCTGGCGAGCAGGGGGCGGACGACGAGGTCGCCGCAGGGGCGGACCTGACAAGCGAGGCGCACGTCGCTGCCGGCATGGATGCGTTTCAGCACCTGCAGTTCGGCCGGATCGGGCCGCGGCAGGCCGTCGGCGCCGGCCACGATCAGCGTCCGGCAGGTCGAGCAGCGCGCGCGGCCGCCGCACACGGACATGTGCGGCACGCGCTTCATGCGGCTGATCTCGAGCAGGGTCGGTCCCGGACGCGCCTTGACCGCCTTTTCGCCCAGATAGCGGATCGTGATGCTCGGCCGGGTCAGCGCCAGCAGCTTGCGGGCGACGAACAGCAGGACGGCGGCGGCGAGCAGGCCGTAGAACAGCATGCGGCCGGTCTCGGTCAAGGCGAGCAGTTCGACCTTCTGCTCAGGCGTGACGTTGAGCTTGACCTGGCCTTCGAGCACGAGGCGGCGGGCGGCGGAAATCCAGCCGGTGAGGGCGAGCAGGGGGATGGCGATCGCCAGGGCGAACAGCGGCGTCCGGCAGGGCGCGTACCAGGCCTTCAGGCGCAGCCAGTAGTGCACGCCGATGCAGCCGTGCAGCCAGACGATGACCAGGAACAGGCTTTGCAGGACGGCGTCGCCCGGCCACAGCACGGACAGCTCGTGCCGGTAGTCGATCATTGAGTCGAACAGCGTCTCGGCGCCGCGCGTTGCCATGATGTGCTTGACCATGAACCAAGGAATGGCGAGGCCGAGCAGGATCTGCGCCGCTTCCCAGGCGGGCATGTGCCAGGTGCGCCGGCGGGCGAACTTCCACAGCGACAGGAGCACATGAACGGGCAGGGCCGCGTAGAGCAGGAGCGTGCCGGGCAGGCTGTGCGTCACCGCATAGCGCATGTCTTGGCCACGCTGCATCCAGTCCAGCGACACGTTGCCGAGGGCGTGGTTGAGGAAATGGGTGGCCGCGAAGGCAAACAGGATCAGCCCCGCGATCAGGCGCAGGCGCTGCGGCAGCGTGCCGGCGCCCGGGGGATGTCGCTGAACGGCCTTTGCCATGAAGGGCTCCGCCTGCCTTGCCGTTGCTCCGATCCGCCGTCCCGGGTGCCGCGAGGCTTGCCTTTGGCCCGCAGCTTGCTTCACCGTGCGGCTGATGCTCCGGGCTTCGCTGCCCCAAGACACGAGGAACCGTATGCCGCCGCTCGACGAATTCCGCAAGCAGATTGGTGATGTTCCCGCTCATGACGACGCGGCCACGCTCAAGCTGAAGAGCCTTGACTTCTATTGGTTCTCCCCGATCCTGAAGCGTCAGCTGGCGGACTGCAGAGGCGACATTGCGGTGCGTCCGCGCAATCGCGACGAGGTGCTGGCGGTCGCCGCCGCGGCGGCGCGGACGCGCCTGCCGCTGACCGTGCGCGGCGGCGGAACCGGCAACTACGGTCAGGCGATCCCGCTTTCGGGCGGCGTCGTGCTCGACATGGGGGCACTCGATGGCGTCGTTTCAGTCAGTCCGGGCGTCGGTACCTTCGAGGCCGGCGCGACTATGCTGGAGATCGACAAGGCGCTGGCGCCGCAGGGCTGGGAACTGCGCTTCCATCCCTCGACGCGCAAGCAGGCGACCATCGGCGGTTTCGTCGCCGGCGGGGCGGCAGGCGCGGGCTCGTGCACCTGGGGCCAGATCGCCGATCCGGGTGCCGTGCTCGCCGTCGAGGTCGCGACGGTCGAGGAAAACCCGCGGGTGCTGAGGCTGGAAGGCCCGGACGTGCTCAAGGTGCTGCACGCCTATGGCATCAACGGCATCCTCCTGTCGGTGACCGTGCCGCTGGCGCCGCGCCATCCCTGGGCGGAGCGCATCCTCGCCTTTCCCGATCTGGCCAGGGCGGCGCGGTTCGGCCAGGCACTCACGGAGGCGGAGGGCATCGCCAAGAAACTGGTCAGCGTCTTCGACCCGCGGATCCCGCCCAAGCTCGGCCGGCTCTCGGCCTACGTGCCGGAGGGGCGCGCGGCGGCGATCGTAATGGTCAGCGAACCGCAGGCCGGGGCGCTGATCGACATGGCGGCGCGCTTCGGCGGCGAGGTCACCTTCGCGCGCAGCGCCGAAGAAGCCGACAGGGTCGCCTTCGAGGGGCTCGGGTCGCCCGGTCCGCTCTACGAATACACCTGGAACCACACCACCCTGCATGCCCTCAAGCGCGAGCCGGACATCACCTATCTGCAGGTCCGCTTCCCGCCGGACGGCATGCTCGAACTGGTCGACACGGTGGCGGCGACCTTCGGCGACGAGTTGCTGCTGCACCTGGAGTTCCAGCGTCGCTTCGGACGCGTCGTCTGCTCGGCCCTGCCGCTGGTCCGCTACACGTCCGATGCCCGGCTGGACGAGGTGATCGCCACGCTCGATGCCATGGGCGCGGCCGTGTCCAACCCGCATACCTTCGTGCTCGACAACGCCGGCTGGAAACGCGTCGACGCGCCGCAGCCGGAATTCAAGCGCGTCGCCGATCCGCACGGCCTGATGAACCCCGGCAAGCTCGCCGGAACGTGAGCGGGTCGAGACCGTAGTTCCCCGACTGGCCGGTTTTCCGAGGCTGTGGCCATACTGACCCGTCAAGCCTGGGCGACGTGTATCGGAGCCCGCCGGGCCGGGTGCGGGCGGGCCGCAGGGAGGGGAGGCGATAATGGGTTCTGGCCGCAGCGATCGAGCCCAAGGGCAGAAGCAGCCCGACGGCCACGGGATCCTTTACCACCGGTTCGTCGGGACCACGATCGACAAGCGGTTCCACGAAAAGGACTGCGCGCTGGGCAACATCCTGCGCGGCTTCGGGCTGAAAACGTTCCGAAACGCCAAGGACGCCCTGAAGGCCGGCTACGAACCGTGCGGTTGCGTGGCCGAAGACGCGGTACCCCGGCAGACCGCGCCCTGGACGCCGCCGGCGCAGGACACCAAGGCCTATCCTTTCTGGACGGGACACGGCGACGCCTTCTACCACAAGGATCGTGACTGTCGCCTGCTGCGCCTTTTCTGCAATGTGCAATCCGGCGAAGAGTTGCGCCCGATCGGCGTGGAGTCCGAATACGCGGCCGGGCCTGATGGTCTTTCCCTGCTCAAGCCCTGTCCCCGATGCATCCTGCATGAGATCGAAATCGGTGACGACGACAGTTTCCGCAAGACGGGAACGGCCAAGCCGGAGGGCGAAAGCCTGCCGCCAACGGACGTTTCGCTCAAGGATTTCGAGGTCGTCTGGAAGTGGGCGCCGGCGGCCAGCCATGAGGCGACCGAGATCCACCGAAGCCGGTTGTCCAAAGCGGCGAAGAACCGTCACACCAGCACGCTGACGTTCAATGTCGGAGCATGTCCGGGGGAGGGAATCCTGTCCGCCGAGCTCTGGGGACGGCAAAGCCGGATCCAGCTGCTGATACCGCAGATGAGCCTGTCCTGCCCCGAGACGGCCGACTGCAGCGAGACAATCGAGGCCATCGTCACGGTGACCGCTTCGGCCCGCGATATCTGGACGCCGGAGGCGCTTCACGCCTGGCTCGTCACCAAGGGAGCCTCAAAGGATCGCAAGGGACGAGGGATTGCCGTTCCCGAGGGCGCCTCGTGCACGCCAGACGTGGACTGGCAGAGCCTGCTCAAGGGTCAGACCCAGACTCCCTCGATCGGGGTCCTGCGAAATCTGCTGATGATCGCGAGCCTGCTGCAGGCGTATAAGAACACGCTGCTCGATGGCGAGGCCGTAACCGTGCTTGCGGGCTGGAAGGCGCCCTCCGACAAGGGCCGGGCCGGGTCGGGGACATTGGCGGCTTTGCATGCCGAGGGTCTGGCGCTCGATTTCAAGGTACGCGGCAGGAGCTATCGTGACGTCGGTGCGCTGCTCGACCCCTATCACCCCGGCGGATTGGGGTTCCGCAAGGGCCAGGTGCAGATCGACCTGCGGGGGTCCATTGCCCGGTACGATACGGACGGCCGACTCGACCGGCTCCATCCGGCGGACTGCCGATCGGTCGCCACTGTCACGGACGAGCAATTGATCGAGGCTTTCGGCAAGGTTCTCAAGACGCGGCGGATTCCGAAAGGCAAGCTGCCTCCGACCTGTTCCTGCCGGATGCGCGAGGGGCGGCCCGAACGGGGCGAGCCGGATCGGGTGATCGCGGCCGAAAGCTGCCGATGCTTGAGGCCGGTACCGGCTGACACCGACCCGGATCTGCGGGCGGCGAGCACCAGGACGGTCATCCAAGTGCAGGAACGCAAGACCCGGTCGGTGGTTCACACCTTCCACATGGAGCTTCGCCGGTCGCTGATGCTGATCCAGCCGGCCGTCGGCGAGGGCGCGCACAACCTCAAGGAATACGCCTTCCATGGTGCGTTCCTGAACAGCGCGTCGGTGCCGGAGTCCGCGAAGCTGCGCAAGCTCGGCGAACCCGGATTTGCCGAGCACTGGGTCGTTCGCATACCCGTCACCGTCACGATCGCCGGAGACTTCCTGGTCCGCCCCGCCTCGGCCTTCGAGGCGGATGATCGCGGCCTCACGACTCTCGTTCTCGCGCCTTTCGGGCACGGCTCGGCGGTCATCGACAAGGTGGAAATATCCGCCGTTCCGCCAAGCTTCGGCGCTTCAGCCTGCACGCGGAAGACCAACACGGCCGGCGATGGAGAGGCGTACGGGCAGCACAAGACCGACCGTTTCGCCTTCAAGGGCTGCGAGATCGTCTACAACGAGGAGACGGATCCGCAGCGGTTCCATGGACCGGGTCTCGTCCAGGTTCACTATGTCTACGATTGTTGGAGCAAGGTCGGAGACGATCCCGAGTGGCACGGGACCACGTCCGTTGATTTCACGCTCTTGATCCGCGCCGATCGGTACGGAGCGCTGGACCCCACGGAAGCCATTGAGCCGGCGCAAGTGGCGAATGCCTCGGTCTGGAACCTGGATCCGGACAGCAGGAAATTTCTACCGGTTGGAGATGCCGTCCAGAAACGCCGCTGACAGTGCCACGAGCGACGCCCGTGCGTTCGATTTGGCAATTTCAAGGTTGCCTCGCCCGGTCAGATCGGCATCTTCAGGGCAGTTTGCATCCTTGTCCCGGATTATTCCCTTTCGCGAAGGACTTCCATGATCGTCTACGGTATCAAGAACTGCGACACGGTGAAGAAGGCGCGCGCGTTCCTGGACGGGGCCGGCGTCGCCTATCGGTTCCACGACTACAAGACGCAGGGGGTCGACCGCGACAAGCTCGCGGCGTTCGTCGAGGCCTTCGGCTGGGACACCGTGCTGAACCGGCGCGGCACGACGTGGCGCAAGCTTCCGGACGGGGTGAAGGACGGCGTCACGGATGCCGACAGCGCGCTGGCGGTGATGCTCGAGCATCCCTCGACCATCAAGCGACCGATCGCCGAGGGCAAGACCAGGACGCTGCTCGGCTTCGACCCCGTGGCCTGGGAACTGGCGCTGGAGATGGGCGAGTTCGGCTGACGGCCACGGCCGCCTGCCGGAGCGAACCCTACCAGGTGCGGCGCGGGCCGGTGTCGATGTGGTAGTGGCCGGAGGCGTAGCGCTTGTAGCCGCCGACCTCCGGCTGCGCCTTGAGGAAGGCGAGCACCGCGTTCGGGTCGCCACGCACCGAGAAGTCGACCGCCTTGCAGTTCAGGTGATAGGAATTGCTGGCGCCGCCCTTCCACCAGTTCTCCAGCCACCAGCGCTTGGTCGAATGCACGGTGACCCTGCCGTAGCGGGCGGCGACGCGGTTGAGCACCTTCTTGAGCGGGCGCGGCACGCACCATTCGGTGTCGTTGTAGGCGACCAGATCGGACGACCGCGTCATCCAGCCGAGGCCGGTGACCCCGGAAATGCTGCCGCAGCCCGCCAGGATCAGGCCGCTGCCGATCAGGATCGCCGTCGTCAAGGACCGACTGCGCACGCCCAACTCCTTGCCGTTTCGTACGGGAACGGCTCAAGGGTCGGCGCAAACGGTTAAGATTGTCGTGAAAAACGTGGTTAAGGCTCAACCCTGGCCCGGCGATACGCGTTAACCGACGCCGCCGGGCCGCAAGACCGGTTCAGCAGAGCCAGCAGTTGTCCGGCATGGTGGCCGTCGTAACCTCGCCGCCCGACGCGATCCAGTCGACGATGCCCTTCTCGACGTTGGCGATCCGGGTGAAGCCGGCCTGTTCGGCGAGATACTTGGCGAGCACCGAGCTGCGGTTGCCTGTCCGGCAGATGAAGATCACCTCGGCGTCGGGGCCGGAGACGACCTTCTGCAGTTCGGTGCCGAACTCCGGGTTCACCTGGCCCTGTGCGTTGAAGAAGGTGATCAGATGGCTGCCCGGTACGACGCCGGTCTGCTTCCACTCGTCGGGCATGCGGATGTCGATCACCGGCACGCCGGCGGTGATCTTAGCCTTGAGTTCACCGTTGCCGAGGTCGGAATAGCTCTTGCCCTTCACCGCCAGAAGCTCGACCTCGAACTTCAGCGTCGCGTTGGGCGGAATGACGCCGCCGGCGCCGCGCGCGCCATAGGCGAGCTCGGGCGGGATCACGAGTTCGCGCTTGCCGCCGACCTTCATGCCGACGACGCCCTGCTCCCAGCCCGGGATCACCCGACGCTCGCCGAGGGTAAAGGAAAACGGCTGGTTGCGGTCGAGGCTGGAATCGAACTTGGTGCCGTCCATCAGCCATCCGGTGTAGTGGACGACCACGGTCTTGCCGACATCGGCTTCCTCGCCGGTGCCGATCGTAATGTCTTTCATGATGAGCTCCTCGGCACTGGCGGGCAGCGCCACGAACAGGGACAGGAGTGCGGCTGCGAACGACCTGATCATCGCGTCCTCGTCTGACTTGGAAGGGGGATCCCTTGCCGGCAACAGGCCCCAGCAAAGCGGCGAAGTCAAGGCGCGCGGCAATTTGCCCTGTCCGCCGAGCGGCTGCGGCGACCGGCGCGTCAGTCGGTGCGGGCGTAGTAGCGCTGGGCGAGCGAGCGCAGCTTCGGGGAGGCGAAATACCTGAGGCTGGCCGGCGTGACTTCGTATTGGATGCCGACCTGGTTGCCGCGCCGCCAGCGCACCGAGGCGAGTGCGACGGTCTTTTCCAGATCGTCGAAGAGGATGATCTCGGCAGGCAGGTTGAGGTGCTCGGGCACCATCAGTCGTGCGCCGCCGGCGGAGACGTCGAAGATGGTGCATTCGCTCAGGAAACGGTTGTCCGCATCGGCGATCTTGCCGGTCCGCAGGCGGGTGCGTCGTCGCGGATGGCGGCGGTGCTCCGAATCTGGGGTCCCTGCGGCCATGCCTGTCCTCCCTCCGTCCCCACGCGGGCTCGCCGCGGGGCTGGCATCATGCGAGAATCTAGCCGGGCAAGCTTGCGCAGGGCTGGTCGGCACCGGGCCGTCAGGTCCTCTGCGGCGTTTCGGGCACCGGGGTGACGGCCTTGCCGGTCCGGAACCAGGCGGTGAGGTTGTCGACGACGAGCTGGCCCATGGCGTTGCGGGTATGCACGGAGGCGGAGCCGACATGGGGCAGCAGCACCACGTTGGGGCAGTCGACCAGAGCTTGCGGCACGTGCGGCTCGTTCTCGAACACGTCAAGGCCAGCGGCGAGGATCGTCCCCTTCCGCAGGGCCGCGACCAGTGCCGTCTCGCTGACCACAGTGCCGCGTCCGACGTTGATCAGGATGCCGTCGGGGCCGAGGGCCTTGAGCACCCGTTCGCCGACCATGTGATGGGTGTCCGCGCCGCCGGGGGCGACCAGCATCAGCGTGTCGACCGCCTCGGCCAGGCTCACCAGGCTGTCATGATAGGTGTAGGCGACATCCGCCTGACGGTGGCGACCGTGATAGTGCACGGGCATGCCGAAGGCTTCGGCGCGATGCGCGATGGCCTTGCCGATACGTCCCAGACCGAGGATGCCGAGGGTGCGCCCGCGCAGCGTGGCGCGGGTCAGCGGATAGGGTCCCTCGTTTTCCCATTTGCCGGCGCGCAGCCAGCGCTCGGCGGCCGACAGTTCGCGCACGGTCATGAGCATCAGGCCGATCGCCGTGTCGGCGACCTCCTCGGTCAGCACGTCCGGCGTGTTGGTGACCACGATGCCCTTCGAGCCGCAATAAGCCGCGTCGACATTGTCGTAGCCGACGCCGAAGTTGGCGACGATCTCCAGGTTCGGGAACCGGTCGACCATCGCCTTGTCGATCCGCCGGCCGACGACGGCGATGCCCCGGATGCGGTCGGCGACCGCATCGATCGCGGCCTCCGGCTCCGCGGCGTCATAGGTCTTGTGCACGGTGAACGCCGCTTCCAGGCCGGCGGTGACGATGTCGCGCATGGGGGACGGCATCAGGATGTCGGGACGGGTCATGGCGCAGGGGTCCTTCGCTCTGGAAAACAGGTCGGTGCGTCGGGCCATATCAAACGATGACGGAGACCGGCGCAAGGCCGGCAATGGACGGCAGGGTACGCTCCGCATCCGTCCGGCGCTCGTGTTGACCGATCTGCCCGGGTGCGCCAGTGTTCCGGATCGGTCTGCGGAGGAAAACCAATGAGATCATCACCTTGGGTGCCGGGATGTGGATGGCGGGGAATGGCATTGGGTCCCGATTGCGTGCCGGCTCGATGAAGCGGAATTCCGATGCCGCCGTTGAGGGCCGTGTTGTCCCATGACGGCCGCGTTCCTGCGCCTCACCGTCCGGCTGGCCTGGGTCTCGGCCGTGCTCTTCGTGATGGCGGGGGCGCTGCTGGCCTGTGACCTGCTGGCCAGACGGTTGCCGGTCGGGCCGGTTGCCTGGGCGGCGGACCTGGCGCAGCTGTGCCTGGTCTGGGGAACATTGCTCGCCATGGCTTGGCTGCTCGGGGCCCGGCGGCATATCGCTGTCGACGTCCTGGTTGCGCTGCTGAGCGCGCAGCAACGCCGCTATACCGAGGCGTTCGCCATGCTGGTGGTGGCGCTGTTCAGCGCCGTGGTGGTCTGGCAGGGCTGGGCCATTGCAGTCGAGTCGATCTCTCGCGGCCCCGGGTCGGAAGCGGTACCTCATCTGCCGGCCTGGACCGCCGACCTGGCCGTCCCGTTCGGCTTCGCGCTGCTCTTCGTTCAGGCTCTGATCGAGGCGAAGCGGGCGCTGGCGGGCGAGCTCGACGCGCTTGCCAACGGGCCCGGGGCGCGGGAATGACTGCGACGGCACTCCTCGCGGGGCTGTTCGCCCTGCTGCTGTTGCGCGTGCCCGTTGCCTTCGCCCTCGGCGGACTCGGCCTCGCCATGCTGGTCGCCGCCGGTGCGTCGCCGCTTGCCGTGCCGCAGACGGTGCTGTCGACTCTGGACGGATCTCTGCTGCTGTCGGTGCCGCTCTTCCTGCTGATGTCGAACACCCTGCTCAAGGCCGGAGTCGGGCGGGACCTGTTCGCCGCCGCCCATGCCTGGGTAGGTCATTGGCCGGGCGGTGTCGCCCTGGCGACGATCCTGTCCTGCGCGGTGTTTGCCGCTGTTTCCGGCTCGTCCGTCGCGACGGCGGCGACCATCGGCACGGCGGCGATGCCGGAGATGATCTCGCGCGGCTACGAGCGGCGGTTCGTCTATGGCCTGCTGGCCGCAGTCGGCACGCTCGGCATCCTGATCCCGCCATCGATCCCGATGATCGTCTACGGTTTCGTCACCGGCCAGCCGGTGATCGACCTGTTTCTCGCCGGCATCGGTCCGGGCCTGCTCCTGATCTGCCTGTTCGTTGCCTTTGCCATGCTCCACGCGCGCCGGTCCGGCGTCCGGCCGGGAGCGCCGGCCGCCTGGAACGAGCGCTCGCAGGCCAGCGTGCGGGCGCTGCCCTCGGTGGTTCTTGCAGCCGTCGTCATCGGTGTCCTCTATTCCGGGGCCGCGACACCGACGGAAGCGGCGGCCATCGGCTTTGCCGGAGCCCTGGTCGTCGCCGCCGGCGTACTGCGCTCTCTGAGCTGGAAGGGCCTGCGTGACTCCGTCTTCGAGAGCATGGCGACCACGGTTGCGATCCTGCTGGTCGTTTGCGGCGCCAGACTGTTCGGCGAGGCGATTACGCTCTACCGGATTCCGCAGGACATCGCCGCCTTCGTCTTCGATGCGGCATTCGGCCCGCTGGCCTTCCTGATCGTCGTTTCGGCGGTGCTGCTGCTCGCGGGGCTGGTGCTCGAGGCGCTGTCGATGATGCTGATCGTGACGTTGGTGCTGCTGCCGTCGGCCCTCGCCATGGGCTTCGATCCGGTCTGGTTCGGCGTCTACATGGTCGTTCTGGTCGAATGTGCCCTGATCACGCCGCCCGTCGGGCTCAATCTCTACGTCGTCCAGGCGCTCGCGCGGGTGCCGTTTGCCGACGTCGCGCGGGGCGTGCTGCCGTTTCTCGCCCTGATGCTGGCGACCGTTCTGGCCCTTCACGCCTGGCCGGGGCTGGCGCTCCATATCCCGCACAGGATGTAGGGTGTCGGCGAGGCCTGGCGACTCGGCGCCGCCTTCGGCGGACCGTCACCCCTCGGGCGACCACAGGCGCTTGATGTCGAAGGCATGCACGTCCTTCAGCAGCTCTACGAATTCGCGCGCGGCGTGGTCGAGCGAGGCCCTGCCCTTGTCCGCGCTGGCGTTGGCGGCGTTGCCGAGCGCGCCCTTGGCGCCGAGGTCCTGCGCCTTCCAGCCGAACTGCTGCTGGCCGTGTCCGCGCAGATACTTGAACTCCTTGATGAAGTCCTGCTGGGCCGAGGTGAAGTCCTCGGCCAGCTCCATGCGCACCAGCTCCGGATGCAGGTGCAGCATGAGCGAGGTTTCGACGTCGCCGCCGTGGATGCCGTAGGTGAATTCCTCGGACGGGAACAGGCCCTCGGGTTGGCCGAAGCGCGACCAGGCGGTGGCGGTAACCAGCATCTCGTGGGTGACCCGCAGCTCGCGCGCGACGATGTCGATGATCGGCACGTTGCCGCCGTGGGAGTTGATGATGACCAGCTTGCGGATGCCGGCGCGCGCGACGCTGTGGCCGATCTCGAGCCAGGCCCGGGTCACCGTGTCCCAGGACAGGGTCAGGGTGCCGGGCGAGGAGATGTGCTCGTTCGACTTGCCGATCGCCTGCACGGGCAGGAAGGTCGCCGGGATGTCGGCGGGCAGCATGTCGAGCGTGCGGCGCACCTGGCCTATCGCGATGGCTGTGTCGGTGAAGACCGGCAGGTGCGGGCCGTGCTGCTCGATCGCGGCGACGGGTAGAACGGCGATCCAGTCCTTCACGGACGGATCGGCGAAGTCGAGCGTGGTCATCTCATGCCAGTAGCGGAGCGGAAGGGCGGTCATGGGAACCTCGTGCGTTGGCAATTTTCCGGCACCTTACCGGCAGCTGGCCGGCACGTCATGCCCGTTCTGTCGGCACTGCAATCGGTCCGTGTATGACGTTCTGAACGGGCGGTCTGCCGGCGCCTGCTTGCCAAGGCGGCGAAATCCGGTCAGAAAGTTCCCGGTCGCAAAGCCCGGCTCGGCCTGCTCGGTTTTCATTCAGCCCTTCGGTTTTTCCTTCATGTCCCTGACCGGCCGCGCGCGGCTCGCCGTTTCCGCGATCTTCTTCGTCTTCGGAGCCGTGATCGGCGCCTGGGCTGCGCGGGTGCCCGAAATCAAGGCGATGCTCGGCCTGACGGAGGCGTCCTTTGGCCTGCTGCTGCTGCTGATGGCCGGCGGCGGCATCCTCGCCTTTCCCCTCGCCGGGCGGGCGATCGACACGCTGGGCGCGGCGCCTGGCGCCAAGGCATTCGCAGCGGCGTTCCTTGTCATGTTTACGGTCCTGCCGTTCGCGACCGAGGTCTGGGTGATGGCCCCGCTGCTGCTGCTGTTCGGCGCTGCGATCGGCGCGACGGATGTGGCCATGAATGCCTGGGGGGCCGAGGTGGAAAGGGCCGCCGGCCGGCCGATCATGTCGTCGCTGCACGGTCTCTACAGCCTCGGGGCGGGCGCGGGTGCCGGCGCCGGTGCGCTGACGATCTGGCTCGGCTGGTCTCTGCCGCTGCATTTCTGGAGTTCCGCCGCGGTGCTGGCGCTAAGCGCGGCACCGCTGGTGCTGGTGCCGTGGACCTCGACCCGAGCCGGGCCGCAGGCGAAGCGGCCGCCGTTCATCGCCCTGCCGCGCGGGGCGCTGCTCCTGGTCGGCGGCATGGCCTTCTGCGCGGCGGTGGGCGAGGGTGCAGTCACCGACTGGGCAGCCATCTACCAGATCCAGGAACTCGGCATTGCGCCGTCGAAAGCGGCGATCGGCTTTGCCGTTTTCTCCGTCGCCATGGTCGTCATGCGCCTTGCCGGCGACAAGGTGATCGCCCGCTTCGGCCAGATCGCCACGGCGCGGGCGAGCGGTCTGGCCGCCTTTGCCGGCGGCCTGCTCGTGGTACTTGGCAGCGATGCCTGGCTGATCTGGACCGGTTGCGCCATCCTCGGTCTTGGCTATGCGGTGATCTTTCCGATCGCTTTTTCGCGCGCCGCGTCCGATCCGGACATGTCGCCGGGCGCCGCGCTCGCCGCCGTTTCGACGCTCGGCTACGGCGCCTTCCTGATGGGACCGCCGCTGCTCGGCTTCATCGGAGAGGTCCTTTCGTTGCGCGCTGCGTTCCTGCTCGTCGCCGTGCTGGCGCTGCTGATCGCGGTGCTGGCGCAGGCGCTGAAAGCCGTCGACTGAGGCATTCACAACCGGCGTTTTCCAGCGTCCTTCGCGTCATCCGGACCGAGCCGGTCCGACGACTGGGAGATGGACATGAAAACGACCTGCCTTGCCCTGGTACTTTCGATCCTGCCGGCGGCGGCCGGCGCGCAGACGGCGACGCTCGTCATGGCCGACCTGTGCGAAGATCCGTCGGCGGCATTCGACTGGGAGTGGTCGCGCGTCAAGCACGGGTCGGCGGCGCTGTATTTCATGAAGGCCGATGGCTCCGTCGCCGCGATCACCGACACGCCAGCGGCCTTCGACGGTTTCCCGACGCTTTACATCGCCGCGCACGGCGGACAGGACGTCATCGACGGCTTCAACCACGACACATTTGCCGCTAACCTGAAGGCGGCGCATCCGGCAACGCCGACGGAGGTGTTCTTCGCCGTGTGCGGATCGGGTGCCGGGCCGGACAGCCTGCTGAAGAAGACCAACGCGCAGTATGCTGACGCGATCAGGAAGCTCAGCGGCGGCGTGACCGGCTGCGCCCTGGTCGGCAACGGCAGCACGGACCTCGCCAACGCCGACTACCTGATCGACGTCACCCACAGCGACGATCAGCTCTATCAGGACATTATCGACAACATCGAGCAGAAGTGGAGCGGTCCCTATCCGGCGAGCGTTCAGAGCTATGCCGAGGTCTGCAATGTGCGGACGGATCCGTTTGACCGCGCTTCGGTCGAGGACTTTGTCAACACCGTCCTGCAGGAGTTCTCGCAGCCGGCACCGCAAGGCCATCCGGAGGAGTCGACCAACTATCTCGATCTCGTGGCCGTGAACGATGGCGGCAACCCGCTCACGATCTGCGGCGCCGACCCCGCCGGCGGAGGCGCCGTGCCCTGTCCGTGACCGCCCGGCCTCGGCCGGGAGAAACGGCCGGGCCCTGGTGCGGTGGGATCCTTACAGGCTCTCCAGGAAGCGTCGTGCCGCCTGGCCGTGCTCGTGGCGCAGACTGGCGACGTCGATGCCGGTCGGCAGTCCGTCCTCGACCTTCCAGTCGCCGCCGACCATGACCCGGTCGGCGGCGTGGGCGCCGCACAGGACAAGGGCGGCGATCGGGTCGCCGGCGCCGGAGAAGCGCAGTTCGTCGAGGGTGTAGAAGGCCATGTCGGCCATCCTGCCGACCTTGATGGCGCCGATGTCGTCGCGGCCGAGGCAGCGGGCGGAGCCTTCCGTGGCCCAGCGGAAGGCGTCGAAATGAGTGACCGAGGCGGCGTCGTAGGTCAGGCGGTTGATCATCAGGGCGTGGCGCACGCTTTCGATCAGGTTGGAGTTGTCGTTCGACGCCGAGCCGTCGACGCCCAGCCCGACCGGCGAGCCAGCCGCCTCCAGTTCCCTGGTCCGGCACTGGCCGGAGGCAAGCACCATGTTGGAGGTAGGGCAGTGGCAGACGCCGACGCAGGCATGGCCGAGGCGCCTCACCTCGTCGTCGTTGAAATGGATGCCGTGCGCCAGCCACACCCGTTCGTTCAGCCAGCCGCACTCCTCCAGATAGTCGACCGGTCGGCATTTGAAATGCTCAAGGCAGTAGGCGTCCTCGTCAAGGGTTTCGCCGAGGTGCGTATGAAGGCGGCAGTCGTATTTCTCGGCCAGCGTCACGCTGTCGCGCATCAGACGCTTGGTAACGGTGAACGGCGCGCAGGGGGCGAGCGCGACCTGCAGCATCGCGCCTTTCGACCGGTCATGGTAGCGCGACAGCACCCGCTCGCAGTCGGCGAGGATGGTGTCCTCGTCCTGCACCACCGCGTCGGGCGGCAGGCCGCCGTCCTTCTGGGACAGGTTCATCGAGCCGCGCGTCAGCGTCATGCGGACGCCGACCCGCATCGCCTCCTCGGCCTGGATGTCCATGGCGCTCTCCAGGCCGGCCGGATACAGGTAATGGTGGTCGGAGGCCGCCGTGCAGCCGGACATCAGCAGTTCTGTCAGCGCCAGGCGCGTGCCGAGGCGGAAATTCTCCGGCGTGACGTTGCGCGCCCAGATCGGATAGAGCGCGTTGAGCCAGGGAAACAGTTCCTTGTTGATGGCTTGGGGATGGGCGCGCGTCAGGGTCTGGAAGAAGTGGTGATGCGTGTTGACGAGGCCGGGAATGATGACGTGTCTTGAGGCGTCGAAGCTCCGGTCGACCGGCAGCATCGGTTCTTTGCCCGAGGCCACCAGTTCGACGATGACGCCGTCCTCGACGACCACGCCGCGTTCCGCGCCCTCGGCCAGGATGGCGATCGGATCCTTGATCCACATGCGCATGAAAATGGTCCTTATCCCTGGACCTGCAGGCTTTGATAGCGGCCGGAGCCGCCCGAGTTCCGCGCAGGAAATGTCATTGAAAGGTGCGCCTCGCGCGAAGCGACACTGGCCCGGAGGCGAGCCGAGGTCTAGTCTTGAAGCGCTTCGCGAGCCTGTGCAAGTCCTCGGCGCGATGAATTATTGGGCAGGGGTCGACGTCGGTCACACAAGGGCTTCGAGGCGGTTCGCGGCGTCTGGCAGCCGGGACAGCGTCCGCTCGATCCGCTCCCGCCAGCGCGCGCCACGCGCCTGTGCCTCCGCAAAGGCTTCGGCCAGATCGTCAGGCCGGTCCTCCGACAGGACCTCGATGAGGAAATCGGCCTGCATGCGGTCCTTGTAGGCCTTCAGGCTGTCGGCTCCTTCTAGCCGGCGGTCGGCCACGATGAGCTTGTGGATGGCGAAACGCTCCGGTCTCGGAATCTGAACCAGCACGCCGCTGCGGTACAGGACTGCGGCCGGGATCGGATCGGCGATCAGGTAATTCAGGTAGTGGAGGGATTGCGCCGTCACGCGGAGGGCTGCCAAGGGCCGCAAATCTTCGCTTTCGGCGAAAGACGGCGTGAGGAATTCGACCAGCGTGTTGCTGCGGGTCTGACGCCAGCGCCAGACGCTGCCCTTGTGCAGGCTTGGCACCGCCTCGAAGTCGAAGTCCGCCAATACATCCTGCGCCGGCGGCTCCACGACATCCTGCAGGACCAGCGACAATCGTTCAAAACTCACGATGTCGACGTCGTCCGTCGATGCCGATTGGTCGAAACCGTATCTGACGCCAAGTTCCCCTTCGTAAAGGCGAAAGGCGTGGGTGCCGACGACGGTGCCGCCGAGGCGGAACACGCCGGCCGCGGCCATGGCGGACAGGAGGCTGCCCGTTGCACCGTCGGTCCCAAGAAAGCGTTCCGCACGCAGCAGACGGACCAGGCGGGAGCGGTGCGCGCGGCGTTCCGCGGCCCTGGCGCGAAGGTCCGCGTGGCGTTTTAACCGTGCTCTCAGGGGGGCGCTGTCTTCGCCGATGTAGCGCTTGCGGACGTCCGATCCGACACGGAAGGTGTCATACCAATAGTGTTTTCCATTCCTCTCGACGCGGGTAGGCGTCCCGCGTATCTCGGCGACTTCGTCGTCGAGAAGCGACCGGAGCAAATCGTTGTAGGCAGCATGGGCCGTCGTCGAGTGTCGTTCGAACATTGTGTAACCAGCCTTTGTTCAACAGAATATTTTTTTGTTGAACATCAGGCAAGCGTCATGCTCAACGAAAGAAATTTTTGTTGAGCATGACGCTTGTCATCCGTTTCCGACTGGCTGCTCGGCCTAATCATAGATTGCGTAGTGAAGGTCGAGCGTCGCCGGTCCGTCCCAGGGAATACTGACGCTCCCTTCCGCTCTGGGCTTGCGATCCTGTGGCAGCAGGACGGTCTGGCCGGCGCGCCAGACGGCGAGGATGCCGTAGGTCTCGATGTCCCGTTCGCCTATCCAGGGCGAGAAGTCGTGGTTCCAGTCGAACAGGACCGACGGACTGTCGTCGCTGCCGAGGCTGACGAGGCAGGAGATCCAGCCGTCGCCGCCGACGAAGACCAGTGGCTTGCCGGTCTTGTCGCGCCAGATCCGGGTCATTTCCGCGCCGATCTCGGCCATCGGATAGCCGATGCGGGGCATCTTGCGGTCAAATGCGGTTGCGACCGGCACCTGCAGCGCATAGGCGAGGGAAAACCCGGCGACGAGCGCGAAGCAGCCGGCCAGCAGCCGTCCGGCGTCGGCCTCGCCCAGGCGCGAACGGATCAAGGCGGTCACGAAGAGCCCCGAGGTGGCGAACATGGGTGCCCCCCACATGTCCTTGACCCCCGTGTTGCCCGTGAGGGCGACAAGCGCGGTGAAAAGAGCGGGGCCGAAGGTGGCGATCGCGAGAAAGCGCAGGGCACCGGCAGGCGCGACGGCGGCCGGTGCAGCCCGGCGCCAGGGCAACAGGCCGAGCGCCAGCGGTAACAGCATCGGCAGATGGTCTGCGGCCTGGGTCAGGACGAAGTCGAACGCTCGCCACGGAGAGCCGCTTTCGAGAGCGCTGCGTTCGCGTGCATAGGCGATCGGCAGGAAATCGGACTCGATCAGCCAGAGGAGATGCGGAAGCGCCAGCACGACGGCCAGGATTGCGCCGAGCCAGGGACCCGGCGAACGTAAAGCCGGGCGAAGCCGCGGATCCGCCAGCACCCACAGGCCGAACACGGCGAACTGAACGAGGACCGAGTATTTCGCATAGAGGCCAATGCCGGCGATCAGGCCGAGCGCGAGCCAGGGAAAGAGCCGTCGAGGGGTGTCGTGGATCAGGGAGAAGACAAAGAACGCGGCCGCCCACAGCGGCATCTGGACGACGTTGTGGTTGAATTCCGGAGTCGGCCAGGAAAAGTAGTAGACGCCCGCCAGCAGGGCCGTGCCGATGACCGCATCACGCTCGCCGAGCAGGCGCCGTCCGAGCAGGAAGACGAACAGGTAGGTCAGCGCGATGAAGATCTGGCTGAGCAGCAGCGGACCCCAGATCGGCCCGCCGAGGCCGAGCCGGGCGATCTCCAGCAGCCAGGCCGGCAGCGGCGGGTGCTTGTAGTAGCCGAGCTGCCATTCCTGGCCCCAGACGATCAGGTTGGCAACGTCGAGGGCGGGTGCCGAACTGGCGAGGCCCGGGAGCACGGTCCACAGGACGATCTGGCTCAGGCAGAAAAGGGCGAGCATATCCCGCGGACGGGCGGATGCCAGCGCCCCCAGCGTTCGCAACATCAAGCGGTCCCTCCCGTTGTCCCGCCGCCTTATGCGACCTCGCCGAAGCGAATGCAAGCAGGCGGGCAGGGACGGGGAAGCAGGGAAGGGGAAGTCGAATGCTCAGAGCGCGGCCTTGGCAGCGATCACTTCGATCTCGACGACGAATTCCTCGCGCGCGAATCCCGACACGATCATCAGCGTCGAGGCCGGTGGCGGCGTGCCGGCAAACTCGTCGCGTACTCTCATGTAGCCCGGCAGGTGTTCGCGGCCGGTGACGAAGGCATTGATCCGGACGATGTTCTCGAAGCCCATGCCGGCATCGGCGAGAATCGCTCCGACGTTCTGGAAGCACAGGCGCGCCTGGGCTTCGACCCCCTCGGGAACGGTGTCATTGGCGTCAATGCCAAGCTGGCCGGAGGCGAAGACGAGCCGGTGGTCGGCCGGCACTTCGACGGCGTGGCTGTAGCGGGCGAACGGCCGGCGAATGGTGAGGGGAGTGAGGGCACGGGACATGGAAACACTCGCATATTTCCGGATTGGGCTGGATCTCCAGACGCTAGGTGCCCAGGAGCTTCGTCGCAAGCTTCAAGGGTGGCGAAGCTTGTGGCGCTTGCCGTTTTTTTGTGCACATTATCGGGCCGACATGCGCCGTTTCGGGGGGCGGATCCAGGCGGTGCGGATGCGATCGCGAAGGCGAATCGGGGCGGGTCGCGTGACTACCGGCCGGGCGGGTAGTCCTGCCGGGGCGTCTGGCACATGGCTTGCAAAAACGATCTGGCGTGATTGCCTGAACCGCTCCCAGGGCCTGAGGAGGCACAGCGGCAGAGCTTTGAAAAAGCATATGGAGGCGGAAGACAACATGCGTATCCTTTCCACCCTTGGCATCCTCGCCGCGGCGCTCGCCGCTTCGACCAGCGCTCAGGCTCTGGACGAAGTGAAGTTCGGCACCAACTGGCTCGCCCAGGCTGAGCACGGCGGCTACTATCAGGCCGTCGCCGACGGCACCTACGAGAAGTACGGCCTGAAGGTTGAGATCGTGCAGGGCGGTCCGCAGGCGGCCAACCGCGCCCTACTGCTCGCCGGCAAGATCCAGTTCTACATGGCCGGCAACATGCTGCAGCCGCTCAATGCACTGGCCGAGGACATCCCGGTCATCGAGGTAGCAGCGATCTTCCAGAAGGATCCGCAGGTGCTGATTGCGCATCCGGACCAGGGCCTGGAAAAGTTCGAAGACCTCGCCAAACTGCCGACGATCTTCATGGGCAAGGATGGCTTTGCCTCCTATTTCCAGTGGATGAAGTCGGCCTACGAGGGCTTCCGCGACGAGCAGTACAAGCCCTATACCTTCAACCCGGGTCCATTCCTCGCCGACAAGCAGTCCGCGCAGCAGGGCTACATCACCTCCGAGCCCTTCGCCATCGAGAAGGAAGGCGGTATCAAGCCGAAGCTGTTCCTGCTCGCCGACGCCGGCTTCGAGACCTATTCGACCATGATCGAGGGTCGCAAGGATTTCGTCGAGGCCAACAAGGACCTGACCCAGCGCTTCGTCGATGCCACCATCGAGGGCTGGTACACTTATCTCTATGGCGATAACGCGGCCGCCAACGAGCTGATCAAGAAAGACAACCCCGAAATGACCGACGACCAGATCGCGTTCTCGATCGAGACGATGAAGTCGTTCGGTCTGGTCGAATCGGGCGAGGCCCTGGAAAAGGGCATCGGCTGCATGACCGACGAGAAGCAGAGCGCCTTCTATGACGCGATGGTCAAGGCCGGCGTCGTCAAGGAAGGCATCGACATCACCAAGGTCTACACCACCGAGTTCGTCTGCAAGGGCGTCGGGATGAACCTGAAGAAGTAAGTCGTCCGGCTTGCCCCCTCGGAGCCGGACTTGTTGCCGGCTCCGAGGGCTGTGCCGTGCGTTCCTGCGACCAGAAAAAGGCAGACTTCAGGGTGTCGAGTCCAACCAATTCCGTGCCCGGCCCGGCCCAGGGGCCGGCCGTGACGCCGTCGGCGCGTTCCGGCCGTCCGCTTGTCCGGCTCGAGGGCGTTTCCAAGATCTTCTCCAACGGCACCGTCGCGCTTCAGGACATGACGCTCGACGTGCGCCAGGGGGAATTCATCAGCCTGCTCGGCCCGTCCGGCTGCGGCAAGTCGACCGTGCTGCGCATCATCGCCGGCCTCGGGGATCCGTCGGCCGGATCGATCGACTGGCCGACCTCCGGTCACGACGCCTCCGGCAAGGCCCATCCCGAGATCAGCTTCGTGTTCCAGGAACCGACCCTGATGCCTTGGGCGACGGTGTTCGGCAACGTCTGGCTGCCGCTGCGGCTGAAGGGCGTGTCGAAAGCTGCCGCCCGCGACGAGGTGCTCGCTGCGTTGCAGATGGTCGGCCTGGACAAGTTCGCCGACGCCTATCCGCGCGAACTGTCCGGCGGGATGAAGATGCGCGTGTCGATCGCCCGGGCGCTGGTGACCCGGCCGAAGCTGCTGCTGATGGACGAGCCCTTCGCTGCGCTGGACGAGATCACCCGTTTCAAGCTGAACAACGACCTGCTGCACCTGTGGGAGAAATTCGGCTGGACCGTGATCTTCGTTACCCATTCGGTGTTCGAGAGCGTCTACCTGTCCAACCGGATCGTGGTCATGGCCGCGCGCCCGGGCCGGGTCGTCAACGACATGGCCGTCGACGCGCCCTATCCGCGCGAGGAAGAGTTCCGCACCTCGTCCGTCTACAACGACTTCTGCCGGGAGGCGTCCGCCGCGCTGCATGCAGCCATGGACGTGAATGACCACCTATGACAGCGCTCGACACTGAAAAGGGCGTCGACGTGACGCCGGCCAAACTGGACGAACCGGCACCGATCGCACCGCGGGCCGAGGGACTCGGCGAGCGGCTGCTGAAGATCGCGGTGCCGCTGACGATGCTCGCCCTGCTGATCGTGGTGTGGGCCTGGTACGTCAGCGCCTACGACGTGCCCCACTACATCCTGCCAAGCCCGTCCCGGGTGCTGCAGTCGCTGATCGACGACTGGGGCACGCTGTCCGGCGCCCTGCTGATCACGCTCAAGATCACCTTGACGGCGCTCGGGATCGCCCTTGTCGGCGGCGTCGGCATCGCGATCCTGATGGCGCAGTCGCGCTGGATCGAACTGGCGCTCTATCCCTATGCCGTCATCCTGCAGGTGACGCCCATCGTCGCCATTGCGCCGCTGATCCTGATCTATGCGCCGACCACCCAGGCGGCGCTGCTGATCTGCGCCTGGATCGTCGCCTTCTTCCCGATCCTGTCGAACACCACGCAGGGGCTGAAGTCGACCGATCACAATCTGCTCAACCTGTTCGAGCTCTACGGCGCCAGCCGCTGGCAGACGCTGATGCTGCTGAAGATCCCCAACGCGTTGCCCTATTTCTTGGCCGGATTGCGGATTGCCGGCGGCCTGGCGCTGATCGCGGCTGTCGTGGCGGAGTTCGCCGCCGGCTCGGCGGGCGCCCAGTCGGGCTTGGCCTACCGGTTGCTGGAATCCCAATTTCGTCTCAACATTCCCCGATTGTTCGCAGCGCTAATCCTGCTGTCGGTGACCGGCGTGGTGATCTTCTTCGTCACCAGCCTCATCTCGCATCTGCTGCTGCGCCGCTGGCACGAGAGTGCCCTGAAGCGGGAGAACTGAGATGGGCGCAGTCCTGACGCGCCCGCTCGCGGGCGAGGGCGTTCTCGCCAACGCCTCGGTTCCATCCTGCCTGCTGCCCGCGCCGCTCGGCGGCGGCGCGGCGGCGGCGCTGATTGCGGTCGATCTGGAGATTTGCGGCGGGCGGTTGAGACGCATCGCGCCGGCCGGGACCCTCGCGGGGGACGGGCCGGCGGTGTTCGATCTCGATGCCGGCATGGTGCTGCCGACCCTTGTCGACATGCACACGCACCTCGACAAGGGGCACATCGCGCCGCGCAAGGCCAATCCGGACGGCACGTTCATGGGGGCGCTCGCCGCCGTCGGCGAGGACCGGGCGGCCAACTGGACCGCCGCGGACGTGCGCCGCCGCATGGAATTCGGCCTGCGCTGCGCCCATGCCCACGGCACGTCGCTGATCCGGACCCATATCGACAGCCTGCCGCCGCAGGATGAGATCTCCTGGCCGGTTTTCAAGGAGATTCGCGCCGAATGGCGGGGCAGGATCGAGCTTCAGGGCTCCTGCCTGTTCGGCATCGACCGGCTCGACCTCGATGGTGATTTCCTCGCGCGCATCGCGGACCGGGTCCGGGAGGCCGGCGGCATTCTCGGTGCCGTCACCTACATGATTCCTGGCATCGACGCGCATCTTGACGCGGTCTTTCAGGCGGCGATGGCGCGCGGTCTCGACCTCGACTTCCATGTCGACGAGACCGCCGATCCGGCCGCCGTCACCCTGCGCCGCATCGCCGAGGCCGCGATCCGCAACCGCTTCGAGGGCCGGATCGTCTGCGGTCACTGCTGCTCGCTCGCCAACCAGGGCGCCGAGGAGGCCGACCGCACGCTCGATCTGGTGGCTGAGGCCGGGATCGGCGTCGTCTCGCTGCCGATGTGCAACATGTACCTGCAGGACCGTGTCGCGGGGCGTACGCCGCGCTGGCGCGGCGTGACCCTGCTGCACGAGATGAAGGCGCGCGGCATCCCGGTCGCAGTCGCCTCCGACAACACGCGTGATCCGTTCTATGCCTATGGCGATCTCGATTTGATCGAGGTCTATGCGCAGGCGACGCGGATCCTGCATTTTGATCATCCGATCGCGGACTGGATCCGGACGGTGACGACCGCTCCGGCAGCGATGCTGCGCCAGCCCGGCCACGGCCGGCTGGCGGAGGGGGCACCCGCCGACCTGATCCTGTTCCGGACGCGCACCTGGAGCGAGACGTTGTCACGTCCGCACGGTCCTCGCGAGGTGTTGCGCGCCGGGTGCGCGATCGACCGCATCCTGCCCGACTACCGGGAACTCGACGACATCATGGTTCTTGCGTCTTCCGCAGCACAAGGAGCAGCACAATGAGCGCGCTCGACAGCCTCAAGGCCGATCTGTCCGGCCTGCAGATCGAGGACAATCCGCAGATCGTCAAACAGAAGAGCCGAGATTTCTTCTGGTACTCGCCGGTTCTCAAGCAGCAACTCGACCATGTTACCGGCGACCTCGTGGTCACGCCGAAGTCCGAGGCCGAGGTGATCCGCGTCCTCAAGTCCTGCTACGCCCACGACGTGCCGGTCACCGTGCGCGGCGCCGGCACCGGCAACTACGGCCAGGCCATGCCGCTGTCGGGCGGCGTCATCTTGAACCTTGCCGAACTCAACAAGGTCAAGGAGATCCGGCCGGGAGTCGTGGTCGCCGAGGCGGGCGCGATCATCTCCAAAATCGACGAGGAGACCCGGGCCCACTCGGGCCAGGAACTGCGCCTGCATCCCTCGACCTACCGGACCGCGACGATCGGCGGCTTCATCGCCGGCGGCTCGGGCGGCATCGGCTCGATCAACTGGGGCGGGCTGCGCGATCTCGGCAACGTCATCCGGCTCAGGGTGCTGACGCTGGAGGCGGAGCCGCGCGTCCTGGAGATGACCGGCGAGGACCTGCACAAGGTCATGCATGCCTACGGCACCAACGGGGTCATCACCGAAGTGGAGATGCCGTTGACCGCCGCCTACGACTGGGTCGACGTCGTCGTCGGCTTCGATGCCTTCATGGACGGCGTGCGTTTCGCCGATGCCGTCGGCAACCAGGACGGCCTGCTGCTGAAGGAACTGGCGCCGATCTCCGCGCCGCTGCCGCACGACTATTTCCTGCGCCACCAGAAATACATCCGCAAGGACCAGTCGGTGGTGGTGTGCATGGTGGCCCCCTTCGCCATGGACGCGTTCGCGGCCTTCGTCGGCCGTCAGCCGAAGGCCTCGATCCTGTACCGCTCGGATACGGTCGACGAGGACGCTAAGAAGGGCCTGCCGCCGGTCTACGAACTGGCGTGGAACCACACGACGCTGCGCGGCCTCAGGGTCGATCCGGCGATTACCTACCTGCAGGTGCTGTATCCGTTCCCGAACCATGTCGAGAAGGTGCGGATCATGACCGACCTGCTCGGCGACGAGGTGCCGGCCCATCTGGAGTTCGTGCGCTTCGACGGCAAGATCACCTGCTTCGGCCTGCCGGTCGTGCGCTACACCACCGAGGAACGGCTGAACGAGATCATGCGGCTGCACGAGGAGAACGGCTGTCCGATCTTCAATCCGCACCGCTATACGCTGGAAGAGGGCGGCATGAAGCAGACCGACGACGTCCAGCTCGCCTTCAAGCGCGAGGCGGATCCGAAGGGCCTGCTCAACCCGGGCAAGATGATCGCCTGGGAGGATCCGAACTACGACTATTCGAGCGACAAGCTGTTTCTGTTCCCGGGCCTGAAACGGGCCTGACATTTGACACATCGGGGGCGCCGGCCAGGCCGCCCGAAGGGATTGCACCCGCGAATCCTTCGGGCCGTCCCTTCCGCATGCCCGCATGCCGGAGATGTTTTCCATGCGCGTTCTGGTTCTTTTCGCCCACCCGGTCGAGACGAGTTTCGCCGCCGCCTTGCACCAGCGGGTCCTCGACGGACTGAGGTCGGCGGGGCACGAGGTCGACGACTGCGACCTCTATGCCGAAGGCTTCGATCCGCGGCTGACCCGCGAGGAGCGGCTGGCCTACCATGACCTCGACATCAACCGGGCGAACGTCGCCTCCTACGTCGACCGGCTGCTCGCCGCCGAGGCCCTGGTGCTGGTGCACCCGGTGTGGAACTTCGGTCTGCCGGCGATCCTAAAGGGCTTCTTTGATCGGGTTTTCCTGCCCGGCGTGTCGTTCAAGATGAAGAATGGCAAGGTCGCGCCCAGCCTGCACAACATCCGCAAGCTGACCGTGGTCACCACCTACGGCGGCACCCGCCTGCGCGCCTTCCTGGTCGGCGATCCGCCGCGCAAGATCGCGACACGGGTGCTGCGCGCGGTCATCAAGCCGGCCGCGCCGCTGTCCTACATGGCACTCTACGACATGAACCGTGCCACAGACGACGACCGCGCCGCCTTCCTCGGCAGGGTCGGAAAGGCGATGGAGCGGTTCTGATGCGCGCGCTGGTCGTCTATTGCCATCCCTGCGCGGAAAGCTTCAACGCGGCCGTACTCAGGACCGTCCTGGCGAGCCTGGAGGCTGCTGGCCACGAAATCCGCCTGGTCGACCTCTATGCCGAAGGCTTCCAGCCGGCGATGAACGCCGAGGAGCGGCGCGGCTACCATGACCATGGCAGCAACGTCGAGCCGGTCAGGACACATGTCGAGAACATCCTGTGGTGCGAGATGCTGGTGTTCGTCTATCCGACCTGGTGGTTCGGCCTGCCGGCAATGCTGAAGGGCTGGCTCGATCGGGTTTGGGTGCCGCATGTCACCTTCGAGATGCCGACCGAGGCGAGCGGCATGCGTCCGCGCATGCAGCACATCCGCAAGATTGCCGTCGTGACCACCTGCGGAGCGAGCTGGTGGGTGTCGAAACTGATCGGCGAGCCGGGGCGCAGGACGCTCCTGCGTGGCATGCGTGCCCTGTGCGCGCCGCGCTGCAGGACGCTCTATCTTGCGCACTACAAGATGGACAGTTCGACCTCGGAGAGCAGATCCTGTTATCTTGCCATGGTGACGCGCAGGTTGAAACGGTTCTGAAATTGTACGCCGGATGGTGCATCGTCATTCGACGGTTAAGCAAGCCGTCTACGGTTCCGGCGAATCGCGGTGCTGCGATGGCGCCGTCCGGATCGAGCGAACCTGTCGGAGGAATCCCGCCATGGTGTTCAACTACAAGAAAAGCGTGACCTATCGTCTGCTGCAGGCGGCCAAGGCGCAGCGGGCGCGCTCGGGCGGCCATCTGATGCGCATCGGTCTGCATCCGGGCCAGGAACTGGTGCTCAAGGTACTGGCCGACGCGGACGGGCGGACGATGAGCCAGTTGGCCCTGGCGCTCGGCGTCCAGCCGCCGACCGTGACCAAGATGGTGACCCGCCTGTCGGCGCAGGGGCTGGTCAGCCGCCAGGTGTCGGAGAGCGATGGGCGCCTGGCGCGGGTGTTCCTGACCGAGGAAGGGCGGGGGCGCATCGGTGCCGTCGACAAGGCCTGGAAACGGCTGGAGAAGGACGCCATGGCCGGCCTCGACGACAAGGACCGCAAGAAGCTCCGCAAGCTGCTACGCCACGTCGAGCGCAACCTGTCGCTCGCCGCGCTCGACGAGCCGGATTCGGACGGCGAGGACGATATCGCCGCTGCGGCGGAAGCCACGACCGAGCCGGTCGCGTTGGAGGCGTGACGGCGGCTGCTGTCTAAAGCGCGCGTGGGGAGATTCACCTCATGGCGGACCGGTGCGGCTGTTTTCTCACCAGCGGCGATGATCGGCGTGGCGTTCCCGCTTATGCCAGCTTGTAGCGGACAAGAGGAGCGTCCGCGGTTTGTGGGGACGCTGACCCGGCTTGCTGCAGCGGATGCCGAACCTGTGGCGAGGGTATTTGTCCAAGTCCAGGGTGTCAGGAGCTAATTGATTTCCAGGGTTCTGCTGAAAAAATGGGCTATGATTAGGCGATATTCGTCGGTTGATATATGTACTGAGCGTGTATTATTTGCCGTGCAGCGTGTTTAAGGATTTGGAAAGCCTGTTTCTTCATTCTCTCCCTTGAAACGGGGCGGCATTGCCGGTCGAGCGAAAGGACCGTTGCCCGTCCGTCGTTCTGGAGATCCCGATGAAGACCATGCGTGCCAGACTTCTGCTCGTCATCTTCGGCCTTGCCGTCGTCGGCGCGGCGGCGTCCGTCGGCATCGCACAGTGGCTGTCGCGCGACCTGACCGCCATGGCGCTCGCCCGCGAGGTGAGCGCGGCAAAGCAGCAGCTGATGGCGCAGGTCGAGGCGGAAAGCCGCCAGGCGCTGATGCTTGCCAAGGTCGTCGCCGGCCAGGCCGGCGTCCAGTCGAAGGTCGCCGCCCAGGATCGTGACGGCCTGGCGGCAGAGTTCCTGCCGACCTTCCCGGCAATGAAGCAGGACGGCATCCAGCAGTTCCAGTTCCACCTGCCGCCGGCGACTACGCTCCTGCGCGTGCACAAGCCGGAGCAGTTCGGCGACGACCTGTCCTCGTTCCGCCAGACGGTGGTGGAGACGAACCGCAAGGTTGCGCCGATCTCGGGACTGGAAAGCGGGGTCGCGGGCATTGGCAACCGCGGCGTGGTGCCGATCCTGCACGACGGAACTCATGTCGGATCCGTCGAGTTCGGTCTCAACTTCCACGATCAGTTCGTCGAGAACTTTACTGCCAAGACCGGCTATCCGGTCGCAATCCTGCGCAACACGGACAAGGGCTACGAGGTGATCGGCAGCCGGCTGCCGCAGGACATGGATCCGGTCGGCCTGCTGGCGGTGACCGCCGCCGGCGGGGCGGAAGCCGCCTCCGGCCGGTATTTCGTCGACCAGCTGCAGATCGGCGACTATTCTGGCACTCCCATTGTCGTGGCGCTGATCGCGGTCGACCGGACGGCCTATCTGTCGATCGCCGCCTCGGCCCGGTCGGTCGGCATCGGCATCGGGCTGCTCCTGCTGGCGCTTGCCGGCGGCACGCTGTTCTACGCCAACCGCTGCATCTTCTCGCCCTTGCGCAGGGTCACGGCGCAGATCGCCGACCTCGCCCAGGGCAACACCGCCTTCGAGGTCAAGGGCACGGGCAGGCCGGACGAGATCGGCGACATTGCGCGCGCCGTGGTCGTGTGCCGCGACAACCGAGAGGAACAGGGCCGGCTGGAGCGCCAGCAGCAGGGCGACCGGCTTGCCCGCGAGGAGCGGCAGCGGCGCGTCGAGGCCATGATCGCGGCGTTCCAGGCCACGGCACAGGATCTGCTGGCATCCGTCGACAGCGCCAATGCCAGCCTGGAGGAGACTGCCCGCGGCCTGGAGAGCGTCGCGAAGACCAGTGCCGACCAGGCCAGGGAAGCCGGCGGCGCCTCCCGAGAAGCGTCCAGCAACGTACAGTCGGTGGCCGGTGCGGCGGAGGAACTGGCCTCGTCGATCGAGGAGATCTCGCAGCAGGTGACGCGTACCACCAGCATCGTCGAGAAGGCGACGAGCGGTGCCCGGGAGACCAACGAGAAGGTTGCCGGTCTGGCGTCGGCGGCCAGCAAGATCGGCGAGATCGTGGTCCTGATCCGGGCGATTGCCGAGCAGACCAACCTTCTGGCCCTGAACGCCACGATCGAGGCGGCGCGCGCCGGCGAGGCCGGCCGCGGCTTCGCGGTCGTCGCCGCGGAAGTGAAGGAACTGGCCAACCAGACCTCCAAGGCGACCGAGGAGATCTCCAGCCAGATCGCCGCCATCCAGGGTTCCACCGACGATGCCGCGGCAGCGATCCGGGCCATTGCCGCGACCATGGCCGAGGTCAACGAGTACACCGGAGCGATCGCCGCCTCCGTCACCGAGCAGGGCGCGGCGACCAACGAGATCAGCGCCAACATCCAGAGTGCGGCGCAGCGCAGCGAGACGGTCGTCGCCAACATAGGCGTGCTCGACAAGGCCGTGGTCGAGACCAACCGCTCGGCGTCCTCGGTGCTGGAGGCGACGGGCATGGCGTTCGACACCACGCGACGCTTCCGGTCGGAGATCGAGAAGTTCCTCGCCGGCGTTGCCGCGGCCTGAGCGGCGTGCGCGCTTGTCACAGCAGGAACGGATAGCCGCCCTCGAGCTTCAGCAGCGCGATCTTGGTGTCGAGGCCACCGGTGCCGGAATAGCCGCCTAAGGTCTGTTGAGATTCAGGATTCCACTTTGGGCTTGATCGTGCTTCAAGCTTTGGATGGAACGATTCGTACTGACTGACGCCCAGTGGGCGAAAATGGAACCGCATTGTCTGGGCAAGCCGACGGACCCCGGACGCAGCGGCAGCGACAACCGGCGCTTCGTCGAAGCGGTTCTGTGGATTGTGCGGACGGGAAGTCCGTGGCGTGATCTGCCGGCTTTCTTCGGCAACTGGAACACCGTCTTCAAGCGATACCGAGATTGGGTCAAAGCCGATGTTTTCGTGCGGCTTTTCGAGGCCTGCTCGGAGGAGCCGGACATGGAATACGCCATGGTCGATGCCACCATCGTCAAGGTCCACCGCCATGGCCAGGGCGCAAAAGGGGGACTCAGAGCCAGGCCATAGGCCGCTCCAAGGGCGGCATGACCACCAAGATCCTCGCGCTCACCGATGCCCTCGGCAATCTCGTGCGCTTCGTCCTGCTGCCCGGCCATCGCTTCGACACGGTCGGCGTGCCGCCGCTCATCGAAGGCCTCTCTTTCGACGCGCTGATCGCCGACA
Organism: Polymorphum gilvum SL003B-26A1; assembly: GCF_000192745.1. NCBI lineage: Bacteria > Pseudomonadati > Pseudomonadota > Alphaproteobacteria > Rhodobacterales > Paracoccaceae > Polymorphum > Polymorphum gilvum. The sequence continues at coordinate 855,852 of NC_015259.1, forward strand.
AGGCTTTCGACAGCAATGCCATCATCGCCGACCTCGACGAGCGCGGCGCCAAGGTCGTCATCTCCCAGCATCCGCGCCGCGCCAAGCCGCTGCCGCTCGATACCGAGATGTACAAATGGCGTCACCTCATCGAGAATTTCTTCTGCAAGCTCAAGGAGTTCAAACGCATCGCCATGCGCGCTGACAAAACCGACACAAGCTTTATCGCCATCATTCATCTCGCAGCCGCCGTGATAAACTCCCGATGAATCTCAACAGACCTTAGGCCATCCGCCGACAGCACCCTGTGGCAGGGGATGACGACGGGAATCGGATTGGCTCCGCAGGCCTGACCGACAGGCTGACCATAGGTGCCGAGTTCCCGTGCGATCTCGCCATAGGTCCGGGTCTCGCCGTAGGGGATCGCCAGCATCGCCTTGAACACCTGCTGGTGCAGTTCCGGCCCCGCCGGCGCCAGGGGCAGGTCGAACCGTTTGAGCTCGCCGGCGAAATAGGCGCCGATCTGGCGCAATGCCTCGGCGAGCACTTGTGTCACGTCGCCTTTCGCCTTCGCCTGCCATGACAGGCGCACGATTGCGCCGTCTTCCTCGGTGACGAAAAGTCGCCCCACCGGCGTGTCGATTGAAGCTGTCGGCATGGGGTCCCTTTCGGTTCTCGTTCGGGGGCATGGTAGACCATCCGGCCGCGTCGTGTCCGCGCCGTACCGCTTGCCGGCAATCCGGCCTTTCGGGTCATGCCGCGAAGGCTTACGCTTCGGGCGATGATCGCGGCTGCCTGCTACGCCGCAATCCTTTCTGGACGATGCTCATGAACAACAGGGACGAGGTCGCGGCTCCGGCCGTCGACGCGGGTGATGCGGCGCGGGCAGCCGTCCCGGCCGAGACGCCCAGGACGCCGGTCATGGGCATCGTGCTCATCGTGCTCGCCTGCCTGTGCTTCTCCTGCCTGGACGCGACGGCGAAATACCTGGTCGTCGACCTGCCGCCGCTGCAGGTGGTTTGGGTCCGCTTCCTGACCCATCTGGTCTTCGCTGTCGTCGTGTTCCGTGTCTGGCGCGCGCCGGAGATCTTCCGGACCGATCGGCCGGGCCTGCAGTTCGTCCGCGGCCTCGCCCTTCTTGGCTCGACCTTCTTCAATTTCCTTGCTGTCCAGTACCTGCAGCTTGCCGAGACCATGTCGATCATGTTCGCGGGCCCGTTCGTCGTCACGGCGCTTGCCGGCCCGTTGCTGGGCGAATGGGCGGGCCTGCGGCGCTGGATCGCGATCATCGTGGGCTTCATCGGAGTCCTGATCATCGCACGCCCGGGCCTGGGCGGCATGCACTGGGCAGCGATCTACTCGATCGGCGCGATGATCTGCTATGCCTTCTACGCCCTGTTCACGCGCATGCTCGCGGGCAGCAATTCGACCATCGGCATGCTGATCATCTCGGCGGCCGTGCCGACCGTCGCGATGACGCCGGCCGGGCTCTCCCTCTGGGAAACGCCCGCGAGCGGGTTCCACTGGCTGCTGCTGCTGTCGACCGGGCTCTATGGCGGGTTCGGCCACTGGATCTTCATCATCGCCCATCGGCTGGCGCCGGCGCCGCTGCTGGCACCCTTCACCTACCTGCAGATCGTCTGGATGGTCGGCCTCGGCTTTCTGGTGTTCGGCGACGTTCCGGGTCCGTGGACCCTCGTCGGCTCGGCCGTTGTGATCGCCTCGGGTCTCTACATCCTCTACCGCGAGCGGATCGTCAAACGACATTGACGCCGGTGCCACGGTTGACGGAACGGAACACTTCGGCACAAATACGAAGGGTCGGCTCTTGTCCCGGCTGCGGATTGCGCCACGGCGCGCCCGGAGGGGCGGGAGCGGTTGCACGGATCCAGGGACAGGAGGGCCGTCATGCCGATCACACGACGCGATTTGCTTGCCGGAGGCGCTGCAATTGGCGCCGGTCTCGCCATGGGCGGGTCGGCCTTCGCCAACACCGCCGCCAATGCCTATTTCGCCGGCTATGCGCAGGACAATGGCTTTCGCTACCGGCTGACCAACTTCAAGCGGATCGACCCGGTCTGGCACCGCCAGATGGTCAAGTATTTCAGCCCGGAGCCGCCGGGATCGGTGGTGGTCGATACCCGCAACCATTTTCTCTATGTCGTGTTCGAGAACAACACGGCCCTGCGTTACGGCGTCGGCGTCGGCCGCGAGGGTTTCCAGTGGTTCGGCCGCGCACGCATCGACCGCAAGGCGCTGTGGCCGCGCTGGGTGCCGCCGCCGGAGATGCTCCAACGCCAACCCGACCTGCCGCGTATGGTCGAGGGGGGCGCCGAGAACAATCCGCTCGGCCCCCGGGCGCTCTATCTGTACCGCGACGGCCAGGATCTCGGCTACCGACTGCACGGCACGCTGGAGCCGTGGAGCATCGGGAGGAACGTATCGAGCGGATGCGTCCGCATGTTTCCGGAGGACGTCATCGATCTCTACCAGCGCTGCCCGCAGGGCACCCGGGTGCTCGTGCTGGAGCATCTCGGCGCCGATCCGGGCTGACGGCGCCTAGACCACGAGGGGGCTGAGTTTTGGTTTCGAAGACATTTGTCCGCCGCGCCGGCCTAACAGCGGCGGCGACTCTGCTTATGCTTGCGGGATGCAGCAGCGTCGACACGCTGACGACCCCGGACGTGACCAATGCGGCGGCGGCGGGATTCGTCGACATCAGGCCGGGCTCTGAAGAGGAGTTCATGATCAACGTCGGTCGGCGGATCTTCTTCGACAGGGGCTCGGCCGAGCTGACCGAAACCGCACGCATGACCATCGACAAGCAGGCCGCTTGGCTCAGGGCGAACCCGCGCTGGCTGGTCAAGATCCAGGGCCATGCCGACGATCCCGGCAGCGAGGCGGCCAACAAGGCGCTGTCGACGAAGCGGGCCGAGGCCGTGCGGGATGCGCTGGTCGCCCTCGGCGTCGACGGCAAGCGGATGTGGATCAAGGGTTACGGGATCGAACGGCCGGTGACCGACTGCGACGAACTGACCTGCCACGTGCAGAACCGGCGCGTCGTCGTCAACCTGCGCGAAGAGTTCGACGAGGCCGCCCGCCGCTAGGGCTTTGCATGTAGGGCTGTTGCATGGGCGAGAGCTTCCGGGCAGACTGACGGCCGAACCCGCCTTCTGTTCCGGACCGCCGCGATGTCGACCTGCACGCCTGCCGAGCACCGATCCAAGGCGCGCCGATGAGCGCACGACGCGGTGCAGGGGAGCCGGGCGGGGACGAGGCGCGGACGCGCCGTCTGACGCTCGGCGATATTGCCGAGCAACTCGGCATATCCACGGCTACCGTATCGCTGGCCCTTCGCGATTCGCCGCTGGTGGCCGAGGATACGCGCCGGAGGGTAAAGGAAACCGCGCACCGGATCGGATACATCTACAACCGGTCAGCTGCCTCGCTGCGCACCGCGCGCACACAGATCGTCGGCGTCGCGGTGCATGACATCCTCAACCCCTATTTTGCCGAGATCTTCTCCGCGCTCGAGGATGTCCTCGAGGCGGAGGGGCAGATGGTGTTCATCTGCAATCACCGCGACGACGTCGCCCGCCAGCGCGCCTTCATCGACATGCTGCTACAGCATCGCGCCGATGGCCTGATCCTGTGCCCATCGGTCGGCACCTCGGCGGAGGAGATCAACCGATTGGTCGAGCAGGGTATTCCGGTGACGTTGGTGTGCCGCGAGGTGCCAGGCGCTCATGCGCCCTGCGTGCGCGGCGACGATGCCAAGGGCGCCCATACGGTTACCCGCCACCTGATAGAGCAGGGGCACCGGAAGATCGCCATGGTCGGCGGCCGGCGGGCAAGCTCGACCGGGCGCGATCGCCATGGCGGATGGAGGCGTGCACTGGAGGAAGCTGGCCTTGATCCGGAACGACAGATCGACATCCCGGAGTTGATGACCCAGGCCGACGGACGTGCCGTGGTGCCGCAGGTCCTCGATCATGCCGACAGGCCGACCGCGGTGATGTGTTTCAACGACCTCATCGCCCTCGGCATGATGCCGGAATTGCGACGCCGAGGCGTCGAGCCCGGCCGGGACATGGCGGTGACCGGCTATGACGACATCGACGGGGCGGCCAGCCGCACGCCGGCGCTCACCACAGTCCGCAATCACCCGGATGAAATCGGCCGCCTGGCTGCCTGGACGCTGCTGCGCCAGATCGCCGGCGAGCAGGTCCCAGACACGCTGATTCTGATCGAGCCGGATCTTCGGGTGCGGGACAGTTCGCCGCCGCCGGGCGTACGGCTTGCCCCTGAACTCAGCCGCTGAACTTCCACGCCGCTGGAAAACCCTTACCGATCTCGTCCGGGAGCGCCATCGAGACCATGTCCGAGCAAGCCGCTTTTTCCGAAACCGCCGCCCCGTCGGGCATCCGCAGGGTCGGGCTCATTGCCGGGCCAATCCTGAGCCTGGCCATCCTGCTGACGCCGGCGCCGGCCGGCCTCGGTCCGTCGGCGCAGGCGGTTGCCGCGGTCGGCGTGCTGATGGCGGTCTGGTGGATGACGGAAGCCGTCCCGCTCGCCATCACCGCCCTCCTGCCGCTGGTGCTGTTTCCCCTGCTCGGAGCGCGGACGCTGGACGCCACTGCAGTGTCCTATTCCAACCCGCTGATCTTCCTGTTCCTTGGCGGCTTTATCCTGGCGCGCGCGCTGGAACGCTGGAACTTGCACCGCCGGTTGGCCGCGCGCGTGGTGCGGCTGGTCGGCGAGCAGCCGGCCGCGGTGATCGGCGGGGTGATGGCGATCACCGCCTTCCTGTCGATGTGGATCAGCAACACGGCCACGGCGATGGTCATGCTGCCGATCGGCCAGTCGATCGTTGCCCGCTACGTCGACCGCGGGATCGCCGACCCGACCCGGCCGAACGGCTTTTCCCCGGCTCTGATGCTGTCAATCGCCTATGCGGCAACCATCGGCGGCATGGGTACGCTGATCGGCACGCCACCAAACGCCCTGTTCGCCGGCTACATGAAGGATGCCTACGGCGTCGACGTCGGCTTCGCTACCTGGATGCTGGTCGGCATCCCGGTCGTGCTGGTGCTGCTGCCGCTTGCTTGGCTGCAACTGACCCGTGTCACCTTCCGGATGCCGGCGCTCGACGCTGCGATTATCCAACGCGAAGCGCCCGCCGAGGATGTCCTGCCGCCGATGGGCGGTCCCGAAAAGACGGTGGCCGCAGTCATGAGCCTGGTCGCGCTCGGCTGGCTGACGCGGCCGCTGATCGACAGCCTCGTTCCGGGCCTCGGCCTGACCGACGCCGGCATCGCGATGACCGGTGCCGTGTTGCTGTTCCTGCTGCCGGCCGACTGGAAGAAGGGCGAGTTCCTGCTGCGCTGGGCGGACCTGAAAGCCCTGCGCTGGGACGTTCTGATCCTGTTCGGCGGCGGCCTTGCGCTGGCCGGGGCGATTGGCGACAGCGGCCTCGCCGAGTGGATCGGCTCGATGCTGTCGGCGCTGGAGCGGCTGCCAGAGGCGCTGATGATCCTGCTGGTGATGGCGATCATCGTCTATCTGGGCGAACTGGCAAGCAACACGGCGATGGCGGCGGTGTTCCTGCCGGTCGCCGGTGCGGCCGCCGTGGGGATGGGCGCCGATCCGCTGAGCCTTGCCCTGCCGGTTGCGCTGGCCGCCTCGCTCGGCTTCATGCTGCCGGTGGCGACGCCACCGAACGCTATTGTGTTCGGCTCGGGCGCGGTCACCGGCGCGCAGATGCTGCGCGCCGGCATGCTGCTCAACGTGATCGCCATCGCGGTGGTCGCGGTCGTTGCCACGACGTTGGCGCCGCTGGTGTTCGGTCCCTGACCCCCCTCGCTCAATCCTTTCGGTTGGTGTCCAGGAATTCGCCCATGCGGGCGAGCGCCTTCTGGATGTTCTCGGTCGAATTGGCATAGGACAGGCGGATGTAGCCCTCGCCGAGGATGCCGAAGTCGGGTCCGCCGATGGTGGCGACGCCGGCCTGCTCCAGCAGCGCGGAGGCGAGCGACTTGGCTTTCCAGCCAGTCGCGGTGATGTTGGGAAAGGCATAGAAGGCGCCGAGCGGGGTGCGGCAGGAAACGCCCGGCAGGGCGTTCAGACCGTCGACGACCACCTTCCGGCGGCGATCGAACTCCTCGACCATGGCGCGCGCCGCGTCCTGCGGGCCGGTCAGGGCGGCGAGGCCAGCGTATTGGGCCGGCGCGTTGACGCAGGACCAACAGTTGACGGCGAGCTTGCGGGCCTTGTCGACCAGCGCGTCCGGCCACACCGCATAGCCCATGCGCCAGCCGGTCATGGCGTAGGTCTTCGACCAGCCGTCGAGCAGGATGACATGATCGCGGATAGAGTCGAACTCCAGCAGCGAGACGTGCTCGTTGCCGTCGTAGGTCATCTGCGAATAGATCTCGTCGGACAGGACAGCGATGTCGGGTCTAGCTTCCAGGCCCCTGACCAATGTTTCGATCTCGGCGCGTGGAGTGATTCCCCCGGTCGGGTTGGCCGGCGAGTTCAGGATCAGCAGACGCGTCTGTGGGGTCAGCAGCGCCAGGGTCTCCTCGGCGGAAAAGGCGAAGTCGTTTTCCTCGCGGATCGGCACCGGCACGGGCCGGGCGCCGGTGAACTCGATCATCGAGCGGTAGATCGGGAAACCCGGGTCCGGATAGAGGATGTCCACGCCCGGCTCGCCGAACATCAGGATCGCCATGAACATGGTCACCTTGCCGCCGGGCACGATGACGACGTTGTCCGGATCTGCCGTGACGTTCAGGCGCGCCTTCAGGTCGGCGCAGACGGCCTCGCGAAGGGGCAGGATGCCGGTCGCCGGGGTGTAGCCGTGGTGGCCGTCCCGCAGCGCCTTGATCGCCGCCTCGACGATGTGCTCGGGCGTGCGGAAATCCGGCTGGCCGATGCCGAGATTGATGATGTCGCGGCCCTGCGCGGCGAGGGCGTTGGCACGGGCCAGCACGGCGAAGGCGTTCTCCTCGCCGATGCGGTCGAAGCCGGCAATGGTCTTCAGCATGGTTCCTCCCTGCGGTCCGCTTCTTTGCCGGGCCGCAGGGCGGCCTGGCGTTGCGTATCTTGTCCTGGTGAGCATTAGCCGCTCGGCTGCAGACTGAAAAGGGCGTGCGCGGGAAAGGGATCTTCGCCGTCCGCAGGCCTTTGCTCCGATCCCGCTTTCGACTTTCGTGCCTAACTTGAGCGCGTGAACTTGACGCCGCGACGACCTATAGTGCGGCCAACACCCGACGCGAGTCGGACGAGAGCGGTCGACGGGCCGCGCCGTCCGCCGTCAAGCAACAGGATACAGTCGCCATGACCACCGCCCCGACCGAAGGCGCCGCCGCAGCCCAGATCCCGGTCACCGTGCTGACCGGCTATCTGGGAGCGGGAAAGACGACGCTGCTCAACCGCATCCTCTCGGAGAACCACGGCCAGCGCTACGCCGTCATCGTCAACGAGTTCGGCGAGATCGGCATCGACAACGACCTGCTCGTCGAATCCGACGAGGAGATCTTCGAGATGAACAACGGCTGCATCTGCTGCACGGTGCGCGGCGACCTGATCCGCACGGTGCAGAACCTGATGAAGCGGCGCGGCGCCTTCGACGCCATTATCGTCGAGACGACAGGCGTCGCCGACCCGGCGCCGGTGGCGCAGACCTTCTTCATGGACGAGGACGTGCGGGCGGCTGCCAAGCTCGATGCCGTTGTCGCGGTCGTCGATGCCCGGCACGTGCTGCAGCGACTGGAGGACACCGAGGAGGCCGAAGACCAGATCGCCTTCGCCGACGTCATCCTGATCAACAAGACCGACCTGGTCTCGGCAGAGGAGCTGGCGGAGGTCGAGGCGCGGATCCGGGCCATCAATCCCTATGCGCTACGCCATCGTACCGAGCGCTGCGCGATCGACCTTGCGTCCGTTCTGGACCGGGGCGCCTTCGATCTCGATCGAATCCTGTCGCTCGACCCGCAGTTCTTGGACAACGGCCACCACGCGCACGAATGCGGCCCGGACTGCGATCATGAGCATCATCACCACGGCCGCGAACACGAACACCACCATCACGATCACGATCCTGACCACGTCTGCGGTCCGGACTGCGGCCACGATCATCATGATCAGGGTCATCACCATCACGAAAATCCGCATTCGGTGCGCAGCATCTCGCTGAAGGCAGGGGACCTCGACCCGGACATGTTCTTCCCCTGGATCAACCAGGTGACCCAGTTCAAGGGGCCGAACATCCTGCGTCTGAAGGGGATCCTGGCGTTCAAGGGCGATCCCCAGCGCTACGTCATCCAGGGTGTGCACATGATCGTCGAGGGCGATCACCAGCGCGACTGGAAGGCGGAGGAGGCGCGGGAGAGCCGCCTCGTCTTCATCGGTCGGGATCTGGATTTCGACCAGCTGAAGCAAAGCTTCGAAGCCTGCGCAGCGTGAGGCGGATGTGACGACCGTTGTCCCTGTCGATGTCGCCGGCTTCGTCGTCCGCGCGGGGTTCCTGAACGACACGCCCTATTTTGCCCTCGGCGAGGGGAGCGTCGTGCTCGCCACCGGCGGCGAGATGCGGCTTGCCGCGCACAAGGGCGGCCTGCTCGCTGCCGAAGAGCGCCCCGACGGATCGGGGCTGGTCACCGGCGGCGATGACGGCCTGATCCGGCAGGTTACTGCTGACGGAAGAGTAACCACACTCGCCGAGCGGCCGCGCAAGTGGATCGACCTCGTGGCTTGCGGCCCGTCCGGGACCGTCGCCTTCGCCAGCGGACGGACCGCCTGGGTGCGCCTTGCCGATGGCACCGAAAAGGAGTTCTCGCACGAGCGCGCGGTCGGAGGTCTCGCCTTCGCGCCCAAGGGGCTGCGGCTCGCGGTCGCCCGCTACGACGGCGCGACACTGTGGTGGGTCAACACGCTCGGAAAGCCGCAGCAACTCGAATGGAAGGGCGCTCACCTCGCAATCACCTTCTCGCCCGATGGCAAATATCTCGTCACGGCGATGCAGGAGAACGCGCTTCACGGTTGGCGGCTGAAGGACGGCCAAGACATGCGCATGACCGGCTATCCAGCGAAGGTGAAGTCCTGGAGCTGGTCGGCGAAGGGGCGCTACCTGATGACCTCAGGAGCCAATGCCGCCATCGCCTGGCCCTTCTTCGGCAAGACGGGACCGATGGGCCAGAATCCGCTCCAGCTCGGTTCTCGCGGCGATGCTCTGGTCACGGCGGTCGCCTGTCATCCGAAGGAAGAGGTCGCGGCGGTCGGTTACCAGGACGGCATGGTGCTGATTTGCCGGTTCGAGGACAACGCCGAGGTGCTGCTCCGCCGGCCCGGCAAGGCGCCCGTGTCGAGCCTTGCCTGGGACAGGGGCGGCGAGCGCCTGGTCTTCGGTTCGGAGGCCGGCGAGGCGGGCATCATTTCCCTGCGCTAGCGGTTGTCCTGGCCATCCGTGGCGCTCGACGGCGGCGCGGTCCTGCCAGGAACCGATAGAGGATCCACGGAGAGGCAATGGATACGATCACCTCATCGGGCGGCATGGTCGTCGCGCCCCACATGGCGGCTGCCGAGGCCGGCGCGGAGATCCTCGCCGAAGGCGGTTCGGCGATCGAGGCGATGATCGCGGCAGCGGCGGCCATTGCCGTCGTCTATCCGCACATGAATGCCCTTGGTGGCGACGGCTTCTGGATGATCGCCGAGCCGGGCAGGGATCCGAAGGTCATTGCCGCCTGCGGCCCGGCAGGATCCGGGGCCACCATCGCCGCCTACAACAAGGCCGGCCATGGAGCGATCCCGACGCGCGGCCCGATGGCCGCGCTGACGGTTGCCGGCACGGTCGGAGGCTGGGCGAAGGCGAAGGACGCCGCTCTGGCGGTCGGCGCAGGCCGGATCCCCAATCGCGAGTTGCTCGCCGCGGCGATCCGCCATGCCAAGGATGGCATCCGGGTGAGCCGTAGCCAGTCTGAACTGACGGCGCAGAAGCTGGCGGAACTCAAGGACCAGCCCGGCTTCGCCGCCGTGTTCTTGAAGGAGGGCGCGGCACCCAAGGAAGGTGACCTGCTGAGACAGGAGCGACTCGCCGATACGCTGCAGCATCTGGCTGCGGAGGGGTTCGACGAGTTCTACCGCGGCGACGTCGGCGCTGAGATCGCTGCCGATCTGGAAGCGATCGGTTCGCCGGTCACGAAGGCGGATCTGCAGCACTACGAGGCGCGCGTGCGCCTGCCGCTTTCGGTCCGAGTCCGGGCGGGGACGATCTTCAACGCGCCGCCGCCGACTCAGGGGTTAGCGTCGCTGATCATCCTCGGCCTCTACGACCGGTTAGCCGTGCCGGCGTGCGAGGGCTTCGGTCTTGTCCACGGTCTGGTCGAGGCGACCAAGCGCGCCTTCCTGGTACGTGACCGGGTGGTTACCGATCCGGATCGGTTGCCGGAAAGTCCCTCCGCCTTCCTTGCGCCGAACTGGCTGGCGGCGGCGGCGGACAGCATCAGTCTGACACGCGTGCAGGACTGGCAGAGCGATCCGTCGGCCGGCGACACGGTCTGGATGGGCGCGGTCGACGCAAAGGGCTGTGCGGTCTCGTTCATCCAGTCGATCTACTGGGAGTTCGGCTCGGGCTGCGTGCTGCCGCGCACGGGCATCATCTGGCAGAACCGCGGCACCAGCTTCTCGCTGCATCCCGACGCGCTCAATGCGCTCGAACCCGGGCGCCTGCCGTTCCACACCCTCAATCCGGCTATGGCCCGGCTCGACGACGGCCGGCTCGTCACCTATGGCACCATGGGCGGCGAGGGCCAGCCGCAGACTCAGGCGGCGATCTTCGTCCGTCACGTGTTGAACGGCATGCCGGTCGGCGCGGCCATCGATGCGCCGCGCTGGCTGCTCGGGCGTACCTGGGGCGACGAGACGACCGCGCTCCGGCTCGAGGCGCGTTTCGATCCCGATGTGGTGCGGGCGCTGGAGCGCGCCGGCCACCAAGTGGTGGTGCTCGGCGAGGGCTATTCCGATACGATGGGCCACGCCGGCATGATTGTGCGCAACGCGCGCGGCGGCCTTGAAGGGGCACACGATTCGCGTGCCGATGGGGGCGCTGCAGTGGCTTAGGGGAAACGGGGCCGGCATTCGCCGGCTCGGTTGCGGGAAACTGGACACTTCGGGCCAAGTGGGGCGATGGGCAATGGACAACAGGGAACTGGTCAGGGTTTTCTACCGCGGCATTCTCGGACGTGAAGCCGACGCAGGCGGACTCGATCATTGGGTGTCGCAACTCGACGGCGGCGCGTCTACGCTCGACATCGCTGCCGCGATCGCCGGCTCCCCGGAAGCCGAAGCCCGCAGGAACGCCGCGTCGGCCACCGACCGCCAGGCGGCCATTGACGGCGAGGCTGCCCGGCTTTTTTCGACGATCCTGCCGGCGAAGCTGACCATCATCGATATAGGCGCCCAGAATCTCGACACCGAACGACACATCTACCAGTCCTTGATCGACTTCGATCTGGTCGAGAAGATCGTCGGCTTCGAACCGCTCGAGGACAAGGCCCGCTACAGGAATGAACACGAGCCGCTCGCCGACATCCGTCCCTACGCGCTCGGCGACGGCAACGAACAAACGCTGTACGTCAACAATTTCGATGCCACGTCGTCGCTTTATCTGTGCACTTAACCTTCTTTCCGTGCTATCGTTGGAAAGGAGGAAGATCCCATGGGACAATCATCAACAGCAAGGCAGGCCTCGCCTCGTGATGCCGCCAGCAAGGTGGCGCAGCAGCGTTTGAGCGTGCTTGAGCTGGCGAGGGAACTCGGCAACGTCGCCGAGGCCTGCCGTCAGCGAGGCATGGACCGGACCAGCTTCTACGAGTGGAAGCGCCGGTTTCAGACGCAAGGGTTCGACGGGCTGAAGGACCTGCCGCCGATCCACAAGAGCCATCCGCAGACGACGGCGCCCGAGGTGGTGGACAGGATCAAGGAGCTTGCGCTGGCGCATCCCGCCTATGGCTGTAATCGGCACGAGGCGATGCTGGCGCTGGAAGGTGTCCGGGTGTCGTCGATCACCATCCAGAAGATCCTCAACGAAAGCGGCCTCGGCACCAAGGTCGAGCGCTGGCTGGCGCTGGAGGCACAGAACGCCGAGACGGCCATCGAGATCACGCCCGAACAGGCCGCCTTCCTGGAGAAGCTGAACCCCTGCTTCCGGGAAAGGCACGTGGAATCAAGCGCGCCGGGCGAGCTCCTGTCGGCCGACACGTTCTTCGTGGGCAGTCTCAAGGGCGTCGGCAAGGTCTATCTGCACGCCGTGGTCGATACCTTCGGCAGCTACGCCTTCGGCTTCCTGCACGTCTCCAAGCAGCCCGAGGCGGCGGTCGCAGTACTGCACAACGACGTGCTGCCCTTCTACCGCCATCTCGATTTGCCGGTGAAAGCCGTGCTGACCGACAATGGCCGCGAGTTCTGCGGGACGGACCGGCATCCTTACGAGCTCTATCTCGACCTCAATGGCATCGAGCACCGCCGCACGAAGGTGAAGACGCCAAAGACCAACGGCTTCGTCGAGCGCTTCAACGGCACGGTGCTGGACGAGTTCTTCCGGGTGAAGATGCGCGAGACTTTCTACGAGACCGTCGAAGCCCTGCAGGCCGATCTCGACGCCTGGCTCGTCCACTACAACACAGAGCGCCCGCATCTGGGCTACCGCAACCAAGGCAGACGGCCTGTCGAAACCGTCATGTCATTCGTTAGCCAAGAAGGTTAAGTGGACACTTTATCCCCTCAACCGGGCGGTGACGGAGGCGACCGCCGGCCTCGATTTCCTTCACACGGTGGAAGAGAGGCGGATCCCGACCTTTCGTTTGGACGACGTGGCGGCGCTCGACTGCGTCGACCTGTTCAAGATCGACATCCAGGGCTACGAGTTCGAGGTGATGAAGAACGCCAGGCGGACGCTGGCCGATACACTGGCGGTCTACACCGAGGTCGAATTCCAGAGCGTGTATCTGGGCCAGCCTCTGTTCGATCGGATTTTCGCACTCCTGACCGAGGCGGACTTCATTCTGCAGGATATCGTCAACCAGCAGCGGCTGCTGGGCAAGAACTGCCACGAGGCGATGCCGTTCCTCCACGCCACCCGTCTGTTCTGGGCCGATGCCGGCTTCGTCAAGACACTCGGGGGCCTCACGCCGGACCGGATGATCCGGCAGGCGGCCGTGAGCCATTTCGTCTTCAGGTGGTTCGATCATGCCTTCGACATGCTGAGTGCCTGCGACCGGGCGCAGGGAAGCGGCTTCTCCGGACAATATCGCGACCTGTTTGCCTGATTGCCGATCCCGCGGAGGATACCTTGGACGCCATAACCCGCATGCGCTGCTTCCTGCAGGTCGTCGAGAGCAACGGCTTTTCCGCTGCCGCCCGGGAAATGGGCCGCTCGAAGGCGCTGGTATCGAAATACATCGGCGAACTGGAAGACGAACTCGGCGTCCGCCTGCTCAACCGCACGACGCGTCAGATCTCGCTGACCGAGGTGGGTGAGGCCTACTACAAGGAAGCAGCCGACATACTTCAGCGGATCGACGACCTGCAGGCCTCGGTACAGTCCACCCATCGGGAGGCACGCGGGCGCCTGCGTGTTTCGGCGCCGCGCTCCATGGGCGACGGGCTGCTCAACCGGGCGGTGATGGAATTCCTGGTCGCCGAGCCGGAGATCACACTGGACCTGAGGCTCGACGACCGGTTCGTCGATCTGGTCGAGGAGGGATTCGACGTCGCCATCCGGGTGACGGACCTGGAGGATTCCAGTCTGATCGCGCGCAAGATCGCGCCGTTCCGGACGGTCATCGTGGCAACGCCCGAGGTGATCGCCGCCCATGGCGTGCCTCAGGTCCCGGCGGATCTGGCGCAGCGGCCCTGTATCGTCGACACCAACTACCGATTCAAGGCCAACTGGGCCTTCATGGTCGACGGCGAACGGATCAGCGTGCCGGTGAAGGGCCGAGTCGAGGTCAACAGCGCCTCGGCGGCCCGCGACGCCGCGCTGTGCAACCTCGGCTTCCTGCGCACGCCGCTGATGTTCGTCAACGCCGACATCGAGGCCGGGCGGCTCGTTGCGATGCTGGAAGCCTATGAACTGGACGGCCCGGCCATATATGCCGTCTATCCGCACCGCCGTCACCTGTCCGGCAAGGTACGCTCCTTCGTCGATTTCCTGTCCGGTTGGGCCGCTGAGCGCCGCAAGTCCGGCGAAGACTGTCCGGGCTGAGCGTGACCCGTCGGCCGGCTAAAGCTCTTCTTGCCGGACGGGAAAACCGGGGCGCGGGCCTTGATCCTGCCGCGATCGGCGGGCACAGCAGCGTCATCTGATCTTTCGGGGTTTCGCCGTGGCTTGCACCAGGATATCGACGTTGAATTCGCTGCGCAGGACGCTGGTCAGGGGGCTGGTGGCGGCGGCTTTGCTATGCGTGCCGCTCGTGCCGGCCGGTGCGCATCCGCACGTGTTCGTCGAGGCGCGCACGCAGCTCGTGTTCGACGACAGCGGTGGCGCCGTCGCCGTGCATCAGGTGTTCCGCTTCGACGACGCCTATACCGCCTTCGCGATCCAGGGCTTCGATACCGATGGCGACGGCATCTTCAGCAGCGAGGAACTGGCCGACCTCGCCAAGGTCAACGTCGACAGCATGGAGGAATACGGCTACTTCACCTTCGGCGACAACGCGCGCGTGGAGCTGGATTTTCGCAAACCGGAAACCTATTGGTTGGAGGTGGTCGAGGTCGCGCTTCAGGACTACTGGGCGATGAAGCCGGAGGACATCGCGGCGATCCGCGAGGATGCCGCGCGTAGCGGCGAGACGGCGATGCAGAGCGTGCAGCTGCTTGAGTTGCATTTCACCCTGCCGCTCAAGGAGCCGACCGACGCGAGCCGACCGATCACGCTCGACGTCTATGACCCGACCTACTACGTCGATTTCCGCTTCGCCCGGGGCGAGGAAGCGCTCGGCCTGCGCAACGCGCCGGATGCGGGTTGCAGCATCGAGCGGCGCGAGCCGCCGGAACTTGACAGCGCGACGGCGGCCGCCCTCGCGTCGATCGGTCCCGACCAGCGTGACCTGCCGCCCGAGCTTCAGGACGCGGCCGCCTCCCAGGTCAACCAGATGATCGTCACCTGCGCAGGGATGCCCGGTGTAGCCGCCCAACCGGCTGAGATGCCTGCCGCCGCTGTGGACATGCCGGCGCTCGAGGGAGGCGTCCGCTTGCGGACGCTGGCGGGCGCGGACGATGGCGCGGCAACCGCGCCGGGCGCGTCCGTCGGCATGGCCGACCGCCTCTTCGGCACCGTCGCGCGGCTGCAGTCGGAGTTCTACCAGAAGCTGGTCGCCGCCCTGCGTGCCTTCCGCTCCAACTCCGATGCGGCCTGGCTTCTGGCCGGCCTGTCCTTCGCTTACGGCATCTTCCACGCCGCCGGCCCGGGCCACGGCAAGGCGATCATCGCGTCCTACGTGCTGGCCAGCGGCGACACGCTGAAGAAGGGTGTTGCGCTATCCTTCGTCTCCGCCTTCGCCCAGGCGCTGACCGCGATCCTTCTGGTCGGCGCTGCGGCCGTAGTGTTCCGCCTCACCTCCATCGCCATCCAGGACACGGCGCGCTGGCTTGAGATCGGCTCCTACGCGCTGGTGACGGCGCTCGGCGCCTGGCTGCTCTGGGTCAAGGCGCTGCGGCCGATGCTGGCCGGCGCCACGACCGGCGGCCATCACCATCACCATCACCATGATCACGCTCACGATCAAGACCGCCATCATCATGGTCACGGTGATCCGTCCCATGATCACGATCACGCGCCGGACGGCGTCTGTTCCTCCTGCGGCCACATTCACGCGCCGACGCCGGAGATGCTGAAGGAGGAACTGACGGTCGGCCGTGCGGCCTCGATCGTCCTCGCCATCGGGCTGAGGCCCTGCTCCGGAGCGCTGATCGTGCTGGTGTTCGCCCTGTCGCAGGGCATGATTGTCGCGGGCATCGGTTCGACGCTGGCGATGGCGCTCGGCACCGGCATCACCGTCGCGGCGCTCGCCACGCTCGCCGTCGGCGCCAAGGGTGCGGCGGTGCGTTTCTTCGGCGGGGACAGCGTCTGGGCAGTGCGCCTGCACCGGGCGATCGAAATCGTCGCCGCAGCCGTGGTGTTCCTGCTCGGGGCGACGCTCCTGATCGCCACCCTCGGCTGGGGCTGAGCGCTCCGATCAGCGCGCGAGCACGATCGGCTGGCCGTGGGGCGTCGCGCGGGCGGCGCGGTCCCAGGCCCGCCGGGTCTCCTCCAGTGCCTCGGACGAAGCCACGCCCTTCTCGGAGACCAGGCGTTCGAACGCCGCCAGCCAGTGGCGATAATAGTCTTCGCCGCCATCGGTCGTTCCGGCGCGGGCAATCTCCGCTCCGAGCGCCCGGGTCCATTCGCTCCACGAAAACAGCCCGGCTTCGTGGGCCTTGACGGTCATCGAGAAGACGCGGGCCTCCCAGGGTTCGCGGAATACCGGGGTGTCGCCGTCGCGCGGCAGGCCCGGCATGGTGTCGGTGATCACGCTGACCGCATCGGAAGAAAGCTCAGGCGCCTTCAAGATAGGGCTCCCACAGGTCGACCCGCACGACGAGCCGGGGATCGGTGCCCTCGCCCCACAGCTCCCTGCCCCGGAAGGCAATGCCATACAGCCAGGAGGGCTGTTCGCCCCGACCCGCGGCGTTGCTGTCGGGAAAGACATGACAGCCGTGTATCGCCTCGACCACGCCGGCACGCCCACGCACATAGCGCGGGAGCCGGGTGTGTCCTTCAGGGTGCATGTTCCTTGCCAGCACCGCATCACCGACGGCGAAGCGGGCGGGCGCCGTCGGCGGACGGTCGACCGGGCCGCCGCGGCCGAGTGTGGCGGCGACGTCTGCCGCTTTCAGCACGCGCCTGACCGGCTTGGGCGGGGTCAGGGCGTGCCCAGTGGCGATCTCGTCGGCACCGACCAGCCCACGTTCCTCGAGCAGACGCTCAAGGCCTGCGAGCCAGATCTGATAGTAGCTCGACGTCAGATACCGTGCCGGCGGCAAGCTCTCGCGGGCGAAGCGCGAAGCGTCGAGCGACCAGGATCCGGCCGCCCCCATGGCGAGGGTGATGGCGAACGCCCGCCGTTCCCATTCGGCATGGAACGGCGGCTCGTGCGGTTCCGGCTGGACCGGCCCGAAGCCCATCATGCCACCGAGATCCTGGGCGCCGTTCATGGCTTCATCTCCCCGGTGCGGCCGGGCGCCAGGGCGAGGCCTGTGCCGATCATGCTGTCGCGCGAGACGAGGCCGGCAAGCGCCTCCTCGCTCCAGCCCTCGGTTCCGGCTGGGCGCATCGGCACGACCAGATAGCGCACTTCGGCGGTCGAATCCCAGACCCTGATTTCGGTCTCTTCGGGCAGGGCGACGCCGAAATCGGCCAGGGTGCCGCGCGGGTCGCGCACGGCTTTCGACCGGTAGGCGGGCGACTTGTACCAGACCGGAGGCAGGCCGAGCACCGGCCACGGATAGCAGGAACACAGTGTGCAGACGACCAGATTGTGCGTTGTTGCGGTGTTCTCGACCGCGACCATGTGCTCGCCCTGGCGGCCGATATAGCCGAGTGAGCGGATCGCCGCGGTCGCATCCTCCAGCAGCCAGGTCCGGAACGCCGGATCGCTCCAGGCCCTGGCGACGACCCGGGCACCGTTCTTCGGCCCCACCCTCGTTTCGTAGGTCTCGATCAGTTCGTCCAGCGCGGCCGGATCGATATAGCCCTTTTCGGTCAGGACGGTCTCTAGCGCCCGGACCCGAACCTCCGTTTCCGATAGTTCGGAATGGTCATGCGGATGGTCGTGGTCATGGTCGTGATCGCGGGCCATGGGGCGTCTCCGGTCTATTCGGCGGCGAGGCTGGCGCACCTGGACAAGCGATAGGCTTCGACGGCGCGTCCGAAGGCGCCGAACAGCTTCTGCGACGGGCCGTCGCAGGCGATCCAGTACTCGGGATGCCACTGCGTTGCCAGCACGAAGCCCGGTGCCTCCTTCACCGACACCGCCTCGATCGTGCCGTCCTCTGCGCGGGCCTCGACGACGAGGTTGCGTCCGAGGTCGCCGAGCGCTTGGCGGTGCAGGGAATTGACCTCGACGCTGTCGGCGGCAAGCGCGGCGTGAAGCGCCCCGCCTGCACGGATCTCGATCGGATGGGCGATTGCAAAGCGCTCGTCCTGGACGTCCGACGCCGGGGCGCGATGGTCGTGCCGGCCCTCCATATCCTGGATCTCGGTGAGGAGCGTGCCACCCATGGCGACGTTGAGTTCCTGCATGCCGCGGCAGATCGCCAGAACCGGGATGCCGCGTTCGATCGCCCGGCGCAGCAGCGGCAGCGTGGTGGCGTCGCGGTCCGGGTCGTAGGGCCCGTTCGCCTCGCTCGCCTCGCCGCCATAAAGGTCGGGATTGACGTTGGAGCGTGACCCGGTCGCGAGCACGCCGTCGACGCGGTCGAGTGCGGCGTCGAGATCGATGGCGGCGCCGAGCGACGGCAGGATCATC
Organism: Polymorphum gilvum SL003B-26A1; assembly: GCF_000192745.1. NCBI lineage: Bacteria > Pseudomonadati > Pseudomonadota > Alphaproteobacteria > Rhodobacterales > Paracoccaceae > Polymorphum > Polymorphum gilvum. The sequence goes on from NC_015259.1 coordinate 874,397, forward strand.
GGAATCGCGTTGCTACCTTTCAGAACCGCTTCCAGATAGGTGGATGTGGCGGCATGCCAACGGTAGCCGTCGACGGCCTTCACGTCCGCGGTGACCAGAACCAGGGGTTTCGTCATGATGCCTCGTTGTCGAAGATGGGCTCGTGCGTGAGCTGAAGGGATTTTGGGCCGGAGTCTGACATAAAGCCGGCGGGCGCGCCACACACCACGGCGGTCGCGGCTGTCCGTCTCAGACGAGTTGGAGTTCCTGGGCGATCCGGTAGAGATGGGCGGCGTTGCCGCTGCCGACCTTGTCGCGGATGTTAAGCCGATGGGATTCCACGGTGCGGACGCTGATGCCGAGTGCCTTGGCGATTTCCTTGTTCGCCTGTCCGCGTGCAACGCCCTGCAGGACTTCCCGCTCGCGCTCGGTGAGGCCGTAACGATCGACGCCCGAACAACTGGGCCTGGCCTCCATCAGGGTCGGCCCGACCTTGGAGGAGAAATAATAGCCGCCATCGGCGATGGCTGTGACTGCATTGATCATTTCGCGCGCGGAAATGTCCTTCAGCAGGTAGCCGCGGGCTCCGGCCTGCATCACGCCGCGCACGTATTCCGGATTGTCATAGATTGACAGGACCAGAACGCTCATGTGCGGATAGCGTCGCCGGATCGCCTCCGTTGCCTCGAGGCCGTTCATCACCGGCATGGATATGTCCATCAGCACGATGTCGGGGACCAGCGATCCGGCCATTTCGAGCGCTTGGCGTCCGTCGAACGCCTCGCCGACGATGAGCAAGTTATCGACTTCCTCCAGGCGGGTGCGGATCCCGGCCCGGACCAGTTCGTGATCGTCCGCCAGAAGTATTCGGATCGGACGTTGGGTCTGTGTCGATGTCATGATCGCAACACCTCTGGAAGGACAGACATCATGCCGCTTCAACGGGTCCGTTGGAAGTGGCAAGCGGCATGGTGACGCGAATGGCTGTTCCCCCGAGCGGCAGTCGCGACATGGTCATCGTGCCGCCATGCGTCTCCACCCGTTCCAGCATGTTGCGGATGCCGAGGCCGTTGGCCGTCGGGATCGGCGAGGGCAGGCCGACGCCGTTGTCCTCGATCGACAGCGTGAGATCTTTCACCCCTGCCGACAGGGCGATGCGCACTTCGTCGGCAGCGGCATGCTTGGCGACATTCGTCAGGGCTTCCTGCACGACCCGGTAGAGACCGGTCTTGGCCGAATCCGAAAGGCGGGCGCGGCACCGCTCGGTCGAGACGCGGACTGTGATTCCCGATTGCGACTCGAAATCCTTGGCCAGGCTGACCAGCGCCGCAGCCAGCCCCATGTCGTCGAGCACGCTCGGGCGCAGGTCCTTGGAAATCCGGCGCACTTCGCTGATCGCATCGTCCAGGATGCGCAGGCAGTTCTCCGCCTGCCGCTGCAGGTCCAGGGTGCCGGCGGCTTTGGAATGGATCATTTCGATGCCGTAGCGTACGGACACGAGCAACTGGGAAATGCTGTCGTGAAGCTCGCTGGAGACGCGTTTGCGTTCCTGTTCCTGGATGTCGACGATGCGATGGGTGAGTTCCTTCAGCTTTCCGTCCGCGAACTTCTGTTCGGAGAAGCTCACCGTGGCCACGGCACTGAGGATGAGAAGAATGGCGACCATGGTGATCAGGAAGATGACCAGCAGGGTCTGGCGAACGTTGGCGGTGAAGTCGGCCCGGATCGCGTCGACCTGCTGGGCGATGTCGTCGATGTAAAGTCCGGTTCCCAGCATCCAGTCCCATTTGTCGAGCATCACCGCGTAGCCAAGTTTTTCCGCCTCGACGCCGATGCTCGGCTTGTCCCAGATGTAGCGGTGGAAGCCACCACCCGATTGTGCCGCGAGCATCAGGTTGCGGATGACGAAGTCGCCTTTCGGATCCTGCAGGTCCCACCACTTGTTACCGACCAGATGCGGCAGCTTCGGATGCACGATGTTGGTGCCGTCGCGCAGATAGACGAAGAAATAGCCGTCCTCGCCGAAGGTGACGTCGTGCAGGATCCTCTTGGCTTCCTCCTGCGCGGCCTGCCGGCCGCCGGGCTCGTGGTCGTAGAGGATCTTGATCGAGGTCAGGGCCAGCGCGACCGTGTTCTGGAGCTCTTGGCGCTTGCTGGCCAGGATTCTCTGCTCCACGGTAGATGTCTGGACTTCGATGAGGCGGGACGCCTGAAAGGCGGTGATCGCACCCACCAGGATCGACACCGCAACCAGCGGAAGGACGGTAATAACGAACAGTTTTGTCTTGAATGTCACGTCCTTCGGACTCCAGATCGTCTCGTTCTTCTGGCGCCGTTCCCGGGCTACCCACTCATCCATTGTATTCAGTATTTATACCGATCTCATGCGCAGTAACACGACTAGCGCGACCCTCGACCGATCACCTAGACACATAGATTGATCGGTGCACGTGGTGGTGCCGATGGACCAAACGTCCATAGTCGGGAGGACTAGTAGTATGGATCGCCGTTCGTTTATCAAGAATGCAGGTATCGGTGCGGGCAGTGCCGTGGTTGCAGGCTCGCTGGCCGCGCCGGCCATAGCCCAGGCACGCACCGACATGGTGATCGTGTCCACTTGGCCGCGCGACATGCCGGGTCTCGGCATCTCCGCGCAGCGCCTCGCCGCCCGCATCGGCGAACTGACCGAAGGTCGCATCAACGTCCAGTATTTCGCCGCCGGCGAGCGCGTCGGTGCGTTCGACTCCTTCGACGAGGTCGCTTCCGGCAACGCCCAAGCCTATATCGGCGCCGACTACTACTGGAAGGGCAAGCATCCCGCCTGGGGCTATTTCACCGCGGTTCCCTTCGGCCTGACCTACACCGAGTTCGACGCCTGGATCAAGTACGGCGGTGGCCAGGAACTGTGGGACGAACTCGCCGACCAGTTCGGCCTGAAGAACTTCAATGCCGGCAACACCGGCGTGCAGATGGGCGGCTGGTTCAACAAGGAGATCGAGACCGCCGACGACCTCAAGGGCCTGAAGATGCGCATCCCGGGCCTGGGTGGCGACGTCATGGCCAAGCTCGGCGCGTCGCCCGTATCGCTGCCGGGCGGCCAGATCTACGAAAACCTGGTGTCGGGTGCCGTCGACGCGACCGAGTGGGTCGGTCCGTGGAACGACTATTTCATGAAATTCTACGAGGCCGCCAAGTACTACTACTATCCGGGCATGCACGAGCCGGGTTCCGCGCTGGCGCTCGGCATGAACAAGTCCTGGTTCTCCAAGCTGTCATCGATCGACCAGATGATCATCGAGGCCGCCTGCAACGAGGAGAACGCCAAGGCGATGGCCGAGGCGAACGCGAACAACGGCGCCTATCTCGACAAGCTGATCAACGAGCATGGGGTCGTGCTGAAGAAGTTCTCCGACGAGGTCTATGACGCTTTCGGCGAGGCTTCCGAAGCCGTGTTCGACGAGACTGTCCAGCACAGCGACCTGGCGCGGCGGACCCACGAGAGCTTCGCCAAGGCGCGCAGCGAGATCGGCCGCTGGATGCTGCTCGCCGACACCGGCTACACCGAGCAGCGCAACCGCGTTCTGGGTATCACCGTCTAAGGTCAATCGAGGTTCGAAAAGATGGCGGGGACGGGGCGCACGTGCGCTCCGTCTTCCATCGACCAACCAAGCGGCTGTAGAGGCACCCCGAAATGACGGCCTTGAACCCGGTTCAAGATGCAGCGTCGTCCTCGACGCGCATGCCCTCCGCTCCTGTCCGCGGCGTCATCCTCATCCGGCTGTTCGGCTGGGTGAACCTCGCGGTGATGGCGGCCTTTCTCCTGAACAACTACCTGACCTACTGGCAGGGGCTGCCCGGCATCGCGCCGGTCTTCGGCGGATCGGGCAATGGCAGCATGGCGATCGGCTTCGCCTGGGCCCAGGCCGGTCTCTATGGCCTGTTGTCGGTCGTCGCAGTGCTGTTCGTGCTGCGGACGGCGACACGCCCGCTTCGGGTCGACAGCCGCTGCGTCAGCGACATCAACGCCTTTCTCATCCGCGCCGCCTTCTGGGCGGTCCTGAGTGTTGGGATTGCCGACGCCGTCATCTCGTTCCTTCGCGTCGAAGGCCTGCTGGAGGGTGTCGTCGGCACGCAACTGACCGCCGACCTCGGCCGGTCGCAGTTCCGCGGCGCCTATGTGCACATGCCGCTGATCGCCCTGTCGGTGCTGATCGCAGCCTTCACCCGGACGCTCGGCTTCACATGGCTGGCGCTTCTCGTGGTCGTCGCCGAGTTGCTGATCGTCATCGGACGCTTCATCTTCTCCTATGAGCAGGCCTTCATGGCCGACCTGGTCCGCTTCTGGTACGCAGCCCTGTTCCTGTTCGCCAGCGCCTACACGCTGCTGGAGGAAGGTCATGTGCGCGTCGACGTGTTCTACGCCGGCCTCGCGCCGCGCACCAAGGGCTGGGTCAACGCCGTCGGCTCGGTTCTGCTCGGCATGTCCATGTGCTGGGTCATCCTGATCATCGGGATGGGTGGCAGGCAGAACGTCATCAACAGTCCGATTCTCGCCTACGAGACGACCCAGGCGGGCTTCGGCCTCTATGTCAAATACCTGATGGCAGGCTTCCTCGGCGTGTTCGCCGTGTCGATGCTCATCCAGTTCGTCAGCTACCTGTTCGATGCCGTCGCCGACATCCGGGGCGAGCCGGGCGGGCGCAACCACGACGTCCACGCCGTTCAGTAAAGCGCCAGAGACGTCAGAGACCGCCAGAGACCGCCATCCATGGAACTGTTCTTTCTCATCCTCCTCATCGTGCTGATGGCCGCGGCGCTTGGTTCCGGCTTTCCGGTCGCTTTCGCGCTGCCCGGTTCGGCGATCCTCACGGTCGGCCTCGCCGCGCTCGCCGGCTACGTCTTCGCCGGCAATGTCGACGCCTATTTCGCCCTCGGCGGGCCCGGACAGTGGTTGTCGGCCGGCGTGACCAACTTCCGCGGCATCTACTGGGAGGCCGACCGCGACACGCTGATCGCGATTCCGCTTTTCGTGTTCATGGGCATCATGCTGCAGCGCTCCAAGATCGCGGAAGACCTGCTGGTCACCATGGCCCGCCTGTTCGGCCCGATCCCCGGCGGCCTCGGCATCTCGGTGGTGTTCGTCGGCGCGCTGCTGGCCGCCACCACCGGCATCGTCGGCGCCACCGTCGTCGCCATGGGCCTGATCTCGCTGCCGGCGATGCTGCGCAACAAGTATTCCGTGCCGCTGGCGACCGGCACCATCGCCGCTTCGGGCACGCTCGGACAGATCATCCCGCCGTCGATCGTGCTGATCATCCTCGCCGACCAGCTCGCCAGTGCGGTCGACCAGGCCGGCTCGATTCGCCAGGCGCTGTACCGGGAGACGACCGGCGAGGTCACGCTGCCGTCCGACTTCGCCATCTCCTCGACCAGCGCCGGCGAGATGTTCCTTGGCGCGTTCCTGCCGGGGCTGGTGCTCGTCGGCCTCTACATGGCGTTCATCCTGGGCTTCGCCCTCTTGAATCCGAAGGCAGCGCCGGCCGTGCCCTTCGAGGGCAGGTTCGACCGCAAGTTCGCCGTCCAGGTGGTGGTCACCCTGGTGCCGCCGCTGGCGCTGATCTTCATGGTGCTCGGCTCGATCATCGGCGGCATCGCCACCGTCAACCAGGCCGGTGCGATCGGTGCGATCGGCGCCATGGTGATGGCCGGCTACCGGCTGCGGGGGGAGGCGCGCGGTGCCTACACGCCGGCGATCATCGCCATCCTGGCGCTGCTCGCCCTCGCGGTCGTGCTCAGCTTCTACAATCTCAACATCAAGCGCATCCAGACCAGCGACGACGTGCTCGGGCTGGTGATCGCACTGATAGCGGTTTCGCTGCTGCTGATCGCCGTGACCTGGAGCGGCTGGCGTACGCTGAAGATCGAAAACACCCTGCGCGAGGTGATGGTCGAGACCGCCAAGACCTCGTCGCTGGTGTTCATCATCCTGATCGGCGCGGCCATGCTGACCTCGACCTTCCGCGCCTTCGGCGGCGAGGAACTGGTGCGCGAGTTCCTGCAGAGCCTGCCCGGCGGCTTCTGGGCGCAGTTCTTCATCGTCATGCTGGTGATCTTCATCCTGGGCTTCTTCCTCGACTTCATCGAGATCGCCGTGGTGGTGGTGCCGATCGTGGCGCCGATCTTGCTCGCCGACCCGTCGGCCAACATCACCGCCGTCTGGCTCGGCGTCATGATCGGCCTGAACATCCAGACCTCGTTCCTGACACCACCGTTCGGCTTCGCCCTATTCTACCTGCGCGGCGTGGCACCAGCGGTGGTGCGCACGCTCGACATGTACAAGGGCGTGATCGCCTTCATCTCGCTGCAACTGCTGGCGCTCGGCATCGTCGGCTACTATCCGCCGCTGGTGAACTACCTGCCGAACCGCTCGTCGCTCCTGTCGGAAACCGCGCCGCCGCCGAAGAACCCGCGCCTGCAGTACTGCATGGAAAGCCTGATGGCGCAGCGCTTCGTCGCCGAGGGCGACAGGATCTCCGCCGCCCTGGCGCGCGCCACCGCACTTGATGTCGACTACCTGCCGAAGGACCTCCAGAAGGACTTCGAGACCGGGCTGGACGCGGCCGGCAAGGCGATGCCGCTGATGGCGGACATCGTTGCGGCGGAGCGCGCCGTCGCCGAGGCCGCCGTCGCCTACCGCCCGCTCCATGTCGAGGTCCGCGCCATGCAGCGCGACGCCCGGCGCATCGATGAGACCATCAAGGATCTGCAGGTGATCGTGTCGCGCTCCGGTGAGGGCCAGATCTACTCGGCCGAGCGCGGCGAGGCTGCCCGCGAGCGGATCGAGGAGTTGAAGGTCGAACACGACGCAATACTGGCGCGGATCCCGGTCGAGTGGGACGAGAAGCACACCGTCTTCGCCACGATCCAGACGGCCGAGAACAAGGCTCGGCAAACCTATCGGCGGACGGTCGACCAGGCCTATGAGCCGATCGCCAAGCTGCGCGGCGTGCTCGGCGGGGCGTCGGCCCTGGCGGCGATGGAGGTGGATTTCACGGCGCTCAAGGACGCGATCCTGTCGATGGAGACGCCGGCCGCCCTGGAGCGGATCGAGGATGTGCGCGCCCGGATCGGCGCCATCGACGGCACGAGCGACATCCGCACGGGCCTCAACGAGGCGCGCAAGATCATGCGCAGCGCCTCCCCCGATGCGGCCAAGGCGGTCGAGGCCGTCGATCAGTCCATCGCCGCCCTGCAGGCGGATCTCGCCTGGCGCCAGCTGGCGGCGGCCGAACTGCTGCCCGAACTCGATGCGCTCGATGCCGCCATCGGCGACACCATCGGCCTGCGCCAGCAGGCCCGGCTGCCCGAGGCCATGGCCCTCGCCGTCGCCGGTTGCCTGTCCAACCATCGCGACGTGTCGCTCAACTTCTGACCGCGAGGTCGGGCGAGACAAAGGCGCGGGAGGAGGCTAGGGTCTCCTCCCGTTTTCATATGCAGGAATCAGGGCAGAAGATGAACCGTATCGCCAGGGCGATCACGACCTTCAACCTCGCGGTCGGCGCAGCCGTTTCGTGGCTGATGATTGCCATCGTGTTCGTGCAGTTCGCCGTCGTGCTGCTGCGCTATGTGTTCGGTGTCGGCTCGATCTGGGCGCAGGAATCGATTCTCTACATGCACGGGTTCCTGTTCATGCTGACGGCCGGCTACAGCTTGGCGGTCAACGCCCATGTGCGCGTCGACGTCTTCTACCGGGAGGCTGCGCCGGCGGCGCGGGCGGCGGTCGATCTTGTCGGTGCCGTCCTGTTCCTGCTGCCCATGTGCGTCGTGATCTGGGTCCAGTCCTGGCCCTTCGTCGCCATGGCCTGGAGCATCCTGGAAGGCTCGCGCGAGACTTCGGGCATTCCGGCCATCTTCGTGCTCAAGACGGCCATCCTCGCCTATGCCGGCCTGCTTGCCCTTCAGGGCCTGGCGCTGATCCTGCGCGCCGCAGCGGCGCTCGCCGGGCCCGACGCCGTACGGTCGGCCTACAGCGCCGGGCGGGAGTGAGGCATGTTCGAAACGCTTCTGCCGATGCTCGACCTGCTCATGTTCGCGGCCGCCTGCATCTGCCTGATGGCCGGTTTCCCGGTCGCCTTCACGCTCGCCGGCGTCGCCCTCGTCTTCGCCCTGCTCGGCCAGCTGGCCGGCGCGTCGCTGTCGCTGGGCGCGATCCCTCTGCGCATCTTCGGCATCATGACCAACGAGACGCTGATTGCCGTGCCGTTGTTCATCTTCATGGGCATCATGCTCGAGCGGTCCAGGGTCGCCGAGGATCTGCTCGAGGCCATGGGCACCCTGTTCGGGCGCTTTCCCGGTGGCCTCGGCCTGTCGGTGTCGATCGTCGGCGCGCTGCTCGCCGCGTCGACCGGCATCGTCGGCGCCACGGTGGTGACCATGGGGCTGCTGTCGCTACCGACCATGCTGCGCAACGGCTACAACCCGCGCCTTGCGACCGGCTCGATCGCCGCCGCCGGTACCCTCGGCCAGATCATCCCGCCCTCGATCGTGCTGGTGTTCCTCGCCGACCAGCTCTCGACGGCCTATCAGACCGCGCAGCGCGAGCTCGGCAACTGGTCGCCGGATCCGTTCTCCGTCGGCGATCTGTTCGCCGCCGCCTTGCTGCCGGGACTGGGCCTGGTCGGGCTCTACATCGTCTACCAGACCGCCGTCGCGATCCGCAGGCCGCATGACGCGCCGCCGTTGGCATCGTCGTCCGAGGCTCTGGACTGGACGCGCATCGCCAAGGTTCTGGTACCGCCACTGACGCTGATCGTCGCCGTGCTGGGATCGATCCTCGGCGGCGTCGCGACGCCGACCGAAGCCGCCGCCGTCGGCGCCGTCGGCTCCGTGCTGCTCGCCGGCCAGCGGGCCGATCCGGCTCGGCCGGCGCCGATCTGGGTTGCAGCCCTGGCCTTGGTCGCGGCCTTCGTGCTGTCGGCTGTCGTCGACCTGCGCGTCGCCCGGACGGAAATCGCGCCGCTCGAACAGATCGGCATCGCCGCTGCCAGCGTCCTGTGCGCGGCGGTCGCCTGGGGTGTACTCGTCTCGCTCCACCGCATCCTGCGCGACAAGGTCCTCGTCTCGGCGCTGCGCTCGTCGACCGAGATCACGGCGATGGTGTTCACGATCATGATCGGTGCGACCTTCTTCTCGCTGGTGTTCCGCGACCTCGGCGGCGACGAACTGGTGCATCGCGCTCTTGCGGACCTACCCGGCGGCGCGCTCGGCGCCATGGTCGCCGTGATGCTGGTGATGTTCGTGCTCGGCTTCTTCCTCGATTTCCTCGAGATCGTCTTCGTCGTCGTGCCGCTGGTCGCCCCGATCCTGCTCAAGCTGCCGATGCCCGACGGCAGCGCCATGAGCCCGGCCTGGCTCGGCGTCATGATGGCGATCAACCTGCAGACCTCGTTCCTGACCCCGCCGTTCGGCTTCGCGCTGTTCTATCTGCGCGGCGTCGCGCCGGCTGCGGTACGCAGTTCGGACATCTATCGCGGCATCATCCCCTTCGTGCTCCTCCAACTGCTGATGCTGGCGATCCTGTGGGTCTTTCCGGGCATGGCAACCTGGTTGCCGAAGACGATCTACGGCTGAAAGGGCTTGACGAGGGCGCCGAAGGGTGCGGATGGCCTTGACTTGGCCGGGCCGAGGCGCTGGCCGCTGCGCGGCGCGTTGAAACAGTTTTGTCCCGTCGGGATCCGCCAGTCTGCTGCCCGCACTTGATCCGGCCCCGCCTCGCCGTCTTAACTGGTCTCCTGCGCTGACTCGGAAGGAGGATGGTCCGGGCCAGGCGCGAGGGAGGCCCTGCATGACGCGCAATTCGGTTCATCTGGATGATAAGTACGATCTTTCCAGGGAGCGGATCTATGTCTCCGGAACCCAGGCGCTGATCCGTCTCACCCTGATGCAGAAGGCCCGCGACCGGGCGGCGGGCCACAACACCGCAGGCTATGTCACCGGCTATCGCGGCTCGCCCCTAGGCGCGCTCGACCAGCAGTTCCAGCGCGCCGCCGGGGTGCTCGCGCCGGCCGACGTGCTGTTCCAGACCGCCATCAACGAGGATCTCGCTGCGACCGCGCTGTGGGGCACCCAGCAGGCCCAGATGCGTGGCGAGGGACGCTTCGACGGCGTGTTCGGCATCTGGTACGGCAAGGGGCCGGGCGTCGACCGTTCCGGCGATGCGTTCCGGCACGCCAATCTCGCCGGGACCGCGCCGCTTGGCGGCGTGCTGGCGCTGATGGGCGACGACCATACCTGCGAGAGTTCGACCACCGCGCACCAGTCGGAATTCGCGCTGGTCGACGCGATGATGCCGATCCTCAATCCGGCAGGCGTGCAGGAGATCCTCGACTACGGCCTGTTCGGCTGGGCGCTGTCGCGCTATGCCGGCATCTGGACCGGTCTGAAATGCGTCAAGGACACGGTCGAATCGACCGCCTCGATCGACGGCCGACCCGACCGCATGAGCTTCGTGACCCCGGACTTCGACCTGCCGGCCGGTGGCCTGTCGATCCGTCCCAACGATCATCCGGTGGTCCAGGAAGCGCGCCTGCACGAGTTCAAGTTGCCGGCCGCCCGCGCCTTCCTGGCCGCCAACGGCATCGATCGCATGATCCTGCGCGGTGGCCGATCGCCGAAGATGGGCATCATTTCGACGGGCAAGAGCTATCTCGATGTGCTGCAGGCGCTCGAAGACCTCGGCATCGACGAGACGCGCGCGGCGACACTCGGGCTGAGGCTCTACAAGGTCGGCTGCCCCTGGCCGCTCGATGCCGCCGGCGCGCGCAGCTTCGCTCGGGGGCTCGATCTTGTCGTCGTCGTGGAAGAGAAGCGCGCGCTGATCGAGACGCAGCTCAAGGAAGCGCTCTACGGCACGGCGAATGCGCCGCGGATCGTCGGCAAGGCGGACGAGGAAGGCAGGCCGCTGTTCCGCTCGCAGGGGGCGCTGGACAGCAACGAGATCGGCATCGCGATCGGCGAGCGGCTTCTGCTGAGCGCACCCAACGAGGACTTGGCGCGACGGGTCGAGGTCCTGCGCGACCTGCAGGCGACCCTGGCGACGACGAAGGACGTCGCCAGCCGCATCCCCTATTTCTGCCCCGGCTGCCCCCACAATTCGTCGACTCGTATACCGGACGGCGCGCGTGCCTATGCGGGCATCGGCTGCCACTACATGGTCCAGTGGATGGATCGCAACACCGAAGGCTACACCCAGATGGGCGGCGAGGGCGCCAACTGGGTCGGCGAGGCGCCGTTCTCGACCCGCGGGCACGTGTTCCAGAACATCGGCGACGGCACCTACAACCATTCCGGTTCGATGGCGATCCGGGCGGCGCGGGCGGCCGGCGTCACCATGACCTACAAGATCCTGTTCAACGATGCGGTCGCCATGACCGGCGGCCAGCGCAACGACGGCGGACTGACCGTGCCGCAGATCGCCGGCCAGGTCGCTGCCGAGGGAGTGACACGCATCGCCGTCGTCACCGACGAGCCTGGCAAGTATACGGCCGGGACCGCCTGGCCGCAGGGCACCACCATCGATCACCGCGACGACCTGATCGCGGTGGAGGAGGACCTGGCCGCAACGCCCGGCCTGACGGTGCTGATCTACGACCAGACCTGCGCGGCCGAGAAGCGCCGGCGGCGCAAGCGCGGGACGTTTCCCGACCCCGACCGGCGGGTATTCATCAACGATCTGGTCTGCGAGGGCTGCGGCGACTGTGGCATGCAGTCGAACTGCGTCGCGATCCAGCCGCTGGAGACCGAATGGGGTCGCAAGCGCCAGATCGACCAGTCGAGCTGCAACAAGGATTTCTCCTGCCTGAAGGGCTTCTGCCCGAGCTTCGTCACGGTCCATGGCGCCCGACTGAAGACGCGCGAGGCGGTGCGGCGCGCGCCGCCGGCTGTCGCCGAGCCGGACAAGGTTCCGCTCGACGGCCTCTACGGCATCCTGATCACGGGCGTCGGCGGCACCGGCGTTGTCACCGTCGGCGCCATCCTCGGCATGGCCGCCCATATCGAGGGGCGGGGTTGCGGCATCATCGACATGGCGGGGCTCGCTCAGAAGGGCGGAGCGGTGACCAGCCACCTGAAGCTGGCGCTGCGCCCTGAGGACATCTCGACCATCCGCATCGCTGCCGGCGGTGCGGATCTCGTCATCGGTTGCGACATCGTCGTCGCCGGCACCGCCAAGGTTCTCGCGGCCTGCGATCCGCGCAGGACCGTGGCGGTCGTCAACACCCATCAGACGTTGCCGGGCGACTTCACCCGCGACGCCGATTTCAGCCTGCCCGGCAAGCGGCTGGAAAAGGCGATCCGTGATCGCACCGCAGCCGGCAGGGCGCTGTTCCTCGATGCGACCCGGCTTGCCGGCGATCTGTTCGGCGACACCATCGCCGCCAACCTGTTCATGCTCGGCTGCGCCTACCAGCAGGGCGCCGTGCCGCTGGAAGCAGCGAGCATCGAACAGGCGATCGAACTCAACGGCGTGTCGGTCGCCATGAACCTGGACGCCTTCCGCTGGGGCCGGGCCGCTGCCGCCGATCCGGACGGCGTTGCGCGCCTTGCCGGCACAGCGCAGGGCGGCAGGCCGGTTGCCGAGCAGGGTCTCGGCGAGATGGTACGCCGTCGCCAGGCCTTTCTCACCGACTACCACAACGCCGCCTACGGCCATCGCTACGGCGAACTGGTCGAGCGCATCCGGGCGCGCGAGCGGGCGGTCGCTCCCGGCCGGGACGAACTGTCGCGGACGGTCGCCGAGCAGCTTTTCCGAATGATGGCGATCAAGGACGAGTACGAGGTCGCCCGGCTCTACACGGACCGGAGGTTCGTCGGACGGTTGCAGGACACGTTCGAGACATGGACGAGACTCGAATTCCACCTCGCGCCGCCGCTCCTGTCGCGCCCCGACCCGAGGACCGGCCGCCCGGCCAAGCGCCGCTTCGGTCCCTGGATGCTGCCCGTTTTCCGGCTGCTGGCGCGTATGAAGGGGCTGCGGGGCACGCCGCTCGATCCGTTCGGGCACTCCAGGGAGCGGCGGATGGAGCGCCGGGTGCTGGCGGAGTACCGGGCCGTGGTGGCGGATATCGCCGAACGCCTCGATGCGGAACGCTACGACGCGGCGGTGGTGCTGGCGGCCTATCCGGCGGCGATCCGGGGCTTCGGCCCGGTCAGGGAGGAGGCGATACGCCGATCGGATGCGCAGGTTCCGGCCCTGCGCGAGGCCTTCCGGACCGGCCGTCCGCTGAGCGCGGCGGCGGAATGAGTGCCGCCTCAGTCCCACTCCACGCTGGTGGTCAGCATGTAGCCGGATCCGTAGATGGTGCGGATAAGCGATGGCCCGTCGGAGGTCGACAGCTTCTTGCGGATGCGCGAGACGCGCACGTCGATGGACCGGTCGAGGCTTTCGTCGCGGCCGCCGTGCTCGAGCAGGTAGTCGCGCGACAGCACCCGGCGCGGCGCGCGCAGCAGCGCCTCGAGCAGCGCCGCCTCGCCGGTCGACAGGAACGTCTCTTCCCCTTCCGGCGACACCAGACGGTGCGATCCGGGTTCGAAGAGCCACGACGAAAATCGCGCGATCCTGCCGGTTTCGCCGGATCTGGGCCGGTCTGACGAGCGCCGCAGCACCGATCTTATCCGCGCCACCACCTCGCGCGGGTCGAACGGCTTGACCACATAATCATCTGCGCCCATCTCCAGTCCCATGACCCGGTCGGAGGAATGGCTGCGCGCCGAAAGGACGATGATCGGCACCGATGTCCGGCGGCGGATCTCGTTGATCAGCGTCAGCCCCTCCATGTCCGGGAGGCCGAGGTCGATCAGGCAGGCGTCGGGAGGCTGTCGGTCGAGGGATTTCAGCATGTCGCCGGCCCGCGGGAAACTCGCCGTCTGGAAGCCGTAGACCTCCAGCGTCCGCGCCAGCAAGGCACAGATGTCCTTTTCGTCGTCGACGATATAGACGAGCGGCGCATTCTGCTTGCCGTCGGATGAGGCGGCGGGGGCTGATGCGGTCGGGATCATGTCGTCAGGATCGTCCTAAGGGTTTCCGCGAGCGTCCGGCTGTCGAACGGTTTGGCGAGTACCGGAAACGGGGGCTCGGAGCCGTCTGCGCCGAGTCCGCTCCAGTCAGCGTATCCGGTCATGAGGGCAATGCCGAGGCTCGCGCGCTCGGTGCTGATCGCGCGGGCGAGGGCAAGGCCATTGACCTGGCCGGGCATGACGATATCCGTGAGCAGCGCACGGATTTCCGGCACGTCGCGCGCCAGGCTGCGCGCATCCTCGGCGCTTTCGGCAGCCAGCACCGTGTAGCCGAGGTCCTGGAGTTGTTCGGTGATCGTTGCGGCCACGGCCGCATCGTCTTCGACCAGCAGGATCAGTTCGCCGTTGCCCTCCGGCAGCGGTGGTAGGTCGTCCGGCCACGGGCCTGCGGCTCTGATCGTATCCGGTCTCCTGCGTGCCGGCAGAAGCAATGTGACGGCGGTACCCTCCCCGGGGACGGTCTCGATGTCCACCGACCCGCCCGACTGCCGCGCGAAGCCATAGACCATGGACAGGCCGAGCCCGCTGCCGGTGCCGAATTGCTTGGTGGTGAAAAACGGTTCGAAGACCCGCAGACGGGTGTCCTCGCTCATGCCGATGCCCGTATCCCGGACGGTCAGGCGGGCATATAGGCCCGGACCGAGGCCCGCCTTCGCGGCCTCCTTGACCGGCAGGTCGGTCTCGTCGAGCGTGATGGTGATCTTGCCGCCGTCGGGCAGGGCGTCGCGGGCATTGAAAACAAGATTGACGATCGCATTCTCGATCTGGGTCGGGTCGAGCCTGGCGATCAGTCTGTCTGTGGACGAGCGGATCTCGAGGGCAACGTTGCCGGGCATCGACCCCTTCAGCAGGGTTGCGACATTGTTGAGCACGCCCTGCAGCGGCACGTCGTGGGTCTCGGTGGCCTTGCCGCGGCTGAACGCGAGCAGCCGTTGGGTCAGGTCGGTGCCGCGCTGCGCTGCCTGCAGCATGGGCTCCAGATGCGCGAGGACCTCCTGCACGGTCACGTCCTGCCCCTTGCGCTTCAGGCTCAGAAGGTTGCCCATCAGGATGGCCAGAAGGTTATTGAAGTCATGCGCCAGGCCGCCGGTCAGCTTGCCGACCGCATCCATGCGCTGCGACTGGACCAGCGTCGCCTCGCTGCGCTTCTGCTCGGTGGCGTCGAGCGACAGCACGAATACGCCGAGCGTCCGTCCGTCGATGGTCATGTCCGGGATCAGCGTCGAGCGCATGTAGGCGACGTCGCCGTCCGCCTTGCGGCGGCTGTATTCGTAGGACACTGCATTGCCGGCGAACGCGTGTTCGATATGCGGCTCCAGTTCGGCATAGAGTTCCTGGCCGACCACGTCCTGCGGGGAGCGGCCGACGATCGAGGCGATCGAGTGACCGAACCAGTCGGCGTAGCGGCGGTTCGCGAACCGGAAGACCGGGCCGGGTCCCATGTAGGCGATCAGCGCCGGCACGTTGTCGGTGACGAGGCGCAGCCAGTCCTCGCTCTGTCGCAGGGCCCGGGTCCGTTCTTCCACGGTCCGTTCAAGTTTCTCCTGGCGTCGCCGCTCCTCCGTGACGTCGGTATAGGTGGTGACGAAGCCGCCTTGCGGCAAAGGTCGCCCGCTGACTGCGATCACCTGGCCATTGGGGCGGATGCGCTCGAAATAGTGGGGCTGGAACAGTCTTGCGCGCTCGACGCGGCGAGCGATCTTGGCCTCCGTATCCCCCGGACCGTACTCGCCACGTTCCGCGTTCACGCGCAGGAAATCGGCCAGATGCGTGCCGCGTTTGGCCAGCGCCTGGGGGAAATCGAGCATCTCCCATAGGCCGCGGTTCCACGCGACAAGCCGGAGATCGGCATCGAACACCGAAAAGCCCTGATTGACATGATCGAGGGCCGCCTGGAGCAGGTCCAGCAGTTCGGATTGGGGATCGGACCGTGTCATGATGTCACTCTAGGCAAGGCCTGCCGCGCACGCCAGTCAGCCACGCGGTGGAATGACTCTGGATGACACAATTCGACACAATTCACACATATTGGCGCAATGCCCCATGGCTAGCGTCACGTCCGAACGCATGAGACAGCCCTCCGATCCGATCGCCGGTCCGGAAAAGACTTGAACGAAAGGGCGCGGAAGTAGTCTCATGCGTAATCAAATGCGACCCCGAAAAGGGGCGTGCGAAGAGGGTGGAATACGCTATGGCAGGGCTGGCCGACGTCGCCGCACGCGACGCGGACACCTTTCCCAAGATTCTTCTGCGCAACGCGCGGGATCTCGGGAACAGGACCGCAATGCGCGAGAAGGATCTCGGGATCTGGCAAAGCTGGACTTGGGCCGAGGTCCTAGAAGAGACCCGAGCCTTGTCGCTGGGGCTCAAGGACCTCGGTATGACGGCGGGCGACAAGGTTGCCATCGTCGGCTCCAACCGGCCGCGGCTCTACTGGTCCATGGTTGCTGCCCAGGCGTTGGGCGCCGTTCCGGTACCCGTCTATGCGGACTCGGTTGCGGAGGAGATGGCCTTCGTTCTCGGTCACGCGGAAGTTCGGTTTGCCGTGGTCGAGGATCAGGAGCAGGTCGACAAGCTGCTTTCCATGCAGGAGCAGGTCCCGTCGCTCAGGACCGTCGTCTATGACGAGCCCCGCGGACTGCGCGGTTACGACCACACCCATCTGCACGATTTCACGTCCGTTCAGGAGCGAGGGCGCGCCATCCAGAAGAGCGATCCCGCCGTCGCGAAGGCATGGGAGGACGGTTTTGCCCCGTATGACGGCAGTGACCTCGCCGTCATTCTCTACACCTCCGGCACCACCGGCCGGCCGAAGGGCGTGATGCTGTCTTTCGACAACCTGATCGTCTCGGCCCGCAACGGCAATGCCTTCGACAAGCTGGATGAGACCGAGGAGGTGCTCGCCTACCTGCCGATGGCGTGGATCGGCGACCACGTGTTCTCGCTCGCTCAGGCCTACACCGCCGGGTACTGCGTCAACTGTCCGGAAAGCCTCGACACGGTCGACCTCGACCGGCTCGAGATCGCGCCGACCTATTTCTTCGCGCCGCCTCGCGTCTTCGAGGCGCTGCTCACCAGGATCATGGTGCGCATGGAGGACGCCGGACGCCTCAAGAAGCGGATGTTCGACTTCTTCATGGACGTCGCGCGCCGGTCGGGCGAGAAGATCCTCAACCGCGAGCCGGTGCCGGTCTCGGACCGGATCCTCTATGCGCTGGGCGAGATTCTGGTCTACGGTCCGCTCAAGAACCGCATAGGCTTCACACGGCTCAAGGTCGGCTATACCGCCGGCGAGGCGATCGGGCCGGAGATCTTCCGCTTCTACCGCTCGCTCGGCCTCAACCTCAAGCAGCTCTACGGCCAGACCGAAGCCAGCGTCTACATCACCCTGCAGCCGGACGGCGAGATCTACGGCGACACCGTCGGCAAGCCGGCGCCGCAGGTCGAACTCAAGATCGCCGACAACGGCGAGGTGCTTTACCGTTCGCCCGGCGTCTTCATCGGCTACTACAAGAACGACGAAGCAACCCGCACGACCAAGACAGGGGACGGCTGGGTGCACACCGGCGACGCCGGCTTCATCGCCGACAACGGTCACCTGAAGATCATCGACCGCGCCAAGGACGTCGGCCGGCTGAACGACGGGTCGCTGTTCGCTCCGAAATACATCGAGAACAAGCTGAAGTTCTTCCCCAACATCAAGGAAGTCGTCGCTTTCGGCCATGAGCGCGACTTCACGGCCGTGTTCATCAACATCGACCTGACCGCGGTTGGCAGCTGGGCGGAACGCAACAATGTGAACTACGCCAGCTATCAGGAACTCGCCGCGCATCCGGACGTGTACCGAATGATCGAGTCCCACGTCGATCAGGTGAACCGGGACCTTGCCAACGAGCCCATGATGGCGGGTGCGCAGATCCGGCGGTTCCTCATCCTGCACAAGGAACTGGACGCGGACGACGGCGAACTCACGCGCACCCAGAAGGTGCGCCGGAGCTTCATAGCGGAGCGTTACGCGCCGCTGATCGAAGGCCTCTACGACGGCTCCAGGTCGCGGCACGTCCGCACCGAGGTCACCTTTGAGGACGGCCGCGTCGGCGCGATCGAGGCCACCATCGAAATCCGGGACATGACGCCCCATGTTGCGGGCGAGAGGATGCGGGAGGCCGCGGAATGAGTGCTGTGACGGCTGTCAGACACCTGCCCGAGACGGCGGTCGAAGAACCGGAAGCGGCCGAGCGCGAAGTGTTGCTGCGGGTCGACAACGTGTCGCTGTCCTTCGGTGGCGTGAAGGCGATCACCGACATTTCCTTCGACATCCGCAAGGGCGAGATCCGCGCCATTATCGGCCCCAACGGCGCCGGCAAGACGTCGATGCTCAATGTCATTAACGGCTTCTATCATCCGCAGGAGGGCACGATCACCTGGCGCGGTCAGGTCCGGCGCAAGATGAGACCCTACGAGGCGGCCAGCCAGGGGATCGCTCGCACGTTCCAGAACGTGGCGCTTTTCAAGGGCATGACCACGCTGGACAACATCATGTCCGGCCGGACCCTGAAGATGCACAGGAATTTCTTCTGGCAGGTGCTGCATTACGGCCCGGCGCGCAACGAAGAGATCGAGCACCGCAAGAAGGTCGAGGACATCATCGACTTTCTCGAGATCCAGGCGATTCGCAAGACGCCGGTCGGCAAGCTGCCCTACGGCCTCCAGAAGCGCGTCGAGCTCGGCCGGGCGCTGGCCATGGAGCCCGATCTGTTGCTGCTCGACGAGCCGATGGCGGGCATGAACCTGGAGGAGAAGGAGGACATGAGCCGCTTCATCCTCGACGTGAACCAGGAATTCGGCACCACGATCGCATTGATCGAGCACGATATGGGGGTTGTCATGGACTTGTCCGACCGCGTCGTGGTGCTCGACTACGGCAGGAAAATCGCCGACGGGGTCCCGGCGGAAGTGCAGGCCAATCAGGACGTTATCGACGCCTATCTGGGCGTGGCGCACTAACGAGGGGACAGTCATGGTCTACGACATCATCATCGATCCCTTCGTCCAGATGGTCGAGCAACCGGATTTCTTGCTGCAGGTCCTGTGGGAGGGGTTCGTCTCGGGTATCCTCTACGCCCTCATAGCGCTCGGCTTCGTGTTGATCTTCAAGGCTTCCGGCGTGTTCAACTTCGCGCAGGGCATCATGGTCGTGTTCGCCGGCCTGACCCTTGTCGGCCTGCACGAGAACGGCGTGCCGGCCTTTCTTGCCCTGCTTCTGACCATCGGCGTTATGGGCGTTCTCGCCTATGGCGTCGAGCGGGTGGTGATGAGACCGCTGGTCAACCAACCGGACATCATCCTGCTGATGGCGACGATCGGCTTGACTTACTTCCTGATCGGATTCGGTGAGCTCGTCTTCGGCGGCGAGCCCAAGCGCATGATCGCCGACGAACTCTGGCTGCCGACCGGATCGACTGCCATCGAAATGGGCGACGGCGGCCTCGTCATCCTGCAGCACATCGACATCGCTGCGGCGGTGATCGCCATGGTCATGGTGGCAGGCCTCGGCGTCTTCTTCAACAAGACCCGCATCGGGCGCGCTTTGCGGGCGGTCGCCGACGACCATCAGGCGGCGCTGTCGGTGGGCATCTCGCTGAACCAGATATGGGCCATCGTCTGGTTCGCCGCCGGCATCGTCGCGCTTGCGACCGGGATCATGTGGGGCGCGCGCTCGGACGTTTCCTTCGCGCTCGAGATCATCGCCTTCAAGGCGCTGCCGGTACTCATTCTTGGCGGCTTCACCTCGATCCCCGGAGCGATCATCGGCGGGCTTATCATCGGCTTCGGCGAGAAGCTCGGCGAGATCTACTGGGGGCCGATGGTGGGCGGCGGGATCGAGTCTTGGCTCGCCTACATCATCGCCCTGATCTTCCTCTTGTTCCGTCCGCAGGGTCTCTTCGGCGAACGCATCATCGAGCGGGTGTGAGGTTCCATGTTCTATCGTGAAGCCGGCCAGTTCAAGACGAGCTACGAGGCGGACCAGGCACTGTTCCCGATCCGGCAGGACCGGATCGGGCTCGGCATCATCCTGGCCATCGCGTTCGTCGTCATACCGCTAACCGCAAACGCCTTCTTCCTGACGTCGATCATGATCCCGTTCCTGGTGTTTGCGCTGGCGACCATCGGACTCAACATCCTGACCGGATACGCGGGACAGCTGTCGCTTGGAACCGGGGCTTTCATGGGCGTCGGTGCCTATTCTGCCTACAAGCTGACGAGCATCTTCCCCGAGGCCAACCTGATCCTGGTGATCCTGCTTTCAGGCGTGTTTTCCGCCGGCATCGGTGTGGTGTTCGGTCTACCCAGCCTGCGGATCAAGGGTCTCTACCTGGCCGTGACGACGCTGGCGGCGCAGTTCTTTCTCGAATGGTGCTTCATCCGCATTCCCTGGCTCTACAACTACAACGCCTCGGGCGCGATCGAGGTCCAGCAGCGCGAACTGTTCGGCGTGATTGCCACGGGCGCCGCAGCAACGCCGCTGACCCGGTATTTCATCGTGCTGAGCATCGTCATCGCGTTGACTTGGCTGGTGTCCAACGTCATCCGGGGACGCATCGGCCGCCAGTGGATGATGATCCGGGACATGGACATCGCTGCCGAACTGATCGGCGTGCGTCCCCTGACGGCCAAGCTGTCGGCCTTCGCGGTGTCGTCCTATCTGTGCGGCGTCGCCGGCGCGATGATGGTGTTCTTCTGGCTCGGCGCTGCCGAACCGTCCGCTTTCGCCATCAGCTTGTCGTTCCAAGTCCTTTTCATGGCGATCCTCGGCGGTCTCGGCAGCTTGACCGGCTGCTACATGGGGGCTGCGTTCATCTGGATCCTGCCCGTTCTCCTGCGCGTCCTGCTGCCGTCGCTGGGTCTGTCCGTGGCTGCGGAAACCGTCCAGCACCTGACGTTCATGATCGTCGGCGCGCTGATCATTTTCTTCCTGATCACGGAACCGCACGGGCTCGCCCGGCTGTGGCGGATCGGGAAGGAAAAACTGAGGGTCTGGCCGTTCCCCTACGGCTGATCCCGTCGCAGACCGCGCCTCGCGGGACCGCGAAAAGTCGTCCGGGCATGGAAGCCGGCCCGGTGCCACGGCTGATGGCTTCACATCCCGGCACTGGAGGGCCGGGAACTTGGGAGGAAGATGATGAAACACAGCTATCTGGCTTACGGCCTCGCCGGGGCGATCATGGCCGGCAGCCTTGCCGCGCCTCAGGTCCAGGCCGAGGACTCCATCTACGTGCCGCTGTTCAGCTATCGCACCGGACCGTTCGCGGGCTCGGGCATTCCGATCGCCAACGGCATGAGCGACTATCTGACCATGCTCAACGAGCGTGACGGCGGCATCGGCGGCGTCAAGATCGTCGTCGAGGAATGCGAGACTGGCTACAATACACAAAAGGGTGTGGAGTGCTACGAACTCGTCAAGCCGAAGAACCCCGTCGTGCTCAACCCCTATTCGACCGGCATCACGCTGCAGGTCATCCCGAAGGCATCCGCTGACAGGATCCCGGTCCTGTCGATGGCCTACGGCCTGTCGGCTGCGGCCGAGGGCAAGACCTTCCCGTGGATCTTCAACCCCCCGGCGACCTACTGGGACGGCGCGTCCGCCATCGTCAAGGACATAGCCAACCGCGAGGGCGGCCTGGAAAATCTCAAGGGCAAGAAGATCGGCTACATCTTCCTCGACGCCGGTTACGGACGCGAGCCGATTCCGCTGATGGAGCAGTTGTCGAAGGACTACGGCTTCACGCTGACGCAGTATCCGGTTCCGGCTACCGAAATGCAGAACCAGTCGTCGCAGTGGCTGAACGTGCGCCGCGACCGTCCGGATTACATGATCATGTGGGGCTGGGGCGCGATGAACCCGACCGCCGTCAAGGAAGCGACCAAGATCCGCTATCCGATGGACCGTTTCTACGGCGTGTGGTGGTCGGGCGGCAACGACGACGCGGCCGCTGGCGGCATGGACGCCAAGGGCTACCGGACCCTCAACTTCCACGGCGTTGGTACCGACTTCCCGGTCATCTCCGACATCAAGAAGTATGTCGTCGACGCCGGCAAGAGCCAGGTGGATCCGGCCAAGTTCGCCGACAATCTCTACAACCGTGGCGTCTACAACTCGATGCTGATCGCCGAGGCCATCCGGCGGGCCCAGCAGTTGACCGGCAAGAAAGTGGTCAACGCCGAGGACGTTCGGGCCGGTTTCGAAGCCCTCGACATCGACGCTGCCCGCATCGCCGAGATGGGCATGACGGACTTCATGGCCCCCCTCAAGCTGTCCTGTGAAGACCACAACGGCCACAACGACGTCTATGTCGTCGAATGGGACGGGACGACCTGGCAGAGGGCCACCGACTGGTTCTCGCCGATGGTTGATGTGGTGCAGCCCCTGCTGGTTGCCGCCGCAGAGGAATACGTCAAGACCAATGCCCCGTGGCCGGAGCGCGACGTTCCCTGCGCCGGCGAGTAAGTCACCGGATCTGACGAAGGGCTGCGGGCGGTACCCGCCCGCAGCCAGTCCTCGAACGGGTGAAGACAAAGGTGATCCGTGCGTCCTGCATCTTGCGGGTCGCCCGGCAGGACGACTGTCACACTCCTCAACCGCTGACCGCCGAAACCGGTTCCCGGTCTTTGGCCAAGCATCGGGAAGATGCCGAATGGAACATCAGGCAATCAGTTCAGACGCGACGACCGCGGCGGCGGATGCCCCGATCCTGAAGGTCAACAACATCGAGGTGATCTACGACCACGTCATCCTCGTGCTGAAGGGCGTGTCGCTAACCGTTCCGAAGGGAGGCATCGTCGCCCTGCTCGGTGCCAACGGGGCGGGCAAGACCACGACACTGAAGGCGATTTCCAACCTGCTCGGCGCCGAGCGCGGCGACGTGACCAAGGGCAACATAACCTTCGAGGGTGAACAGGTACAGGACCTGTCGCCCAACGATCTGGTGCGCCGTGGCTGCATCCAGGTCATGGAGGGCCGCCACTGCTTCGGCCATCTGACCATCGAGGAAAACCTCCTGACCGGTGCCTATACGCGGCGCGATGGCGCGAGCGCCATCAAGGCCGACCTGGAAATGGTCTACACCTATTTTCCGCGTCTGCGGGAACGCCGTCAGAGTCAGGCGGGCTATACCTCGGGCGGCGAGCAGCAGATGTGCGCCATCGGCCGGGCCCTCATGAGCCGGCCGAAGATGATTCTTCTGGATGAGCCGTCCATGGGACTGGCGCCGCAACTGGTCGAGGAAATCTTCGAGATCGTCAAGCAGCTCAACGAGCGGGAAGGCGTGTCGTTCCTGCTGGCCGAGCAGAACACGAATGTCGCGCTGAAATACGCCACCTATGGCTACATCGTGGAATCGGGGCGCATCGTGCTCGACGGGGATGCCAAGGCGCTACGCGATAACGAGGATGTCAAGGAGTTCTACCTCGGCGTCGGTGGCGAGGGCCGCAAGTCCTTCCGCAATGTCAAACACTACAAGCGTCGCAAGCGCTGGCTGGCGTAACGGGGCAGGAACGCGAGGACCGATCATGAGCCGTGTTGAATTCGATGCGCGCGAACGGCAGTCGCCGGAACAGCGCGAGGCGGAACTTTTTGCCAGATTGCCGGGCCTCCTGCGTCACGCCATCGACAGGGCGCCGGGCTGGGCGCGCCATCTCGCCGGTGTCGACCCCGGTTCGGTGACCTCGCGCGAGGCGCTGGCCGCGCTGCCAGTCCTGCGCAAGTCCGACTTGCTGCTTCGGCAGAAGGAGGAGCCCCCGTTCGGCGGCTTCCTCGCCGGGTCGCTCGCCGGTGTCGCCCGCGTGTTCATGTCGCCGGGCCCGATCTGGGAGCCGCAGGCGGCAGGCGATGACCCGTGGAACGGCGCCCGGGCGCTGTTCGCCGCTGGCATCCGGCCGGGGGACGTCGTGCTCAATGCGTTCTCCTACCACTTGACACCGGGCGGTTTCATCCTCGATCACGGTGCGCGGGCGCTCGGCTGCGCGGTTTTTCCCGCAGGCGTCGGCAACAGCGAGGCCCAGGTCGAGGCGATCGCGACCCTGCGGCCTGCCGCCTATGTGGGCACGCCGGACTACCTGAAGATCCTGCTCGACAAGGCGAAGGACATGGGGCGCGATGCCTCGTCGATGACTCGGGCGCTGGTCTCCGGTGGCGCCCTGTTCCCGAGCTTGCGGGCCGAGTATGCAGATCGTGGCATCGCCGTGCGCCAGTGCTATGCGACGGCGGACCTCGGCGTCATCGCCTATGAGTCCGAGGCCATGGACGGCATGATCGTCAACGAGGACTACATCGTCGAGATCGTTCGCCCCGGCACAGGCACGCCCGTCGCCGACGGCGAGGTCGGCGAACTCGTCGTGACGGTGTTCAATCGCACCTATCCGCTGATCCGTTTCGGCACCGGCGATCTGTCGGCGGTTCTGCCGGGCCTGTCGCCCTGCGGGCGCACCAACCAGCGCATAGCCGGCTGGCTGGGGCGGGCCGACCAGCGGACGAAGATCAAGGGCATGTTCGTCGACCCGGTTCAGATCGCCGATATCCTGGCCCGGCATCCCGACATTGCCAGAGCGCGCCTGACCGTGCTGCGCAAGGGTGACCAGGATGCGATGACCTTTGCCGTAGAGGCCGAGGCTCCGGCGGAAGGGCTGGCTGAGGCGGTTTCCGCGACCCTGCGCGAGGTCACCAAGCTCAAGGGAGAGGTGTCCCTGGTCCCGCCGGGCAGCCTGCCGAACGACGGAAAGGTCATCTCAGACGAGCGCGATTACGGCTGAAGTCTCGCCGGTGGTCGTGCCGGGAGACAGGCTGTTCCGGGCGGACTGATCTGACTCGGTGGAATTGACGTATTGGACCTTGGACATTGTAGGGCTATCAAGGGCCCTGTGACCCGCGTCCGCTCGTTCCCCCGGGGAGTTCATGACCAAGATCACCGCCAGTCAGTTTCCGGCAGACCACATCCGTGTCCTGCAGTCCGTCCGGCTGCCACAGGACCACCCGCCCGTAAAGACCGGACGGATCGGCGTGCTGCTCGTCAATCTGGGCACGCCGGACGGGACAAGCTACTGGCCGATGCGCCGCTACCTGCGCGAGTTCCTGTCGGACAAGCGGGTTATCGAGTGGCCCAAGGCGATCTGGTATCCGATCCTGCACGGCATCGTGCTCATGACGCGACCGAAGAAATCCGGCAAGGCCTACGAAGAGATCTGGAACAAGGAACGCGACGAGTCTCCGTTGCGTACCATCACGCGCAGCCAGTCCGACAAGCTGGCCGAGCGGCTCGGGTTGACCGGCGGCCGGCTGTCGGTCGACTGGGCCATGCGCTACGGCCAGCCATCGATCCGGTCGCGACTGGAAGCGCTCAAGGCGGATGGCTGCGACCGAATTCTCGTATTCCCGCTTTATCCGCAGTATTCGGCGACCACGACGGCGACGGTCAACGACGAGGTATGCAAGGCGTTGCTCGACATGCGCTGGCAGCCTGCGATCCGCACCGTGCCGCCCTACCATGACGATCCGGTCTATGTGGAGGCGCTGGCGCTTTCGGTGGAACGGCACCTCGCCGGCCTCGACTTCGAGCCGGACCTTGTGCTGACCTCCTATCACGGCATCCCGCAATCCTATTTCCGAAAGGGCGATCCCTACCATTGCCACTGCCAGAAGACGACGCGGCTGATGCGCGAGCGGCTCGGCTGGGACAAGGACAGGCTGCGCGTCACCTTCCAGTCGCGTTTTGGTCCGGAGGAGTGGCTGCAGCCCTACACCGACAAGACCGTCGAGGCGCTGGCGAAGGATGGTGTCAAGCGGATCGCGGTGATGAATCCGGGCTTCGTCGCCGACTGCCTGGAAACCCTGGAGGAGATCGCCGGTGAGGCGGGAGAGATCTTCCACGAACACGGTGGCGAGCATTTCACCCATATTCCCTGTCTCAACGACAGCGATCTGGGCATGGATGTGATCGAGGCCGTCGTCCGGCGCGAGCTGTCCGGCTGGATCTGAGCGCGAATGAATGCAATGGGCGCGGCCGGACACTCGGCCGCGCCTTTTTCGTGCCCGGAGGCGGGCGCCGATCTAGCCGCCCATCCGAATCCGACGCATACTCGCCCCGGTTCATGGATTGGCAGAACACGGGGAGAACCGGATGCCGCAGCAGCTGTTCGGACTGGATATCGTCCTGATCGTTCTACTGGTTCTCGTCATCCTGGTCGTCATCGCCGGGGTCAAGACGATTCCGCAGGGCTACAACCACACCGTCGAACGCTTCGGGCGTTACCGCAAGACACTGATGCCGGGGCTCAATTTCATCGTTCCGTTCATCGACCGCATCGGGCACAAGCTGAACATGATGGAGCAAGTGCTCGATGTTCCCTCGCAGGAGGTCATCACGCGCGACAATGCCACCGTCACCGCCGACGGCGTGACCTTCTACCAGGTGCTCGATGCGGCGCGGGCGGCCTACGAAGTCATGGGACTGGAAAATGCGGTCCTCAACCTGACCATGACCAACATCCGTTCCGTCATGGGGTCTATGGACCTGGACGAACTGCTCTCCAACCGCGACGAGATCAACGCCCGGCTGCTGCGCGTGGTCGACGCGGCGGTGGAGCCGTGGGGCATCAAGATCACCCGCATCGAGATCAAGGATATCAACCCGCCCCGCGACCTGGTCGACGCGATGGCGCGCCAGATGAAGGCCGAGCGCGACAAGCGGGCAGCGATTCTTGAGGCTGAGGGCAAGCGCCAGGCGGAAATCCTGAAAGCCGAGGGGCACAAGCAGTCGCTGATCCTGGAGGCCGAAGGCCGCCGGGAGGCCGCCTTCCGCGATGCAGAGGCGCGTGAACGCGAGGCCGAGGCCGAGGCCAAGGCGACGCAGATGGTCAGCGAGGCGATCTCCGCCGGCGATGTCCAGGCCATCAATTACTTCGTCGCCAACAAGTACATCGAGGCGTTCCGCGAGCTTGCCGTCTCGCGCAACCAGAAGACCCTGATCCTGCCGATGGAAGCGTCCTCGCTGCTTGGCGCGCTGAGCGGCATCGGCGAGATCGCTCGCGAGGCCTTCGGCAAGGACGGCGGAGAGGGCGGCGCGGCGGCGGGACCGGCTCGGGTGCCGAACACGGGACGCGGTCGCGGCGACGAGGGCGGTGCCGGGGGAGTTGCATGAGCCTGGTCGAGCGCCTCATCTACGAACTCGGCCCCTGGAATTGGTGGGTGCTCGGGCTGTTGCTGCTGGGGCTTGAGGTCGTCGTTCCGGGCACGATCTTTCTGTGGTTCGGCATCGCGGCCATTCTCGTCGGCACGCTCGCCCTGGTCGTGGATCTGTCCTGGCAGGTCGCGCTGGGCCTGTTTCTCGTTCTGTCTCTGGTCAGCCTGTTCGTCGGCCGGCGGCTCATGAACCGCACCGGCAGGACGGAGGGGGATCCGAATCTGAACCGGCGCGGCAGCCGCTACATCGGCCGCGTGTTCATTCTGGAACGGCCGCTCGAACAGGGCAGCGGTCATCTGTCGATCGACGACACGGTCTGGCGCGTCACAGGGCCGGACCTTCCGGCGGGGGCCAGGGTGCGGATCGAGCGGATTGAAGGAGCGCAACTCGTTGTGTCGGATGCGGATGCTTCGGCCTGACTTCTGGTCCGGGTACCCCTAGAGCCTGTGACCGGGCGGCACCGGCGGGGCCTCGGACATCAGCAGGATGCCGATCCGGCGGTTCGCGGCCAGGAACGGATCGTTCGGGAACAGCGGTTCTGAGTCCGCCTTGCCGACAACGGAGTGGATCTGGTCCGCCGGGATGCCGTATTCCGTGAGGATCATGCGGGCGATATTGGCGCGGTCTGACGACAGCTCCCAGCCGGTGTAGCTCGGGTCGGCCGTTGTTCCGCCGGTCGTCGTGTGCCCGGTGATTTGGATTCGGTTCGGCATTTCCGCGAGTACCGGCGCCATCTTGGCGAGCAGCCGGCGGGTCGTCTCGTAAGGATATTTCGAGCCCTCGCGGAACATCGATCGGCCGTCCTGGTCGACGATCAGGATGTTCAGGCCCTCTTCGGTCTCTTCCATGATGATGTTGCTGGAAATCTCCGTGATCTCAGGCATCTCCTGGAAAGCCTGGCGCAGCGAAGCGGCGGCCGTGGCGAATTGGCGGGACTTCTCGATGTCCGCCTCGACGGTATCGTGGGTGTTCGCCTCGGGGCCTTGCTTCGACTTCTTCTCATGCCGCTCGGCGGCGAAGTCGGAATCCAGTTCCTGCGGAACCTGGGTGACATGTTTCATGTAGTCGCGGATCGGGATGCCCTCGATCTCGATGATGCCGGTCCGGCGCGAACTCTCCTTCACGCCGAAGGCGTCGCGCATGGAGCCGGCGACCACCTGCATCTTCTCCCGGTCCTGGATGGAAAAGGAGATGATCAGCACGAAGAAGCACACCAGCAGGGACATCAGGTCGGCGAAGGTCACCAGCCATTCCGGGGCGCCGCTTGATTGCTGTTTCTTCTTCGCCATGGCGGGTCTCCCGGCCTCGTCAGGTCAGGCCGCGTCGACCAGACCGGCGCGCGATTTCTCGGGCAGGTAGGCGATCAGCATCTCGCGGATCAGCGCTGGGCTCTTGGATTCTCGGATCTGCAGGATGCCGTCGATGATCAGCGTCTGGTTCAGTTCCTCGACATCGAACTTGGCGTCCAGCTTGTCGACGATCGGCAAGCAGACGACGTTGGAAATGAGCGCCCCGTAGAGCGTGGTCAGCAGCGCGACCGCCATCGACGGGCCGATCGCCGACGGATCGTCCATGTTGGCGAGCATCTGCACCAGGCCGACCAGGGTCCCGATCATGCCGAAGGCCGGCGCGCTGTCGCCGAGCGCCTTGAACACGCGCTTGCCCTCCGACAGGCGCGTCAGCGTCAGGTCGCGCTCCCGCTCCATGGATTCGCGGATGAAGTCGATCTCGTAGCCGTCGGCGATGTACTGGACGCCCTTGGCCAGGGTCGGGTCGGAAACGTCGACATTCTCCAGGCCGAGCGGGCCGGACTTGCGCACGATCTCGCCGAGATGGCTGATTTCCTCGATCAGGTCGCGCGGCTTGATGGTCTTGCCGGAGAAGGCGACCTTGCCGCCGACGGCGAAAGCCGAGCCGATGCCGGCGAGGGGGAAGCGCACCAGGGTCGCCGCCATGCCGCCACCGACGACGATCAGGATCGAGGGGATGTCGACGAACTGAGTGAAGCTGCCGCCGAGGAAAATGGCGACGAGCACGACGCAGAACGCGCCCACAATACCGAGTAGAGTGGCCAGATCCATAAATGCACACCACGACTGGGGCTTGCGCCCGTTGCTTGTCGGTGGCGAGTGTAGAGGTGTCGTCGCTAATCAATCCCTAACCGGATCGAAAAGTTACGCTGCAAAACGATCATGTCTTGCGCAAGGCCGCGCCCGGAGCGCCGGTTCAGGCGGCTCCGATCCGCAGCAGATCGTGCAGGTGGATGATGCCGATCGGACGGCCGTCCTCGACGACGAACACTGCCGTGATCGAGGAGGCGTTGATGAACTCCAGCGCCGCTGCCGAAAGGATGTCGCCGGGAATGGTCTTGGGCGTCGATGTCATGATTTCCTCGACGGTCTTGTCGAGGAAGTTGGTGCTGATGTGCCGGCGCAGGTCGCCGTCGGTGACGATGCCGACCAGGCGGTTCAGTTCGTCGACGACGCCGACGATACCGAAACCCTTCTGGGTCATCATCACGATCGCCTCGCGCATCAGCGTCCCCTTCGGTGTCAGCGGCATGGCCTCGCCCGAATGCATTATGTCGCGGGCTAGGCGCAGGCTGGCACCGAGCTTGCCGCCGGGATGGAAGATGCGGAATTCCTGAGCCGTGAACCCGCGTGCCTCAAGCAGCGCGACTGCAAGGGCATCGCCGATTGCCATCTGGATCAGCGTCGACGAGGTCGGGGCAAGACCGTGGGGACAAGCCTCGGTGACCTGGGGCATGGCCAGGACGATATCTGCCGCCTTGCCGAGCGCGCTCTGCGGCGAGGAGGTGATCGCGACTAGCGGCACCTTGAAGCGGCGCGTGTAGGCGATGATGCTGGCAAGTTCCATGGTCTCGCCGGACCAGGAGATCGCCACGACGACGTCGTCCGGTGTGATCATGCCGAGATCACCGTGACTGGCTTCGCTGGCATGGACGAAGAAGGCCGGCGTGCCGGTGGAGGCCATCGATGCCGCCATCTTGGTGCCGATGTGGCCGCTCTTGCCG
Source organism: Polymorphum gilvum SL003B-26A1 (assembly GCF_000192745.1). Lineage (NCBI taxonomy): Bacteria > Pseudomonadati > Pseudomonadota > Alphaproteobacteria > Rhodobacterales > Paracoccaceae > Polymorphum > Polymorphum gilvum. The sequence goes on from NC_015259.1 coordinate 904,718, forward strand.
ATGCCGGTGACGATGACGCGGCCGGAGATGCTGCGCAGGAGGTCCACGGTGCGCACGAACGGCGTGCCAAGCCCGTTACGCAGCGCGTCGCGCAGCGCGATCAGGGCCGAGATTTCGGTCGCGAGCGTCCGGTCCGCCGATTCCAGGCAGGCCTTGCTTTCCGCCTTCAGGCCGTTGGTGTCGAGGGGCGCAATGGAGCTCTGCATCGTGATGTTCCTGTTTCGCCCATGTTCCTTGCCCAACCCCTGTTTTGTCTATGCCAGCGCGTCCGGCCGCGCAAGCGCCGAGTTGGCGCAGCAGCCGTCGCGGACGGCCGGCTGGGGACAACTGACGGGCCGTTTCGAAACGGTGCATTAACCATGTTCGGGCAGGCTGCTGGAAACCGACCTTGTCATCCCGTTGCCGGTCTTTGCATGTTCCGCCGTCTCGCCCTTGCTGCGCTTCTCCTCGCCGGCGGTGTTGCGCCGCTGCAGGCGCAGACTTTTGGCGGCGACCTGCGCAGATCGACCTTTGATGGTGTCGCCGATCCGCTGGACGAGGCCGGATACGGGCCGGACGACGGAGTCGACGCCACCTCGGACACGCTGCCGCGGCCGGTGCGGCGTCGGCCCGGTGCGGCCGACGAAACCAATGCCGCAGCGACCGAGATCGGCTCGACCGGACTCACCGGAGGCGGTCGGCAGGATCCGGTGCGCCCGTTCTCCGATCGCCTCGCGACCGTGGACGGCATCCGCTCGATCGGCGGCCGGCGCGGGATGGCCGAAGACGGCATCTTCGAAGGCGATACGCTCTATGATGCGGCCCAAGGGCTGCGGGTCGGCACCTTCACGATCCGTCCGCAGATGACCCTGACCACGGGCTGGACCGACAACGCGCAGGGCAGTGCCGGAGGTTCCGGAAGCTATTACACGAGCCTGGCGCCTGACGTTACCGTATCGTCGGACTGGTCGCGGCACCGGCTCGATCTCGCCTTGCGCGGCGCCTATGTGGTCTACCCCGACTCCAGCGCGGACGACGACCCAAGCCTGTCGGTCTCGGGAGCCCTGCGCCTGGACCTGTCGGATCAGACCGCGGTGAACACCAATGCCGCCTGGTCCTATTCGCGCGAGGATGCGTCAAGCGCGGAAAATCCGTCCGGCGACGGCGACGTGCACGGCTTGAACGCGTCCGTCGGCGTGACCCAGGCCGCCGGCCTGCTGGGCGTGACCCTGCGCGGCGACATCGAACGCACCGTCTACACGGCGGCGCCGGCGACCGGGCGGCGGGGCGGACGCGACAACACCGTGCTGTCGGCCAGTCTCAGGCTCGACGGACTGACCGGCGCGATGCTCGAGCCCTTCGTCGAGGGCACCGTCCTGCACCGGAGTTTCGACCACACCTGTTCCGATGCGCTGTGCGAACGGCGTGATGCGGTCGGCTACCAGGCCAAGGTCGGCACCAGGATCCTCGCCGGGCCGAAGCTTGCGGGCGAGATCGGCGCCGGCTGGCGGGTGGAGAGGCTCGACGATGCGCGGCTGCGCGATCTTGCGGGCGTTGTCGCCGAAGGATCCCTGGTCTGGTCGCCGAGCCGGTTGACGACCGTCACCGGCGGCGTCGGCACGGCGTTCAACGCCACCGACATCGACGGCGCCTCCGGCTCGATCCTCTATTCGGCCGATCTGCGGGTCGCGCATGCGTTCAGCGATCGCCTGACCGGTGAGGTCGGCGCGGGTTATTCCCTGCGTACCTATCAGGGCATGGCGCTGGACGAACGGACGGCGACCGGGCTCGCGGGTGCGACCTATGCGCTGACGCGCAACGTCGCCTTGACCGCGTCATACACCTATCGGAACTTCGACAGCACGGTCGGCGGAGCGGACTATGACGAGAACAGGATCCAGGCCGGCGTGCGGATCCGTCATTGAAGGCTCGACGACCGCGTCGAAGCCGGACATCGCTGCGGGGTGCGGGGGCAGTCCAGGCGAGAAGGAGGCCTGAATGACGAAAACCGGAGTGTGCGGCATGCTCTTGATGCCGTTTGTTCGCGGTGGCACGGGCCGGTCTGCCGGCCGGATCGCGCTGATCCTGTCGCTGCTGTCGCTCGGCACGGCGCAGGTGGCGCGTGCCGATGCGGCGTTCGATACGTGGGTGCGTGGATTCTGGCCCGAAGCGAGGGCGGCGGGGATCTCGGCGGCGACCTACAACGCGGTCTTCACCGGCATGAGCCCGGATCCCGACACGATCCGCCTGATGAACCGGCAGTCGGAGTTCGTCAAGCCGATCTGGGATTATCTGGCCGGGGCGGTGTCGGACACCCGTGTCGAAACCGGCAAGGCCATGCTCGCCCAGTATGGCGACGTGCTGCGCGCGATCGAGCAGCGTTATGGCGTCGACCGCGCCGTCGTGCTCGCCGTGTGGGGCATGGAGACCAACTACGGCGGCTTCATGGGCAAGCACAACGTGATCCGGGCGCTGGCGACGCTTGCCTATGGCGCGCCGCGCCGCCAGGAGTTTTGGCGTTCGGAACTGGTTACCGCGCTCGGCATCGTGCAGGCCGGTCACATCCGCCACGACCAGATGATCGGGTCCTGGGCCGGCGCGATGGGCCACACCCAGTTCATGCCGTCGAGTTGGAAGCGTTATGCCGCCGACTACAACGGCGACGGTCGGCGCGACATCTGGACGTCGATTCCCGATGCCCTGGCATCCACGGCCAACTACCTGAAGGAACACGGCTGGCAGACCGGCAAGACGTGGGGATACGAGATCGCTCTGCCGCGTGGCTTCGACTACGGACTTGCCGACGACAGCACGACCAAGACTCTGCGCGAATGGCAGCGGATGGGGATCCGGCGCGCCAACGGACGCGACTTCCCGCGCTTGGACGACAATGCCGTCCTCGTGCTTCCGGCCGGTGCGGCCGGGCCCGCCTTCCTGATGCTGCGCAACTTCTTCGTCATCAAGCGCTACAACAATGCCACGTCCTATGCGCTAGCGGTCGGACATCTGGCGGACCGCATCATCGGCGGGTCCGGCTTCGTCGGCGACTGGTCGCGCGAGCATCTGCCGCTGACCCGCGAGGAGACGATCGAGTTGCAGACTGCGCTCAACCGCAAGGGCTTCCATGTCGGCGAACCGGACGGCCAGATCGGACCGGCTACCCGCCGCGGCATCAGGGCCTATCAACAGGCGCGCGGCCTGATTCCGGACGGCTACGCTTCCGTAGTTCTGCTGGCACGCCTCAAAATGGACAGCTAGTGGTTTCGGCGTGGTCTGGCGCTGCGCTATACTGCTGGCCGAAATGCCGGGAGAGATGCGGTGCCGGGTGACAGGTCGAAGTTTTGGATGCTGGTGTCCTGCGCTGCCTTGGCGATCTGCCTGTCGCTAACGGCTGCGCTCGAACCGGCGTTTGCCCAGAACAGCGGCCGGCCTGTCATGCCGCCGCCGGAAGAGCGTGGCAGCGGCTTCAATCCGTTCCGTCCGCTGATGCGGCTGTTCGGCGTTACCGGGCCGCAGCGTCCCGTCCAGGAGCAGAAACCGGTGGCGCGGCAGGCGCCGGCGCAGCCCGCCGTCCCGGCCGGCACGCCGCCGGCCTTTGCCGAGCTGCCGAAGGATCCCGACGCGGGCGTCATTCTCGTCGTCGGCGACCGCATGGCCCAGGGCGTCAAGGACGGTCTCGCCTTCACGCTGGCTCAAAAGCCGGTGGTCCGGATCGACGGGCTGATCGAAACCGGGCGGGGTCTTGCCGGTGCGACCGCCCCGGCGTGGAACGAGCGCGTCCTGGCGCGCTTGCGTGGCGACAACGTCAAGGCAGTGGTCGTCATGCTGGGGTGGCACGATCTGATCGAGTTGCCTGGTGCCGCAGAGCCGCTGCCGTTCGGATCGGAGGCCTGGATCGCGGCCTATGGTGCCCGCGTCAAGTCGCTGGTGCAGGTGGTGCGGCAGGAGCGCAAGCCGGTCGTCTGGGTCGGGCTGCCGCCGGCTGAGGCGGCGCGCACCGATGCCGAGTTCACCCTCCTCAACCGGATCTTCCAGCAGGAGGTCGAAGCGGCGCGGGGCGTCTATGTCGACATCTCGAAAGTGTTTCTTGACGATGACGAGAAATACGCCGCCTTCGGTCCCGACGTCGACGGCCAGCGCCGGCGCCTGCGGACCCAGGACGGCATCGCCTTCACCTGGGCGGGCTACCGCAAGGTCGCCTTCTTCGTCGAGCGCGAGCTGTCGCGCCTGCTGGGCGGATACGGCGGCCTTGCCTTCGAGGGCGTCGAGGACGATCCGAACTTCATCGTGCTGACCGGCCGGACGGCCTCGCCGGAGGACGAACTGGTCGGCGAGGCCGGCGCGCCGCCGGCGCCCGAGCCGGACAGCCTGCGCCATCGATTCTTTGTGCGCGGCGAGAGCCTGGAACCGGTCGCCGGCCGGGTCGACGACACCCGTCTTCCCGCCGGCTCAGTCCTGCGCTGAGCGACGGTCCGCCGTCAGCGCGGCAGGTTGGAGCACCCGGTCAGGAATTCGTCGACGGCGCGGGCGGCTTGGCGGCCCTCGCGGATCGCCCACACCACCAGAGACTGTCCCTTGCGGACGTCGCCGGCGGCGAACACCTTGTCCATGCTGGTCTTGTAGTCGGTGGTGTTGGCCAGCACGTTGGTGCGGCCGTCGAGCTTCAGCCTGTCGCCCGACTGCGCGATGAAGGTGTCGAGGCGCGGGCCGGAGAAGCCGATCGCGGCCATGACCAGGTCGGCGCGCAGGATGAATTCGGTGCCCGGGATCGGCCGGCGCTTGTCGTCGACGCGGGCGCACCGAACGCCGGTGACATGTCCGTCCTCCCCGACAAGTTCGAGCGTCGCGGCGGAAAACTCGCGCTCGGCCCCTTCGGCCTGGGAGGAGGAGGTACGGAACTTCGTCGGCCAGTACGGCCAGATGGTCAGCTTGTCTTCCTTGAGTGGCGGGATCGGGCGGATGTCGAGCTGGGTGACCGACAGGGCGCCCTGGCGGAAGGCCGTGCCGACGCAGTCCGAGGCGGTGTCGCCGCCGCCGATGACCACGACATGCTTGCCGGCTGCCCAGATCGGCGCCTCGTGCGAGACGTCCTCCCGGCCGATGCGCCGGTTCTGCTGCACCAGATAGTCCATAGCCCAGTGGCAGCCTTCAAGGTCCATGCCGCCGACGCCCGGATCGCGCGGCCGTTCGGCGCCAGCGGCGAGGATCACCGCGTCATGGCGGGCGGCGAGGCCTTCGAGCGACTCCGTGACGCCGACATTGACGCCGTAGTGGAAGGTGACCCCCTCGCCCTGCATCTGCGCAACGCGGCGGTCGATGAAGTGCTTCTCCATCTTGAAATCGGGGATGCCGTAGCGCAGCAGGCCGCCGGCCTTGGGTTCGCGCTCGTAGACATGCACCGTATGACCGGCCCGCGCCAGCTGCTGGGCGGCGGCCAGGCCCGCGGGACCTGAGCCGACCACGGCGACGGTCTTGCCGGTCTTGGTGCTCGACGGCTCGGGCACGATCCAGCCCTCGGCCCAGCCCTTGTCGGCGATCGCCTGCTCGATTGTCTTGATGTTGACCGGCACGTCCTCGAGATTCAGCGTGCAGGCCTCCTCACAGGGGGCAGGGCAGATGCGGCCGGTGAACTCGGGGAAATTGTTGGTCGAATGCAGGTTGCGCAGGGCCAGTTCCCAGTCGCCCTGATAGACTAGGTCGTTCCAGTCCGGGATCTGATTGTGCACCGGGCAGCCGGTCGGGCCGTGGCAATAGGGAATGCCGCAGTCCATGCAGCGCGCTGCCTGGCGTTCGACCTCGGCTTCGTTCAGCGGGATGGTGAATTCCCGAAAGTGGCGGATGCGATCCGAGGCCGGCTGATACTTCTGCTCCTGCCGGTCGATCTCCAGAAATCCGGTTACCTTGCCCAAGGCGACCTCCTCAAAAAGTCTCTGGTCCCGGCAGCCTCGACCGAAGGATGGTGCGGGAGACTGCCTGTTGTTGTCGGTGGTCGCGGACCGGCGGCGAGCCGGTCCGCGACGGACGTTTCGGCGGCTATTCGGCTGCCACCATGCCCATGCGTTTTTCTTCCATCTCGCGCAACGCGCGGCGGTATTCGACCGGCATCACCTTGACGAACTTGGGCCGGTAGACGTCCCAGGCGTCGAGGATCGCCTTGGCCCGGGTGGAACCCGTGTAGTGCAGGTGGTTGGTCAGCAGTTGGCGCAGGCGCTCGTCGTCGTGACGGGTCATGTCGCCGCTGACGTCGACCCGGCCCTTGTGCTCCAGGTCGCCGCCGTGATGGTGCAGCTTTTCCAGCAGGTCGTCCTCTTCGGTCACCGGCTCGATGTCGACCATCGCCAGGTTGCAGCGCGAGGCGAAGGTGCCGTCCTCGTCCAGCACATAGGCGATGCCGCCCGACATGCCGGCGGCGAAGTTGCGTCCCGTCGCGCCGATGACCACGACCACGCCGCCGGTCATGTATTCGCAGCCGTGGTCGCCAACGCCCTCGACGACCGCGACGGCGCCCGAGTTGCGCACGGCGAAGCGCTCGCCGGCGACGCCGCGGAAGTAGCATTCGCCTTCCGTCGCGCCATAGAGCACCGTATTGCCGACGATGATGGAATCCTCGGCGACGATCCGTGACGCCTCGGACGGCCGCACGATCAGCCGGCCGCCCGAGAGGCCCTTGCCGACATAGTCGTTGGCGTCGCCGACCAGATCCATGGTCACGCCACGGGCGACGAAGGCGCCGAAGGCCTGCCCGGCGGTGCCCTTCAAGCTGATGCGCAGGGTGTCGTTGGGCAGGCCCTTGTGGCCGTAACGCTTGGCGATCTCGCCCGACAGCATGGCACCGACCGAGCGGTCGACCGAGCAGATCGTCTCCTCGATGGCGGTCGGCACCTTGTCCTCTAGAGCCGGCCTGGCGGCGGCGATCAGCTTGCGGTCGAGGATGTCGTCGATCGGATGCTGCTGGCGGCTGGTCCAGCGGATCTCTTCCGGCTTTGCGTCCGGATGGTAGAAGATCCGGCCGAAGTCCAGACCCTTCGCCTTCCAGTGCTCGATCGCCCGCTCCTTGTCCAGGAATTCGGTGCGGCCGATGATGTCGTCCAGCCGGGCGACTCCGAGCGCGGCCATCAGCTCTCGCAGTTCCTCGGCGACGAAGAAGAAGTAGTTGATGACGTGTTCGGGCGTGCCCTTGAAGCGCTTGCGCAGCACCGGATCCTGGGTGGCTATGCCGACCGGGCAGGTGTTCAGGTGGCACTTGCGCATCATCAGGCAGCCGGCCGCGATCAGCGGAGCGGTCGCGAAGCCGAACTCGTCAGCACCGAGCAGGGCGCCGACGAGCACGTCGCGGCCGGTCCTGAGACCGCCGTCGACCTGCAGGGCGACGCGCGAGCGCAGGCCGTTCAGCACCAGGGTCTGCTGGGTTTCGGCGAGGCCGATTTCCCACGGGGATCCGGCATGCTTGATCGAGGTCAGCGGCGAGGCGCCGGTGCCGCCGTCGTAGCCGGAGATGGTGATGTGGTCGGCGCGCGCCTTGGCGACACCGGCCGCGACCGTGCCGACACCGACCTCCGACACCAGCTTGACCGAGATGTCGGCCGCCGGGTTGACGTTCTTCAGATCGTAGATCAGCTGGGCCAGATCCTCGATCGAATAGATGTCATGGTGCGGCGGGGGCGAGATCAGGCCGACGCCGGGGGTGGAGTGGCGCACCTTGGCGATCACCGCGTCGACCTTGTGGCCGGGCAACTGGCCGCCCTCGCCGGGCTTGGCGCCCTGCGCGACCTTGATCTGGAGCACGTCGGCGTTGACCAGGTATTCGGTGGTCACGCCGAAGCGGCCCGAGGCAACCTGCTTGATCGCCGAGCGCTGCGGGTTCGTCGACCCGTCGGGCAGCGGCATGAAGCGTTCCGCCTCCTCGCCGCCCTCGCCGGTGTTCGACTTGCCGCCGATGGCGTTCATGGCGATCGCCAGCGTCGTGTGCGCCTCGCGCGAGATGGAGCCGAAGGACATGGCGCCGGTGACGAAGCGCTTGACGATCGCCTCCGCCGGCTCGACCTCGGCAAGGTCGATCGGCGTGCGGCCGAGTTCCTCGGCACTCTTGATGCGGAACAGGCCGCGGATCGCGAAGCGCCCGCTTTCCCTGTTCACCATGTCGGAGAACTCGCGGAACTTGTCGGGCAGCTTGGAGCGCACCGCGTGCTGCAGCACCGCGATCGAATCGGGCGTCCACATGTGGCTTTCGCCGCGCACGCGGTAATTGTACTCGCCGCCGACGTCGAGCGCGCGGCGCAGCACGGGCACGTCGTCGAAGGCTTCCCGATGGCGCACGACGGTCTCTTCTGCGACTTCCCCGAGGCCGATGCCCTCGATGCTCGTCGCCGTGCCGAAGAAGTACTTGTCGACGAATTCCGACGACAGGCCGACGGCGTCGAAGATCTGCGCGCCGCAATAGGACTGGTAGGTCGAGATGCCCATCTTGGACATGACCTTGAGGATGCCCTTGTCGATCGACTTGATGTAGCGGTAGACGACCTCGTCGGCGTCGACCTCCTCGGGGAAGTCGAGTTCCGCATGCATCGACAACAGCGTCTCGAAGGCGAGATACGGGTTGATCGCCTCTGCCCCGTAACCGGCAAGCACGCAGAAGTGATGCACCTCGCGCGCCTCGCCCGTCTCGACGACGAGGCCGACCGAGGTCCGCAGACCCTTGCGGATCAGGTGATGATGCACGGCGGCGGTCGCCAGCAGCGCCGGAATCGCGATCCGGGCCCGGCTGATCAGACGGTCGGACAGGATGATGATGTTGTAGCCGTTGAGCACGGCTTTCTCGGCGCGCTGGCACAATCCGTCGAGCGCGTCCTCCATGCCGGCCGCGCCTTTCTCGGAGGCATAGGTGATGTCCAGCGTCTTGGCCGAGAACTGGTTGTCGGCCAGGTCGCCGATGGCGCGGATCTTCTCCAGGTCGTCGTTGGTCAGGATCGGCTGGCGCACTTCCAGACGCTTGGACGTCGACAGGCCCTTGAGATCGAACAGGTTCGGCCGCGGACCGATGAAGGACACCAGGCTCATGACCAGTTCCTCGCGGATCGGGTCGATCGGCGGGTTGGTCACCTGGGCGAAGTTCTGCTTGAAATAGGTGTAGAGCAGCTTGGATTTGTCCGACAGCGCCGAGATCGGCGTGTCCGTGCCCATGGAGCCGACGGCTTCCTGGCCGACGGTCGCCATCGGCTGCATCAGGAGCTTTATGTCCTCCTGCGTGTAGCCGAACGCCTGCTGGCGGTCGAGCAGGCTCTCGCCGGCGACGGGGGCGCGCTCGCGCACGCCGGGCATGTCCTCCAGCACGATCTGCGAACGATGCAGCCAGTCCTTGTAGGGATTGGCGGTCGACAGCTGGCGCTTGATCTCGTCGTCGGAGATGATGCGGCCCTGCTCCAGGTCGATGAGCAGCATCTTGCCCGGCTGAAGGCGCCACTTGCGGACGATTCTTTCCTCCGCCACCGGCAGCACGCCGACCTCGGACGACATGATGACATAGTCGTCGTCGGTGACGATGTAGCGGGCCGGCCGCAGGCCGTTACGGTCGAGCGTGGCGCCGATCTGGCGCCCGTCGGTGAAGGCGACCGCCGCCGGGCCGTCCCACGGCTCCATGATAGCGGCATGGTATTCGTAGAAGGCGCGCCGGTTCTCGTCCATCAGCGGGTTGCCGGCCCAGGCTTCCGGGATCAGCATCATCGCGGCATGGGCGAGCGAATAGCCGCCCATGACCAGGAACTCGAGCGCATTGTCGAAGCAGGCGGTGTCCGACTGGCCCTCGTAGGAGATCGGCCACAGTTTGCCGATGTCGTCGCCGAACAGTGGCGACGACACCGACGCCTGGCGCGCCGCCATCCAGTTGACGTTGCCGCGTAGCGTGTTGATCTCGCCGTTGTGGGCGACCATCCGGTAAGGATGCGACAGTTCCCAGGACGGGAAGGTGTTGGTCGAAAAGCGCTGATGCACCAGCGCCAGCGCCGACACGAAGCGTTCGTCCTTCAGGTCCTTGTAGTAGGCGCCGAGCTGGTAGGCGAGGAACATGCCCTTGTAGACGACGGTCCGGCTCGACATCGAGACGACGTAGAAGCCTTTCTTCGCCGTGCCGGTTTCCGCGCGCACGGTGTTGGAAATGACCTTGCGCAGCACGTAGAGACGGCGCTCGAAAGTGGTCTGGTCGGCGCAGTCGGTGCAGGCAATGAACACTTGGCGCGACACCGGTTCGGTCGCGGCGATGTCGTGCGCCTTGGACAGCGAGGAGTTGTCGACCGGCACGTCGCGCCAGCCGATCACCCGCTGGCCTTCCTGGTGGATGACGCGCTCGACGATCTCCTCGCATTTGGCGCGCAGGGCGGCGTCCTGCGGCAGGAACAGGAAGCCGACGCCGTACTGGCCGGGCTCGGGCAGGGCGATGCCGCTCGCCGCCAGTTCGGCGGCGAAGAAGGCGTGCGGGATCTGCACCAGCATGCCGGCGCCGTCGCCCATCAGCGGGTCGGCGCCGACGGCGCCACGGTGGGTCAGGTTCTCGAGAATCTTCAGGCCATCGGCGACGACACGGTGCGACTTGACGCCTTTCATCTGCGCGATGAAGCCGACGCCGCAGGCGTCGTGCTCGCGAGCGGGATTGTACAATCCCTTGTCCGCCGCCTCGCTCAGTCGGGTGGCGAACGTGGTCGCGGCTCGGGCCTTCACGCCCGTCTCGCGCCCGCTCGTCGCCATGGCTGTGCTGGTCGTCAGCTCTCTCTTCGTCATCAGCGCCCTCACTGTAGTACCAGTGCTTCCGCGGCCCATGCCGTCGCGGGTTCCGTTCGGATAGCGCCCCTGTCGGTTTGCGACCCGTGCGACGACCCTGGCGATGTGCCGCGGCTCTGTCAGTTTTTAACGCTTCGCCCCCACAAAGCGAACCGTTCCATGGTCGGAGCGGCCTTGCCGCGCCGCCCGGCCTTGCGAGCGCCGGATCACCCGCGCCGTTCGGCGGACGGGGGCGGCGCCCAAAGGTGCTTCGGCCTGTCTACGTGCTAGTCCCTATCACGTTTTGCCGACGTTCCAAAAGGGACAGCATTCCTGCCCTATTCCGAGCCGCGCGACCATGCCAGATTTCGTCCGGGGGAGCAAGACCGTTTATCGGCCGAGAAATTGTATTTATTTCTCCCGGACCGGCCCTTTTGGCGCTTTCGGTTGCCCTGCCGGTGTTCGGCGCAACAAAATTTCACGCCCGCTTTCCGTAAAGTGATGTCCGGCGGGCCAAAATGTCACGGCCGATTGATTTCCCAGTGATCCCGCTGATCGCCACTCTCTGAGGGTCTCGACCGAGGCGGTCTGATTGCCGCCACCGATGCACAGAAGGGGAAAATCGCATGAGAAACAAAGTTCTTTCGACGGCCTGCCTGGCCGCCGCCGTCGCTACCGCCGTCGCTTCCGTGGCCGCGCCGACCGCTGCCGGTGCGCAGGCCAAGGAGAAGTGCTACGGCGTTTCGCTGAAGGGCAAGAACGACTGCAAGGCCGGGCCGGGCACTACCTGCGCCGGCACCTCGACGGTCGACTACCAGGGTAACGCCTGGACGCTGGTGCCGCAGGGCACCTGCGAGACGATGGAGTTGCCCGGCGACCGCAAGGGATCGCTGACCGAACTCGAACGCGACTTGCCCGCCGCCTGAGCGGAACCACGCTTTGCCCACCGACCCGGCTCTGGAGGAGATGCCGTTATGCCTTCGCACCGGTCCGCGCGGACCGCGACCGCCGTTCCCCGACGGGCCGGTGTCGGCCTCAAGCCGGACCATTGCGCCGAGATCCTCGCAACCCGGCCGGACATCGGCTTCTTCGAGGTGCATGCCGAGAACTACATGGGCGACGGTGGCGCGCCGCACCGCACGCTCGAGGCGATCCGGCGCGACTATCCACTGTCGCTGCACGGCGTCGGCCTGTCGATCGGCGGCGAGGACCCGCTCGACACGAACCATCTTTCCCGTCTCAAGCGCCTCGTCGAACGCTACGAACCAGGTCTGTTCTCCGAGCATCTGGCATGGTCATCGCACGATACGGTCTGTTACAACGACCTCCTGCCGGTGCCTTACGACGCGCTGACCCTGGGCCGGGTCGCGGAGCATGTCGACCAGGTCCAGGAGAGGCTCGGGCGCCCCATGCTGCTGGAAAATCCGTCGACCTATGTCGCCTTCGAGCGCAGCACCATGAGCGAACTCGAGTTCCTGTCCGAACTCGTGCGCCGCACCGGCTGCGGCCTGCTGCTCGACGTCAACAATGCCTATGTCTCTGCCATTAATCACGGCCGCTCGCCGGAGGTCTATCTGGCCGCCTTTCCGCTCGCCGCCGTCGGCGAGATTCATCTCGGCGGCCATGCGCCGGATGCCGACGACGAGGGCCGACCGCTGTTGATAGACGCTCACGACCGGGCCGTCGACGCGCAGGTCTGGCGTCTTTTTGCCGACACCGTTGCGCGCAGCGGGCCGCTGCCGACGCTGATCGAATGGGACAACGACGTGCCGTCCTGGCCGGTACTGAAGGGCCAGGCAGAGGAGGCTGACCGCATCCTGGCGGATCTCGGTCCCGGGGAGGCGCGCTGTGCCCTCGCCTGACGGCAACGCCGGCTTCGGCGCCGCGCTGCTGCGCCCCGACCTGCCGGTGCCGGAGGGGCTTTCCGTGTCCGGAGGCCGCTCGCCGAAGCGCCGTTTCGGCGTCTACCGGAACAACGTCGTCGTCGGTCTGGTCGATTGCCTGCTGGCGACGTTTCCGGCGCTCGCCGCGCTGCTCGGGGCGGATTATTTCCGTGCGCTTGCGCGCCTCTATGTCGCCGGGCATCCGCCCCGCTCGCCGGTGCTGATCCTGTATGGCGACACCTTTCCGGACTTCGTCGAGCGCTTTCCGCCGCTTGCCGACTATCCTTACCTCGGCGACGTCGGACGGCTCGAGTGGGCCTGGCTGTCGGCCTATCATGCGGTGGATGAGGCAGTGCTTGCGCCCGGGGCGCTGGCGCTGCTGCCCGCCGAGGCGCTCGACGGGCTGCGCCTTGTCGCCCATCCGGCCGCCCGCCTTGTCGCGTCGCGTTGGCCGGTGTTCGAGCTTGCGCGCGCCAACCGCTTCGAGCTGGGCAGCCCGCAGCCAGGGGATCTGCACGCCGCCCAGACTGTTCTGGTCACGCGTCCGGACGTCGACGTGGAACTCCGCAGCCTCGATCCGGGAACAGCCGCGCTCGCCGCCGCCCTGCTTGGCGGGGCGACGCTCGGCGCGGCGAGCGAGCTGGCCGTGTCCGCTGATCCGGATCTGGTTCTTGCCGACGGCCTGGCCGTCCTGCTGGCCTCCGGGGCGTTCGCCGGGCTTGCGCCGTAGCGGTCCATCTTACTTGAACGCCGGCGACCGCGTGCCGGCATGGGGGAAGGTTTACAGCATGTCTGCTTTGATCGGTTTTTCCGTTCGTCTCTATGTGGCCGTGTTCGGCGGTCTGGAACGGCTCACCGACGGCTGGTTCGTCGGTCTGGCGGCCCGCTTCGTGTTCGCCTCCGTGCTGCTGGTCTATTTTCTCAACTCGGCGCTGACCAAGGTCGGGCCGGGGCCGTTCGGATTCCTCGAACCGAGTGTCGGGGCCTATGCACAGATCCTGCCCGCCATGATGGAAGCGGTCAGCTACGATACCGGCCGGATCGCCTTCTTTCCCTACGGCCTGATCGTGCTGCTTGGCACCTGGGCCGAGTTTCTCCTGCCGGTCATGGTTGTCGCCGGTCTGTTCACCCGCGCCGCCAGCCTCGGCATGATCGGCTTCGTGATCGTGATGAGCTATGTAGACATCACCGGCCACCATGTCGGCGCCGCCACCGTCGGCGCCTTGTTCGACGGCAATCCGGGCGCGATGATCGCCGACCAGCGGCTGCTGTGGGCGTTCGTGCTCCTGGTGCTGGTGCTCAAGGGGCCGGGCGGCCTGTCGCTGGACGGCCTGCTCGGCCGGCTCTGGCGCGGCGGCAAGCGGTACTACTGAGCCGGAGTCCGGACCGAGACGGCGCCTTGCCAGGCTGCAGGGTTCCTGATTAAAGCGTGTGATGACCTTCGCAAGCGACAACTGGGCCGGCGCCAGCGCGGCGGTGATGGCGGCACTGGCCCGCCACAATGCCGGCTTTGAGCCCGCCTACGGCACCGATCCGCTGACGCAAGCCGTCACCGCGCGCCTTGCCGAGCTGTTCGAACGCGACGTCGCGGTGTTCTTCGTCGCGACCGGCACGGCGGCCAATGCGCTCGCCTTGTCGGCCGTCGCGCGGCCCGGCGGAGTGGTGTTCTGCCATGCCGAGTCGCACATCCAGGTCGACGAATGCGGCTGCCCGGAGTTCCTGACCGGCGGCATGAAGCTGCGCGGTATCGACGGGGAGGGCGGCAAGATTGGCCCGGCCGCCCTCGAGCGGGCGATGGCGGCGCATCCGGACGGCGTCGTCCATCACGGCCAGGTCGCAGCCGTGTCGATCACCCAGGCGACCGAATCCGGCACCGTCTACGCGGTCGACGAGATCCGGGCGCTGAAGCGCGTCGCCGCAGGCCGCGGCGTGCCGCTGCACATGGACGGCGCCCGCTTCGCCAACGCCCTCGTTGGTCTCGATGTCAGCCCGGCTGAGATGACCTGGAAGGCCGGCGTCGACGTGCTGTCCTTCGGCGCCACCAAGAACGGCTGCTGGTGCGCCGAGGCCGTCGTGTTCTTCGATCCCGCCGCCGCGAAGGAGTTCGGCTACCTGCGCAAGCGGGCCGGGCACCTGCTCTCCAAGAGCCGCTTCGTCGCCGCCCAGTTCGACGGCTATCTCGCCGACGGCCACTGGCTCGACAACGCCCGTCACGCCAATGCCATGGCCGCGCGGCTCGGCGCCGGCCTGGTGGCTTCGGGCGCGGCCCGGCTCGCCTGGCCGGTTGCGGCCAACGCGGTGTTCGCGATCCTGCCGCGCGACCGGCTGGCCCGGCTTGAGGCGGCCGGCCAGCGCTGCCACGAATGGTCGGCCGAGGGCCTGCCGGAGGGCGAGCGTCCCGCTGCGGACGAGGCGCTGGTGCGCCTCGTCGCCTCCTTCGCCACCACGGTCGACGAGGTCGACCGGTTCCTGGCGCTGGCAGCCGGCGCGGACTGAGCGGTCCTGGCCTCGGGCCTTGAACGAAAAAGGCGCCCGAGATGCGGGCGCCTTCGTGTGGCTGATGGGGCCGTTTCGAGCGGCGCGTTATGCCGACAGGGTCTCGATCTGCTTCGGCGCGCCGGTCGCGATCTCGATCCGGCGCGGCTTCATCGCCTCGGGAACTTCCCGCACCAGGTCGATGTGCAGCAGACCGTTCTCCAGATGCGCGCCCTCGACGCGGACGAATTCGGCAAGCTGGAAACGGCGCTCGAAGGCGCGCGAGGCGATGCCGCGATAGAGCACGTCACGGCCGTCTTCCTCTGCGGGTTTCTCGCCCTTGACCGTCAGCACGTGTTCCTTGGCCTCGACCGAGAGGTCCTTGTCCGCGAAGCCGGCCACGGCCATGCTGATGCGGTAAGCGTTCTCGCCGGTGCGCTCGATGTTGTAGGGCGGATAGCTCGGCGCATCGGAATTCATCTGGTCCAGCATGGAGAACAGACGGTCGAAGCCGACGGTCGACCGGTAGAGCGGGCTGAAATCGAGATGACGCATGGTTCGTGAGTCCTCTTCTTGAGCAACAGAACATCCGACTGACGCTTCCCCCATTTTGCGGCGGGAAGCCGGTCTTTTCCGCAGGCCCTACTGGCGCCTGCGGGAATGAGGTGGGCAATCCGACCCGGCGTTTCAAGTCCCTGCATCCTGGTCCCTGCATCCCGGGCCGGGCGTGTGAACGGGCGATGAACGGCGCCTTCCGCTGCCGTTCAAGCGCTGTGCGGCACAGTCGTCTCCACGATCGGCGAGACCGGTCGTCCAATGCCCCTCGTAGAGACGGAGATGCACCGATGTTCAAGAAGACCTTCGCCACCGCCATCCTTGCCGGAGCGACCCTTTTCGCCGCCCAGTTCTCCGGCGCCCAGGCGCAGGCCGCGTCCCGCGGCCCGACCGCCGAGGTACCGGCTGCCGTCCAGATCGACTATCGCCGCGGCGGTCGGGGCTGG
This sequence comes from Polymorphum gilvum SL003B-26A1, assembly GCF_000192745.1. Taxonomy (NCBI): domain Bacteria; kingdom Pseudomonadati; phylum Pseudomonadota; class Alphaproteobacteria; order Rhodobacterales; family Paracoccaceae; genus Polymorphum; species Polymorphum gilvum. The sequence continues at coordinate 920,805 of NC_015259.1, forward strand.
GATGACGATCGCCGCCATGGCCGGCACGGCCGCCTGCAACCGCACGAGATCCGCAGGAGCCTCGTCCACCAGGGCTACCGGCACGTGGCGGACATGCAACCGCGCGGTTCGGTCTATGTCGTGCGGGCGGTCGGCTGGCGCGGCATGCCCCAGCAGCTCATCGTCGACGCCTATACCGCACGCATCCTCGAGCGTCGGCCGGCCGGCTACGGCCCGCACGGCGGCCATCGCTGGTAAGCGGCATGCGAAGGTGCGCTTCCGCGGTCCGTCCGAGCCCTGTGCCGGCCGGATCGCGGGGCAATTCCTGTTGAGGCCCGCCGGACGGATCTGTATCAGTTGGCAGTCGTCCGCACGCGAAAGAATTCATGAGCCTCATCGATCTTCCCGAAAACCCCGTGCCGCCCGGAGCGGTCTGCGGTTATGTCGACACGCCGGACGGCGCCTCCATTCGCTATGCGCGCTGGCCCGCGGCCGGCGGGACGATCCGGGGCACGGTCACCCTGCTGCACGGGCGCGCCGAGTTCATCGAGAAGTACTTCGAGGTCGTGGCCGACCTCCGGAAGCGTGGCTTTGCCGTCGTCGCCTTCGACTGGCGCGGCCAGGGCGGCTCGAACCGCCAGTTGCGCAACCCGGTCCGCGGCCACATCCGCGACTTTTCCCGCTACCGGATCGACCTCGAAACCGTCATCGACTCCGTTTCGCTTGCCGATTGTCCGGGACCGCATTTCGCGCTCGCCCATTCGACCGGCGGCGCCGTGCTGCTGTCGGCGGCCGAACGCCTGCGTACGCAGATCCACCGGGCGGTGCTCTGCGCGCCGCTGATCGGCCTGCGCGACTTCGGCCCGAAGGAACGCCTGATCTATCGCGTCGCCGCGGTGTTGACCTGGCTCGGTTTCGGGCGCGCCTTCATCCCCACCGGCAATGGCGTGGTGACCACGACCTTCGAGGCGAACAAGCTGACCAGCGACCGCGTCCGCTTCGAGCGTATGAACGCGGTGCTGGCCGCGGCTCCGCATCTCGGCGTCGGGTCGCCGACCAACGGCTGGCTCTACGCCGCGGCCCGCGCCCTGCGCCGGTTCCGCCATCCGGATTTCGGCCCCAGCGTGCGCCTGCCGATGCTCATCGTCGCGGCGGGTAACGACCGGATCGTCTCGACCCGCGCGGCCGAGGATCTGGCCACGCGGACCAAGGCGGCCGGCTATGTCGAGATCCCCGGCGCACAGCATGAGTTGATGATGGAAGCGGACGTCTACCGTGACCAGTTCTGGGCAGCCTTCGACGCCTTCATTCCCGGGCAGGACTGAAGCGATCGGGTTCTCAGACCGGCACGCGCGACAGTTCGGTGAGCACGATGTCGTGCAGGTGCGGATCGCCGCTGGCGACGATGCGGCCGCCGTCGACCGGCGAACCGCCGGTCCAGGTGGTCATCACGCCGCCGGCGCCCTCGACGATCGGCGCCAGGGCGACGACGTCATACGGCTGCAGGCCGGTCTCGACGACCAGGTCGGCGTGGCCGGCCGCGACCATGCAATAGGCATAGCAGTCGGTGCCGTAGCGGGCGAGGCGCGCCTGCGCTTCCAGCCGGTCGTAGGCCTCGCGCTCGACCTCCTGCAGGATGCGCGGCGACGTGGTCAGCACGACCGCATCCTTCAACGCCCGGCAGGGCCGTGCCGTCAGCCTGCGCTCGCCGAGCGGCCCCTTGTACCAGGCCGACTGCGTGTCGCCGCAATAGCGTTCGCCGACATAGGGCTGGACCATCATGCCGAGACACGGTCTGCCGGCCGTCTTCAGCCCGATCAGCGTGCCCCAGGTGGGCAGGCCGGTGATAAAGGCGCGCGTGCCGTCGATCGGGTCGAGCACCCACACATGTTCCGCATCGGTGCGTTCCAGGCCGTATTCCTCGCCCAGGATGCCGTGGTCCGGGTAGGTCTCGTTGATCAGCGCGCGCATCGCCGCCTCGCCGGCGCGGTCGGCGATGGTCACCGGATCGAAGCCGCCCGCGAGCTTGCTCTCGACGGCGTGATCGGTGCGGAAATGCGGCAGGATCGCCGCCGCGGACGCTGCCGCCAGACGCTCCAGGAAGGGGAAGAAGTCATGTTCCAGCTGCATGGGTGGATTGCGCCTGTTGCATGGCCTGGCGACCTGAGACGTCAGCCGGGCGGTCCGGGTTACGGGTTTTTGCGCAGAATTCCCTTTATTTCAGCGACTTAAATAAATCTCCGCGCCTCCGCCTTGTAGCGGGTCGCGCCATCGGCCGTCAAAGCGAAACGCGAAATGCGACATCTGAGCCCTTGACCTTTGTGCATTGCAATGCGAACTTGTTGCAGCGCGATACGACGCGTTGCGTTGTAGCGCCGCCCTCCTTGGGCGTTTCCTCCCTAGACTCGGGCCGCCTCTCACGAGAGCGGCCCCTTTTTTTGCCCGGGCGGAAGGTCCCGACGGCAGTTCCGTCGTCATGGCTAGGCGCGGCTACTCGGCTGCGATGGCGCCGGTGGCGAAGGCGCCGTCCGGCATGGCCGTCAGTTCGAAGGCGAAGTCCGCAAGGTCGCGTGCCAGCGCGTCGAATCCCGGCGTGCGCTCGTGGGTGGCCTCGTCCATGTAGAGGCCGCGGTTGATCTCGATCTGCAGGGCGTGCAGGCCCTTGGCCGGCCGGCCGTAGTGTTCGGTGATGAAGCCGCCGGCATAGGGCTTGTTGCGGCTGACCGTGTAGCCCTTGGCCTTCAGAATGGTCGCCGCCGCGTCGGTCAGCTCGACCGGACAACTCGTGCCATAGCGGTCGCCGAGGATGAAGTCCGGCCGCGTGCCGGTGGTCTGGCAGCGCACGGACGAGGGCATTGAGTGGCAGTCGATCAGCACCGCATAGCCGAAGGCGACATGGGTGTGCGCCAGCAGCCGGCGCAGCGTGTTGTGATAGGGCTTGTAGATCTCCTCGATCCGGTACATCGCCTCGTCGACCGGCAGGCGACCGGCGTAGATCTCCTGGGATTCGCTGACCACCCGCGCGATGGTGCCGAGCCCTCCGGCGACGCGTATCGAGCGCACGTTGGCGTAGGAGGGCAGGCGGCCGTCGAACATCTTGGGATCGAGCTCATACGGCTCGCGGTTGACGTCGAGATAGGCGCGCGGGAAATGCGCCCGCAGCATCGGTGCGCCGAGCGGCACGACCGAGGCGAACAGTTCGTCGACATAGGCATCCTCCGATCGGCGGATCGCCAGGGCGTCGAGGCGCGAGGCGGCGAGGAAGCCGTGCGGATAGCAGTGGCCGGAATGCGGCGAGTTGAACACGAAGGGCAGTCGCTGGTCGGCCGGGGCGAGGACCTCGAAGGCCGGTTCCTCGCGAAAGTCTGTCACGATCCGCATTCTGCTCTTCCGCTCTTTAGATCCGGCGCCCGACCCCCGCGCCCACTTTCGACCGGGAATTGTCACACCGTAATGTTGCCAAGGAATCAACGCACCTGTCCACAACAAGTCGTGGCGCTGCGCGTTCGGCCGTGCTTCACTCTATCTTTACGGCGAATTGGAACTATAAAACCGGAAAGTCCGGAGCGGGGCAGCCTGCGCTGGAGCGTTCATGGTGGAGTTTGACGGTTGCAGAACATGTCGCGGATCCTTCTGGCGGAAGACGACAACGATATGCGGCGCTTTCTGGCGAAGGCGCTCGAAAATGCCGGCCACGACGTGGTCTCGTTCGACAACGGCCGGAGCGCCTATGAACGGCTGCGCGAGGAACCCTTCGCCCTGCTGCTGACCGACATCGTGATGCCCGAGATGGACGGCATCGAACTGGCGCGGCGCGCGACCCAGCTCGATCCGGATCTCAAGGTGATGTTCATCACCGGCTTCGCCGCCGTGGCGCTCAATCCCGATTCCAACGCGCCCAAGGACGCCAAGGTGCTGTCCAAGCCGTTCCACCTGAAGGACCTGGTCCAGGAAGTGGAGCGCATGCTGGCAGCCTGAGTCGGCTTTCCACAGGCTGGCAGGGGGCGGCAGGAAGGCCGTCGATTGTTTGACGGTTCTCCGATTTCGGGTCTTGCACCGGTCGGCGATCCCCGTTATATCGCTGTCCACCGCAGCGCTTCGGCGCTTCTTTCCGAGGTTTTCGGGCGTGTAGCTCAGCGGGAGAGCACTACGTTGACATCGTAGGGGTCACAGGTTCAATCCCTGTCACGCCCACCATTTTCGCGCAGCGGACGGTCACGGCCGGTCGCTGTGCAGGCAGCCGGGGAGAGGGATCGTGCGCCATTCGGCGCGATGCGGTCCCGCCCGCAAGGCCGCCGTCCATGCGGGCGCTTCACGCGCCCGTTTCTTTTGAGTTGAACAGCAGGGCCCTTCCGGGGGACGGAACGATGAAGATCAAGAACTCGCTCAAGTCGCTGATGGCGCGTCACCGGGAAAACCGCATGGTTCGCCGCAAGGGCCGCGTCTACATCATCAACAAGAAGAACCCGCGCTACAAGGCCCGCCAGGGCTGAGCCGCAGACGCGCTCGCGAACTCGTGAGCGCCTCCTTGTGCGTTTCTCGGATTGACCGCCGCAGCCGACGGATCATACTCGTCGGCATGCGGATTTTTGTGCTTCTCGGATTCCTGTTCGTCTGGCTGCCGGCCCTTGAGGCCGCGCCGCCCGCCCTTCCTTCCCAGCTCGGGCCGGGCGAGGAGGAGGCCTCGCCCGACGATCTCGGCACGCTGCCCGACGAGAGCGTCGAGGGTGTCGAGGCGCCGCCCGAGGACACACCGCTCGACGTCCTCTTCCGCAACCTCGCCGCGGCTCCCGACGACGAGACCGCCCGGCGCATCGCCCGCAAGATCCAGATCCTGTGGCTGCAGTCGGGCAGCGACACCGTCGACCTGCTGATGGAACGGGCCGCGAGCGCGCTCAAGGCCGGCAACCATCCGCTCGCCCTCGACCTGCTTGACACCGTCGTGTCCCTCAGGCCCGACTACACCGAAGGCTGGAACCGGCGCGCGACCGCCCACTACCTGCTGCAGGACTACGGCCGCTCGCTGGTCGACATCGAGCGAGTGCTCGCGCTCGAGCCGCGCCACTGGGGTGCGCTGTCCGGCCTCGGCATCATCCAGCGCCAGCTCGACGAGCGCGCTGCCGCCCTGCAATCCTTCCGGCGGGCGCTCGAGATCAATCCCGGTCTCGACACTGCCCGCAAGGCCGTCGAGGCGCTGGAAAAGGCCGAGCAGGGCGCGCCGATCTGATGCCGGCCGGCGGGCCAAGGGCCGGACGGGGCGCGGTCCGGGGCGCGGTCCGGATGGCGGCGCAGGAGCCCGCTTCCGTTTCGGCGTGAACCGCGCTATGTCGACGCCATGATTGCCACGTTTCTCGCCGTGCTGGCCCTGCTGGCGGGCTACACCGAATTCCGCCGGCGCAGGATCCTTGCTGCGCACCGTCCGACGGGCTCCTTCGCGGAGATCGCCGGCGAGCGCCTGCACTATCGCTTCGTGCCTCCTGACCCTGGCCGCGCAGACCTGCCCGTGCTGGTGTTCCTGCACGGGGCGAGCGGCAACCTGGCCGATCTCGAACTGGCCTTCCTGGAGCCGTTGCGCGGCCGTTATCCGATGCTGTTCGTCGATCGCCCCGGCCTCGGCCATTCCGAGCGCTCGGATCCGCTGCAGGCCGCGCCCGCCGCCCAGGCGCGCCGTATCGCGGCCCTGCTCGAGCACTGCGGCATCGACCGCTGCGTCGCCGTCGGCCATTCCTTCGGCGCCGCAGTCGCCGCCGCGCTCGCGCTTGAGGAGCCGGCGCGGGTGCGCGGCCTCGCCCTCGTCGCGCCGGCCAGCCACCCCTGGCCGGGCAAGGTGTCCTGGTACTACCGGTTTGCCGCGCTGCCCGGGGTGGGGCCGCTGCTGTGTCATACGCTGGCGCTGCCGGCGGCCGAACTGATGGCGCCGTCGTCCCTGCGTGGCGTGTTCGCTCCGGGCGAGCCGCCGCAGGGCTATGCGCGCGCCATCGGGCTGCCGCTGGTGTTCCGTCCGCGCAGCTTCCGCGCCAATGCCTGCGACCTCGCCGCGCTCAACGATCACCTGGCCGAACAGGCGCCGTTCTATCCCTCGCTGCGCCAGCCGGCCGTGGTCATCACCGGCGACGACGACAGGGTCGTGTGGCCGACCATCCATGCGGCCGGCCTCAAGCAGGACCTGCCCAACGTCCGGCTGATCGTGCTGGAAGGCGCCGGCCACATGCCGCACCATACCCACGGCCAGGAAACCCGGACCGCGATCGCCGCGCTGGCCGAGGTGATCGCGCGCGCCGGACAGCACAAGACGGCGGTCTGATCCCGGCCGTCTTGCGGGCCGGCTTCCGGCCTCCGGCTCAGATGCCGCCGAGGCCGTCGCTGCCGACGAAGGCGATGCGCAGCATGTTGGTCGAGCCGGGGGTGCCGAAGGGCACGCCGGCGGTGATGATGATGCGCTGGCCCGGCTTGGCGAAATGCTCCTGGTAGGAGATCCGGCAGGCGCGGTCGACCATGTCGTTCTCGTCGTGGGCGTCCTCGCTGACGACGCAGTGCAGGCCCCAGGCAAGCGCCAGGCGGCGCGCGGTGGAGACGACCGGCGACAGGGCGATGACCGGCGTCGACGGGCGCTCGCGCGCGGCGCGCAGGCCGGTCGCGCCCGAGGAGGTGTAGCAGACCACGGCGGCGAGGTTCAGAGTCTCGGCGATCTGGCGCGCGGCGGCGGAGATCGCGTCGGCGCCGGTGGCTTCCGGGTCCGTGCGCTGGGCGTGCACGATGGTGCGGTAGTTGGCGTCCTGCTCGACCTCCTGGGCGATCCGGTCCATGGTCTGGACCGCCTCGACCGGGAACTGGCCGGCGGCCGATTCGGCCGACAGCATGATCGCATCGGCGCCCTCGAACACCGCGGTCGCCACGTCCGACACCTCGGCGCGTGTCGGCACCGGCGCGGTGATCATCGATTCCAGCATCTGGGTCGCGACGACGACCGGCTTGCCGGCGCGCCGCGCGGCGCGGGTGATGCGCTTCTGCAGTCCGGGAACCTTCTCCAGCGGCATCTCGACGCCGAGGTCGCCGCGCGCCACCATCAGCGCGTCCGACAACTCGATGATCTCGTCCAGCCGGTCGATCGCCTGCGGCTTCTCGATCTTGGCCAGCACGCCGGCGCGTCCACGGACGATCTTGCGCACCTCAGCGATGTCGTCCGGGCGCTGGATGAAGGACAGGGCGACCCAGTCGACGCCGGCGTCGAGCACCGCCGTCAGGTCGCTGCGGTCCTTGTTGGTCAGCGCGCTCATGGCGATCTCGCTGTCGGGCACGCTGACGCCCTTCTTGTCGGACAGCTTGCCGCCGACCTCGACGCGGGTCACCGCGCGCTCGGCCGTGCATTCGCTCACGCTGAGGCGGATCTTGCCGTCGTCGAGCAGCAGGCGGTGGCCGGGCTCCAGTGCGCGCAGGATTTCCGGATGCGGCAGATGGACGCGGGTGACGTCGCCGGGGGCGGGATCGGAATCGAGCACGAAGGTCGCACCGTCCTCAAGCACTACCGGGCCGTCGGTGAACTTGCCGACGCGCAGCTTGGGGCCCTGCAGGTCGGCCAGGATGCCGATCGGCCGGCGCACGGCGTCCTCGACCGCCCGGATCCGCCCGACCAGCTCGCGCATCAGAGCGTGGTCGGCATGGCTCATGTTGATGCGGAACACGTCCGCGCCGGCCTGGTAGAGCTTCTCAATGCTAGCCTGATCTGAGGACGACGGGCCGAGGGTTGCGAGGATCTTTACCCGTCTGTTGCGCCTCATCGTCCGCCTGTCCCCTGCTGTACCGGTTCGGTGAGTTGAACCGTCCAATTGCTCTGTTCGCCCGTATCGATCTCGAAGAAGCCCGTGCGTTCGTAGCCGCGCGCCACGCAATCCTCTATCCCGCGGATGGTGAATTCCTTTTCGCGCGTGCACATGTAGGCACGTCCGCCCCATTCGCCGAACTGGTCGTAATCAACCGCGTAGATGTAATAATACCGTGACACCAGGGCACCCGGAACCAGCGTCTCGCAGGAATTGGGGGAAAGGTTCCACCAGCCTTCCGTGACCCAGTCGGTCTTGTCCTTGTAGCCGATGGCGACACCGACCTGGCTTTCGGTCTTGTTGCACAGGCGCAAGTCCGCCCGGGCAGGATCCACGAACACCGCCAGAGCGAGAAGTGCGGCCAGGGCACTTGCCGGCATTCCGGCAAGCAGTCGGTGGATGATCGATCCCGACAGGCGGCGCACCCCATTTGTGTTCATCTGCAATCGCTTGTCTCGCGGCATTCGAATCTAGGCTTTTTGCGGGGCCGGTCAGGTCTTGTCAACGACGATGGCTCGGAAGTCGTTGACATTCGTATAGGTCGGTCCCGGGACGAGCAGATCCGAGAGTGTCTCGAAAAAACCCGTGCTGTCGTTTCTGGCCAGAAATGAGGCGGCATCAAGGCCCCTGGCCCGCGCGCGGTCCAGTGTGCCGGGATCGACGAGGGCGCCGGCCGGATCTGTGGAAAGCCCGCGTCCGCCGTCGGTGCCGTCGGTGTCGCCCGCGAGCGCCGCAATGCCGGGAGCCCCGTCAAGAGCCAGCGCCAGAGCCAGCGCGTATTCCTGGTTCGGTCCGCCGCGTCCGTCGCCGCGAATCGTAACCGTCAGTTCGCCGCCCGACAAAAGCACACAGCGCCGTCCGGCCCCCGCCATCTCGCGGGCCAGGCGGGCGTGCTCCGCCGCGCGATCGCGTGCCTCGCCCTCCAGGCTGTCGCCGAGCAGTACGGCCACGTAGCCGGCAGCCTCGGCGACGCGCGCCGCCGCCTCGAGCGAGGCCTTCGGCCGGGCGACGATCCGGAAGGTGGTCGGCTCGAAGGCGGCATCGCCCGGCTTGGGGGTCTCGTTGGCCGGATCGGCAAGCGCGGCGCGGATCGAGGCGGCCGGCTCGATGCCGCGCGCAAGGCAGATCGCGCGGGCATCGGCGAGCGTCGTCGGATCCGGCACGGTCGGTCCCGAGGCGATCACCGCCGGGTCGTCGCGCGGCACGTCGGAGATCGCCAGCGTGGTCAGCCGTGCGCCGCGCCCGAGCGCCTGGGCCAGGTGGCCGCCCTTGATGCGTGACAGGTGCTTGCGCACGGTGTTGATCTCGTCGATCGTCGCGCCGGAGCGCAGCAGGGCCTTGGTCAGCGCCTGCTTGTCCGCCAGCGAGACGCCGGCGACCGGCGCGATCCAGTTGGCCGAGCCGCCGCCCGACAGCAGCACCACGACATGATCGCCCGGGCCGGCGGTCCGGGCGAGGTCGAGCACCCGCCGTGTGGCCTCGACGCCGGCCTCGTCGGGCACGGGGTGACCGGCCTCGACCAGTTCGAGGCTGCCGGTTGGCCGCGCATAGCCGTGGCGCGTTACGCACAGCCCGGTCAGACGGTCGGGCCCCAGCCCGCGGTCCTCGCGGTAGTGCCGTTCGGCAACCTCGGTCATCGCCCCACCCGCCTTGCCGGCGGCCAGCAGGACGATGCGTCCGTCGGCTTCGGGCAGGTGGGCTGGCAGGCACTGTGCGGGATGCGCCGCTGCCACGGCGGCATCGAACAGGCTCTTGAGGAAAGGTGCGAAACGGGTGTCGGTTGCCATGCAATGGGTGTTGGTTCGCCGGGTGTGTTGCTCTATTCCTACGGAACTCCGATCCCTGCGTCATCCGCAATTGCGCCCGTCCGTGCCGATCATGACCTGCCAGACCTCCGCCCGGCCCCAGGCCCATAGCGCGCCCTTCGTGCCGACCGAATCCGTCGAGGGTGACCTTGCCGGCGGGTTGCTGCTCCTTTGCGACCATGCCCGCAACGACATCCCGGTCGAATACGGCGACCTCGGCCTGCCGGCAGATCAGTTCCGGCGTCACATCGCCTATGACATCGGCGTGCGTCCGCTGACGCTGGAACTGGCGCGCCGGCTGAACGCGCCGGCCCTGTTCACGACCTTCTCCCGGCTGCTGATTGATCCCAACCGCGGCGAGGACGATCCGACCATCGTCATGCGGTTGTCGGACGGGGCCGTGGTGCCGGGCAATGCCCGCATCGATGCGGCGGAGCGGCAGTCCCGCATCGAGCGCTTCCACCGGCCCTATCACGATCTGATCGAGACGACGCTCGACCGCATGCTCGCGCTTGGCTCCCCGCCGGTGGTGATATCGATCCACAGCTACACGCCGGTCTGGCGCGGCACGCCGCGGCCGTGGCACGCCGGCATCCTGTGGGACAAGGACCCGCGCGCGGTGGTTCCCCTGCTGGAGGGTCTCGCGCGCGATCCCGCCCTGGTCGTCGGCGACAATGAGCCTTATGACGGCGCGCTCAAGAACGACACCATGTACCGTCACTGCACCTCGCGCGGCCTCGCCCATGCGTTGATCGAGGTGCGCCAGGACCTGATCGCGGACGAGACCGGCGTCGCCGACTGGGCGGAGCGCCTGACGCCGTTGCTCGCGGGTCTTGCCGGAATGCCCGCGTTGCGCGAAATCTGCCACTATGGATCGCGCGGCGACTGACCGGCCCGCCCGAGCGGCCAATGCCAGGGAGAGACAGCGATGAGCCTTGACGAGAAGACCCGCACCGAACTGGAAGCCGCCGCGTTCCGGCGCCTGGTCGAGCACCTGCGCCAGCGGACCGACGTGCAGAATATTGACCTGATGAATCTCGCCGGCTTCTGCCGCAACTGCTTGTCCAACTGGTACCAGGAGGCGGCGCAGGCACGCGGTATCGACATGCCGAAGGACGAGGCACGCGAGACCGTCTACGGCATGCCCTATGATGTCTGGAAGGAAAAGTACCAGACCGAAGCCTCCGAGGCCCAGAAGGAAGCGTTCAAGACCAGCCATCCCGGCCATTGAGACCGATTGCCATAGCGGGACCAGCGTCTGGTGTGGCGGCCAGGCGTCTTGACCGGCCGCCGGGAGTCTGGCAGGGCAATGCCCCGATCCAACCCAACAGGAGTAGCCTACCCATGTCAGATCCGGGCGGCGTTGCCGCGGACCAGCTGCGAGCCTTTGTCGAGCGTATCGAGCGCTTGGAAGAGGAGAAGAAGGTCATCTCCGACGACATCAAGGACGTCTATGCGGAGGCCAAGGGCAACGGTTTCGACGTCAAGATCCTGCGCAAGGTGATCTCGCTGCGCAAGAAGCAGCCGCATGAGCGCGAAGAGGAAGAGGCCGTCCTCGACCTTTACCTGCAGGCCCTCGGCATGGCGGTTCAGGGCAACATGTAACCTCGGACTGCGATGGGTTCGCCCCATCGCGGTCCACTCGCGCCCGTGCGGGCCCGGCCGCCGCAGCCTCGTCACGACCCGCCCGAAGGTCATCGGGTCGGGCCTCCCTCCCGGAGGTCACCCGGGCGAGCAGCCCTCCGCCGTCACCCCGGGCGAGCAGCGCGAGACCCGGGGCCTGTTCGTTGCCAGAGCGTTGGTTGATTGGCTCGGTGCGCACCGCTGCGCCCTTGGCGCTTGGCCCCGATTCTGCGCTTGGCTGCGGCCGATCTCACGCTAGGAACGCAGGGCACGGGCGGGACAGCCCGCCTCGCACCGCTTGCGGCTCGTCGGACTGCGGCTCAGCGGGTGAACATGACCGGAAGGACGACCACGGCGGCGCCGGCGAAGCGGTCCGTGCGCAGGTCGTCGTACGGCAGTCTGTCGAAGCCCTTGCTCAGGAACCGGTTGCCCGGCGCCAGGAAGGTGTTCAGGGCGCGCTGGTTCGGGTGGCTGAGCATCGAGAACGTGCCGTTGCGGGTCGTCGCGGTTCCGGAGATCAGCTGCGGCGCGGACTTGTCGGGCAGGCTGGCGAAGCCGGCCAGCGGATCGTGAATCACGGCCGGCGGAACCTGACCGGAAACGGACGTCGGCCTGGCGGGCTTGTTGCGGGCCTCGGCGGCTCTTGCGGCAGCTGCCGCGACCTTCTCCTGCAGCAGAGACTGGGCTGTCGGCTGGGCCGGCGTTCCGGTCGCCGAGGCATAGGCAAGGGTGCTGGTGCCGATCTGGGGCTTGCGAGCAGCGTCCGGATCGCCGCCGGTCGCGGCGACGATGGCGGCAACCGGGTCCGTCGCCGTGGAGGCAACGAGCGCGGCGGGCTTGATCGGCGGCAGGGCGAAGCGGCCGGCGTCGGCCGGCGCGACGGTCGCAGTGCTCGCAATGATCGGGGTGGAGGCCGCCGCGGGTGCGGCGCCGCTTTCGAGCGCGAGGCGCTGGGAATCGAGCGTGTTCGGCGCGGCCGTGGCAGCCGAGGCGAGGGTCAGAGTGCCGGCCGCCGGCTGCGGCTTGGTGCGCGGCAGCGCGGTGGCCACCAGTGCCGGCACGGACACGGCCGGTGCGGGGTCTTCGGTCGGCTGGGGGGCGGCTTCCGCTTTGAGCACGGGCACCGGCGGTGCGACGGTGACAGGGGCGTTGGCGCCGGCCGTCGAGGCGTTGGCGGTCTGCCCGACGCCCGGAGCGTTGCCCGGAACGGCGCCCGGCGGAACCGGTGCGCCCGGCCGCACGGCCGCGACGCGGGCGGAGGCGACCGCCTCTTCGTTGTCCTCCTCCTCGTCGGAGAACAGGGCGGCGAGGAAGTTCCTGCTGCGTCCGGGGGCGGGGCGGACCAGGTCGCCATCCTGGCCGGCGGTCAGATTCTGGCCGGTGGTACGCGGCCCGGTGCCCGAAGGCGCGGCGGCGGCGACCACGGTCGGCGACGAACGGCGCCCGGACTTGAGGTCGGCGAGCGCCTGCTGATATCCGGCCATCGGCTTGCCGTCGGACGGGATGTGAACGGTTCGCCCATCGGGGAAGACCTTGGCAAGCTGGGCGCGGGACATCTTCGGCCAGTGCCGCACGCTGCCGGTATCCAGATGGACGAAGGGCGAGCCGGAGGTCGGATAGAAGCCGACGCCGCCGACCTGCTTGCGCAGGCCCGTGGCCCGCAGGGTTGTCAGGTCGACGCCGGGGATGAAGAAATCCATCGCCTTGCCGCGCGTGTGCTGGCTGTTCTGGGCTACCCCGCGTGAACGTTGGCGCAGCATGTTGTTGGTGGCCGGAGAGCGGTAGCTGGAGACCACGTGGATGTAATCGCGCCCGCCGACCTCCTGATACACTTCCCAGACTAGGTCCAGCAGCTGCGGGTCGATGGTGGTCATCTCGTTGCGACGCCAGTCACGCAGGAAGCGGTTGATGTCGCGCAGGCCGGAGGGAACGTAGCGACCGTTCTTCTTGAAGGTGATCTCCACCCGTTCCTTGGTGTGCGTGTTGTAGAGCTTGAGGGTCCTGGTTTCCGCATGAGCGGCGGAAAGATCCGGAACGATCAGGAGCGGCGCCAGGAGGAGGGCGCCCAATACGCATACAAGAGCCGCGGCACGCTGCAACCCCTTGACGGCGTAGCTTCGAACTATCCGTTCACGCAAATCACTTCTCGCAGTCTGACGGTCTTCCGACCGGTTTGCACCCCCCCGATCACGGGAGTGAAACTAGCCGCCCCAAGTTAAGAACATTTTACCGTGATTTCATTTGAGGCCCAATAGTGGCGGAAATGCAACGTCTGACAAGAAAATATCCCGCAGTCCTCTGTTTTCATTCAAATATATGATTTTAAATGAAAAAATATCAAAACGTCGACCGTTTGCGTCGCCCCGACGGGCCTTTCCGGCGCCTGATCTTGTCGCGAAAGGAGGACACGCAAGCGGATTCGTCGGTTCGGGCGGCCCCCGGCCTATTCGGCCGCGTCCTGCGCGTCGCCGTCGTCGAGGCCGTAGTCCTTGAGCTTGCGGTAGAGCGTCGAGCGGCCGATGCCAAGCCGCCGGGCGACCTCGGTCATGCGCCCGGCATAGTGATGGATCGCGGTGCGGATCATCTCCTCCTCGACCGCCTCGAGCGTGCGCACGTGGCCGTCGTCGGCGAGGCTGCGCATGAAGCCGAACGGCGCCGAGCCGTCCGGCGCGGCGAAGGCGGGCTCGGCGGCCGGACGGGCGCCGGCGGGCGCCTCGACGGCGGGCATCTCGGCGGCGGGCAGGGGATGGTCGAGGGCGGCTGCGACCTGCGGGAAGTCGGCGACGGTCAGATGGTCGCCGTCGCACAGCACGACGGCGCGGAACACGGCGTTCTCCAGCTGGCGGATGTTGCCCGGCCAGGCATAGGCCTGCAGCATCGCCAGCGCCTCGGGCGCGACCGAACTCACCTGCGGCTTGCCCTCCTCGGCGGCGAAGCGGGCGAGGAAGTGGCGCACCAGCGCCGGGATGTCCTCCGTGCGGTCGCGCAGCGGCGGGATCCAGATCGGGAACACGTTGAGCCGATAGTAGAGGTCTTCGCGGAAGCGGCCCTCCTTGACCAGGTCGATCAGCCGCCGGTTGGTCGCCGAGATCAGTCGGAAGTCGACCTTCGCCGGCCGGCGCGCGCCGATCGGGTCGATCTCGCCCTCCTGCAGGGCGCGCAGCAGCTTGACCTGCACCTCCATCGGCAGTTCGCCGACCTCGTCGAGGAACAGGGTGCCGCCATGGGCCTCCTGGAACTTGCCGACGTGCCTGTCGACGGCGCCGGTGAAGGCGCCCTTCTCATGGCCGAACAGGATCGACTCGACCAGGTTGTCGGGGATCGCGCCGCAGTTGACGGTGACGAAGGGCTTCGACTTGCGCTCGCCCGACCCCTGGATGGCGCGCGCGATCAGCTCCTTGCCGACGCCGCTCTCGCCCTCGATCAGGATCGGGATGGTGGACGAGGCGGCACGCTGGCCGAGCCTGAGCACCCGTTCCATCGCCGGCGACTTGGTGACGATGTCGGCGAAGGTCAGCGTTCCGGCGGCCTGCTTGCGGATGCGGGTGATCTCGCCCTCCAGCGCGGAGACCTTGAGCAGGTTGCGGATCGACACGTCGAGGCGCTCCGGCGCCACCGGCTTGACGACGAAGTCCTGCGCGCCCGCGGTCATGGCGTTGACCACCGTGTCGATGCCGCCGTGGGCGGTCTGCACGATCACCGGCGTGGCGATGCGTTCCGCGCGCAGCCGGCGCAGCACGCCGATGCCGTCGAGTTCGGGCATCACCATATCGAGGATGACGAGGTCTATCTCGGCGCCTTCCGGTCCGGTCATGATGCGCACCGCCTCGGCGCCGTTGTCGGCGGTCTTGAACCGGTAGCCGAAGCGCTGCACCGCCTCCTGGAGAAGGCGGCGCTGGATCGGGTCGTCGTCGACGATCAGGATGCGCCCGGTGGCCGGCTGCATGGTGATGGGGCCTCGTCTGCGCCGCGAACGGCTGGCAACTGTTCCAATTCGGGCCATCTTGGTCGAAGGCGGGTAAACAAATCGTCCACCCGATGGCAGCCCGTGCTGAGGCCGGCGATTGCCGAACCGGGGCATTGCGCCCTAAACAGGGGGAATGCCGGCTCGCGTCCGCGTCCAGCCGGCCGCGACATCCAACCGGAGGACCCATGACCCGTTCCGATCCCGCCCGATCCGCCGCCGCCCTCGGCAGCCTGCCCGAATGGGACCTGACGGATCTCTATCCCGCGCCCGATGCGCCGGAGGTCAAGGCGGACCTCGCCGCCGCGCTGGACCGTTCGAAGGCCTTCGAGACGGCCTACAAGGGCACGCTGGCGGATCTGGCGTCCGGCGACCGCGCCGGCCTGCTCGCCGCGGTCAAGGCCTACGAGGCGCTGGAGGACCTGCTCGGCCGGCTGATCTCCTTCGCCGGCCTGGTCTATTCCGGCCAGACCACGGATCCGGCGCGGCAGAAGTTCTACGGCGACGTGCAGGAGCGCATCACCACCGCCGGCTCGCATCTGCTGTTCTTCACCCTGGAGCTCAACTCGATCGACGACGCGGTGCTGGAGGCGGCGCTTGCCGCCGACGCGGGCCTTGCCCATTACCGGCCCTGGTTCGAGGATCTGCGCAAGGAGAAGCCTTACCAGCTCGAGGACCGGGTCGAGCAGCTGTTCCACGAGAAGTCGGTGACCGGGCGCGGCGCCTGGAACCGCCTGTTCGACGAGACCATCGCCTCGCTGCGCTTTTCCGTCGACGGTCGCGAGCTCGCCGTCGAGCCGACGCTGAACCTGCTGCAGGACGCGGATCCTGCGACCCGGAAGGCGGCCGCCGAGGCGCTGGCGGCGACCTTCCGCGACAATCTGCGGCTGTTCACGCTGATCACCAACACGCTGGCCAAGGACAAGGAAATCTCCGACCGCTGGCGCAAGTTCGAGGACATCGCCGACAGCCGCCACCTCGCCAACCGGGTCGAGCGCGAGGTCGTCGACGCCATGGTCGCCGCCGTGCGCGAGGCCTATCCGCGCCTGTCGCACCGCTACTACCGCCTCAAGGCGCGCTGGCTCGGCATGGAGCGGCTCAACCACTGGGACCGCAACGCGCCGCTGCCCAAGGCCGACACGCGCGTCATTCCCTGGGAGGAGGCGCGCGACACGGTGCTTGCCGCCTATGCCGGCTTCTCGCCGGAGATGTCGGAGATCGCCGGGCGGTTCTTCGTCCGAAACTGGATCGACGCCCCGGCGCGCGATGGCAAGGCGCCCGGCGCCTTCGCCCACCCGACCGTGCCGAGCGCGCATCCCTATGTGCTGGTCAACTACCTGGGCAAGACGCGCGACGTCATGACGCTCGCCCATGAGCTCGGCCACGGCGTCCACCAGGTGTTGGCGGCGCCGAACGGGCCGCTGATGGCGCCGACGCCGCTGACGCTCGCCGAGACGGCGTCCGTGTTTGGCGAGATGCTGACCTTCCGCGCTTTGCTCGACAAGGCGACGACGCCGGCCGCGCGCAAGGTCATGCTGGCAGCCAAGGCGGAGGACATGATCAACACCGTCGTGCGCCAGATCGCCTTCTACACCTTCGAGCGCAAGGTGCACGCGGAGCGCCGCGACGGCGAGCTTACGTCGGAGCGGATCGGCGAGATCTGGCTCGAGGTGCAGGCCGAGAGCCTCGGTCCGGCGATCCGGCTCGGCGAGGGGTACGAGACCTTCTGGACCTACATCCCGCATTTCATCCACTCGCCGTTCTACGTCTATGCCTATGCCTTCGGCGACTGCCTGGTGAATTCGCTCTATGCGGTCTACCAGGAGGCCGAGGAAGGCTTCGCGAAGAAGTACTTCGCCCTGCTGAAGGCCGGCGGCACGCGGCACCATTCCGAGTTGCTCGCGCCCTTCGGCCTCGATGCGGCGGACCCGGACTTCTGGAAGAAGGGCCTGTCCGTGATCGAGCGCATCATCGACGAACTGGAGGCAATGGACGGCGCGTGAGTCGCGGGCATGCCTCGGAAGGCGAAGCGTCCGCAGGCGCGGCGAGAGGCGATCCGCCGGGGCGATGCCCGTGGCACGGCGGAAGGACATGTGATATTTTTGGTATTACCTTTTGATACCCGAGGAGCGTCCATGCCTGCTGCCCATCCCGTCACCGTGAAGCTCGATCCGGATGTTCACGATCGGGTCCGCCAGCTCGCCAAGGCGCAGCGCCGCTCCGCGCATTTCCTGATGCGCGAGGCGATCACCCAGTATGTCGAGCGCGAGGAAAAGCGCGAGGCGCTCAGGCAAGATGCGATGACCGCCTGGGGAGCCTATCAGGCGACCGGTCGGCACGTCCCCCACGCCGAGGCTGATGACTGGCTGGCGCGGCTCGAGGCTGGGGAGGACGTGGACCCGCCGCAATGCCGCGATTGATCTGGACGCCGGAAGCCCTGCGGGACGTCCAGCGCTGCTACCGCTTCCTCGCCTTGAGGAACCCCGCCGCCGCGTCCCGTGCCGTGCGGGCGATACGCGAGGAAATGCAGGTGGTGGCGGCGCATCCCGGCGCGGGGCGCCCGGTCGAGACGATGGATCCGGCGTTCCGGGAATGGCTGATTGGTTTTGGCGACAGCGGCTATGTCGCGCTGTACCGGCTGGACGGCGATGTGGCGGTGGTCCTGGCCGTCCGCCACCAGAAAGAAGCGGGGTATTCCTGAGCCATCCCTTGCGTTCCGAAGGCGGGCCTGCGGCTGGGACCGGGTCGGTGGATCGGCAAGGAACCGAAGCTGCCAGAGGAGGGCCCGCGTGCAGGCGACATTGCTGCCGGCCTGCGACGTCGCGCGCCGCGAGACCAGCCCGGACGGGCTGCTCGACCTTTCCGTGAGCCCGGATTATCTTCGACGCAAATCCGTTGAACGGGTTGGACCACGAGGTCATGGAGCAGTTGGACCGATGAGGGCGATCAGTGACATGCCAGGGCTGCGCGCGATGGTGCGGCTGGAGCTGGCCCATGCGGCACGCGGCACACCCGCCCCCGCCGCATCATGAACGTTTTCCGGCACACCCCCTATGACGGCTCGAAACAACCGTTCTCCATCGGGCTGGAACCGGTGGCGCCGGCCGCATGGTTCGATCCCGACGGCCATCTGATTGCCCATCTCGACCAGAAGGCGCGTTTGCTTGCCGAGCGTCGCGACGTCGTCTTCCGCGCCGAGCCGGAGACCGGGGCGGCGCAGGCCGAAGTGCTGCGCATGCTCGTCGCGCATCTGTCCGAGGCCCATCCGACGCGCTACCGGCGCGCCGGCGATGCCGTGATCGTCACCGGAGCGCAGGGTGCGACCGATCGCCGCGTCGCGCTCGACGCCGACGAGCCGCCGCTGCTGACCGCCTCCCGGCTGGTGCAGGAAGACCTGGTGATCATGCGCAAGGGCGAGGGCGGCTACCGGCTCGCCGCCGCCTCGCTGTGCTTTCCCTCGTCCTGGTCGCTGGCCGAAAAGTTCGGCCAGCCGATGGCGGCCATCCACACCAAGGTGCCGGGCTTCGCCGGCCGCATGGGCCAGGTCGTCGACCGCATCTTCGACAACCTGAAACCGGATCAGCTGGTCGGGCGGCTCAACTGGTCGATCTATGACGATGCCGACCTGCATCATCCCGAACCGAAGCAGCTGACGCCGCAGATCGAGGCCGACGGCGCCTCGGCGCTGGCCGCGCTGTTCGTTCGGGTCGAGCGCCAGACCCTGCGCCGGCTGCCGGACAGCGGCGACGTGCTGTTCACGATCAAGATCCATCACGACCCGATCCGCGCCCTGGAGGACCACCCGAGGAGAGCGGAACTCGCCGCCGGGCTGCTCACCCAGCTCCTGGCGCTCGACGTCGACCAGCTCGCCTACAAGGGCCTGACCCGCCATCGCGACCGGATCGCAGCGGCGCTGCAGGCCTTCGCGGCGGCGCCCGCCTGACTGACTCCGGTCTGACTGACGCTGGCCTGACTCTGGTCCGGCCATCGAAACGGCCTACATAGCGGAGGGGCCTGTGCCCTGGCCGGTATCATTGTGGAGGATCAGACCCGTCATGGCGTCCGAACGCGACCGCGAAGCCAACCGCCTGACCGCAAGGGTCGGCCGCTATGCCCGGGTCGGCACCAATGTCGGCGGCATCGCTGCCAAGCTTGCCGGTGCTCGCCTGCTCGGCATGGACCTGGACAACGAGAAGGGCGCGGCGGACCTGGCCGCGGCCCTAGGCGGCCTCAAGGGGCCGCTGATGAAGGTCGCGCAGCTGCTGTCGACCATCCCCGACGTGCTGCCGCCGGAATATTCGACCGAACTGGCCAAGCTCCAGGCCAACGCGCCGCCCATGGGCTGGGCCTTCGTCAAGCGGCGCATGCGCGCCGAACTGGGTGCCGACTGGCAGGCGCGCTTCGCCTCCTTCGAGCACGAGCCGGCCGCCGCGGCCTCGCTCGGCCAGGTGCACCGGGCGACCAGCCTCGTCGGCGCCCCGCTCGCCTGCAAGCTGCAGTATCCGGACATGGCCTCGGCGGTCGAGGCGGACCTGCAGCAGCTGTCCATGCTGTTCTCGCTGCACCGGCGCATGCGGCCGGCTATCGACACCCGCGAGATCGCCAAGGAGATCGGCGCCCGGGTGCGCGAGGAACTCGACTACGCCCGCGAGGCGGCTCACATCGTCGTCTATCGCCGGATCCTGGCCGACGAGCCGCGCATCCGCGTGCCCGAGGTCGTGCCCGACCTGTCCACGCGGCGCCTGCTCACCATGGGCTGGCTGGATGGCCGGCCGCTGCTCGACTTCAAGGACCACGGCCTGGAGGCGCGCAACCGGCTGGCGGCGACCATGTTCCACGCCTGGTGGCATCCCTTCAGCCATTACGGCGTCATCCACGGCGATCCGCATCTCGGCAACTACACGGTGTTTTCCGACGCCGACGAGCCGGCCGGCATCAACCTGCTCGATTACGGCTGCATCCGCATCTTCCCGGAAAGCTTCGTCGAAGGCGTCGTCGACCTCTATCTCGGCCTGCTCCACGATGACGACGAGCGCATCGTCTCGGCCTACGAGCGCTGGGGCTTCAAGGGCCTGACGAGGGAGCTCATCGACACGCTGAACATCTGGGCCCGGTTCATCTACGGTCCGCTGCTGAGTGACCGGGTCCGGGCGATCGCCGACGGCATCAGTCCGGCGGAATATGGCCGGCGGGAAGCGTTCCGGGTGCACAAGGCGCTGAAGGAACAGGGTCCGGTGCGCGTGCCGCGCGAATTCGTGTTCATGGACCGGGCGGCCATCGGGCTGGGCGGCGTGTTCCTGCACCTGCGTGCGGAACTGAACTTCTACCGGCTGTTCAACGAACAGATCGAGGGCTTCGAGGCCGCGAAGGTGCGTGCCCGGCAGGACGCCGTGCTCGCCGCCGCCGGGCTCGGGCCGCAGCATCCGGCCGCCTGAGGCCGTCTCAGGCGGTGCGGCTTCGCTTGCATTGTCCGGCAAGCAGGCGATTGCCCGGACCGAGGGCTTTGCTATAAAGGGCCGGACGAACCGACTCTAACGAGATCCTGGGGGAACGCATGTCTGAACATTCCGCGCCGGCCATGGACTACGCCGAACACGAGCGTACCTACGAAGGCTTCATCAACTTTTCCAAGATCGGCACTATCGTCGTCCTGACGGTGGTCCTGTGCCTGATCATGTTTGCCTTCGGCGGCACCTCGGCCACCATCCTCGGCTGGGTCATGATGATCGCCAACATCGTCGCCCTGGCGGTCGGCATGGCGATGGGCGCCAAGGGCTGGATCCCGGCCGCCGCCGTTTTCGTCCTGACCGGCATTCTGGCGATCCTCACCGTCTGAGCCGGGTACTGCTCCGGGTACTGCTCCGGGCACGCCTGACCTGAACGGGAGATCCGGCGCAGCGATCCGCGGTCGCTGCGCCTTTCCCTTTTTGCGCCGGACGCTGTATAGGCGGGCCGATGACGAGCGTAGTCCCCAAGCCGTTCCGCTACGCCCCGCCGCGCGAGCCGCGCCTCGACGTGCTGCATGCGGACGACGACATCCTGGTCGTCGTCAAGCCGAGCGGCCTGCTCAGCGTGCCGGGCAAGGGCGAAGGTCATGCCGACTGCCTGGAAAGCCGGGCACGGGAGCGCTTCGCGCAGGCGCGCATCGTCCACCGGCTCGACATGGACACCTCAGGCGTCATGGTGCTGGCGCTGAACGCCGCCGCCCATCGCCACCTCGGCCTCCAGTTCGAGCGTCGCAGGACGGCCAAGGCCTATGTCGCCCGCCTGTGGGGCGAACTGGAGGGCGAGGCCGGCGAGGTCGACCTGCCGCTCGTCTGCGACTGGCCGAACCGGCCCATGCAGAAGGTTTGTGTCGAAACCGGCAGGCCTGCCCTGACCCGCTGGCAGGTGTTGGCGCGTCAGCGCGGCGTCACCCGGGTCCGCCTCATGCCGGTCACCGGTCGTTCGCACCAGTTGCGCGTGCACATGCTCAGTCTCGGCCATCCGATCCTCGGCGACAATCTCTACGCCCACGACGATGCCCTGAGCGCCGCCGACCGGCTGCAGCTGCATGCCGAGGATCTGGAGATCCATCATCCGGCCGACGGGCGGCGCTGCGCCTTCCATGCGCCGTGCCCGTTCTGACCGCCGCAGGTCTCCGGTGGGTATCCGGTGGGTTTTAGCAGGGATGTAGCAGACAAGTAGGAGGCGTTCGGGATGCCGTTTCAGCCCCGGTTCACGCGGGAAAGCCCGTCCCGGGCGACCACGTTGCTGCCGTCGAGGCCGATCGCGCGGTTGTAGTTGCGCTGCGCGTCGTTCTTTTTTCCAAGCATTTCCAAGGCGATACCCCGGTTCGCCCAGGCGCTTGCGGAGTTCTTGTCGAGATTGACCGCATCGGAGAGATCGGACAGGGCGGCGTTGGGATCGTTGATCGCCAGGTAGGAAATTCCCCGCGCGATATAGGGCTCCGCCGCATTCGGATTGAGCCCGATCGCCGTCGCGAAATCCTCGATCGCGAAGGCATGCAGGCCCTGGGCCTGATAGATCAGGCCGCGATTGTGAAAGGCCCGCGCGTCGGAACTGTTGCGCCGTATGACGGTGTCGAAGTCGCGCAGCGCCTGGGCGTACTGGCCGAGCTGGCGATAGGTGTTGCCGCGTCCCACCAGCGCGACGTCGTAGTCCGGTTTGACCCGCAGGGCGCGGTCGTAGTCGGCGATGGCATTCTGCATCTGGCCGCGCCGCCTTTCCACCAGGGCGCGGTTTGCATAGGCCTGATAGGACGAGGGATCCAGGCGCAAGGCGGTATTGAAATCCTCCAACGCCTTGTCGAGCCTGCCGGCCCGGCCGTAGGCGATGCCGCGGGTGTTGTAGGCTTGCGCGTCGGCGGGATTGGCCGTGATCACGGCGGTCAGCGACGCGATATTGGCGTCCGAGCCGGCGGCCCGGTCGATCGGCACGTCGTTGTAGATTTCGGACGTCTGGCAGCCGCCGAGCAGGATCAGGCCTGCCAGGGTGGCGATCATGCGAAGTCTGCTGGCATGCGTCATCTTGTCAACCAACCGATTGCAGGCGCTCTGCCCAATTCGTTAGGGATATAGGAAATTTCGCCGGAAAAGCCAAAAGGCCGGCCGGAAGTCCGACCGGCCCGGTTCATGGCCGTTGCCAGGGCATCGCGCGGCGCATCGAGCGGATGCGCCCGGGTCTCAACGACGGGTAGCCTTGCCCGGGACAAGTCCTTCGCGCTGGGCGCGCTTGCGCGCCAGCTTGCGGGCGCGGCGGATGGCTTCGGCCTTTTCGCGCGCCTTCTTCTCCGAGGGCTT